>JAKVOA010000002.1:0-297500 GCA_022483045.1 Oscillospiraceae bacterium | reverse complement strand
ACTTTATACCTTAGGGAGCTGCTGGTTTATCTTGGTGACGCATACGCCGCTGCAGGCGGCTTTACTTACCTGCGTGGTGCCGTTCTTGCCGGGCGATGCAGTTAAGATTGCCGCGGTGACCGTGCTGGTGCCGCAGCTGGAGCGTGCGCTGGGGCATTTGGACCATGGACGCCAGACCGCCTGAGGCGCTGCGGCTGCGCCCGCATCATCTGCTGTGCCTGCCGCATTTTGCCGGCAAAGGCTACAGCGGCTCATTTACGAAAAACATGACATACACAGCGGCTCTTTTGCAGCGGGAACCGGAAACGCCGGTGACGCTGTGCACCGAAGCGGACAGCCTCTGTGCCTGCTGCCCAAACCGCAGGGGAAAAGCCTGTGAAAGTGAAAAACCAGCGCGCTATGACCGCGCTGTTCTGCAGGTCTGCGGTCTGCAGGCGGGGCAGACGCTGCCGTGGTGTGCGCTGCAGAAAAAAGCCGCGCCGCTTCTGCACGGCGAACTTGAAAAAATATGCGGGGACTGCCAGTGGCACAGCCTGTGCGCTGCAATAGAAAAAGAATATAAAAAATGAAATGGCACGCGAGCTACAGGCAGAAAACAGCCGGTATAGGCGCGAAAACAGAAGCATTTGTGTATGTAAATTTAAAAAATCGCCCTTCTGCCCTTGACAGGAAAGTCCCCTTGTGGTAGTATCATATTTGCAATTCCTCTGCAGTACAGGCCCTTTCTGCGCTGCACACCGCTTTTAGCGAGAGCTGCCCCGCCCGGGGCGGGGCGATTGTAATATTTTATTTTGGAGGTTCCGCTCATGTCCACTTATATGGCGAAGGCCCAGGAGGTCACACGCAAGTGGTATGTCATCGACGCCGAGGGCAAACCCCTTGGCCGTGTGGCTGCCCAGGCCGCCGTTTTACTGCGCGGCAAAGAAAAGCCGACTTTTACCCCGCACGTTGACTGCGGCGATAATGTCATTATTATCAACTGCGCTAAGGCTGTCTTGACCGGCAAAAAGCTGGAAAAGAAGCATTGGTACCATCACACTGGCTACATTGGCCACATGAAAGACGTCCGTTACGACACCCTGATGCGTGAAGATCCCTGCGCTGCTATGAAAAAGGCAGTTAAGGGTATGCTGCCTGACAACACCCTTGGCCGCGGCGCACTTACCCGCCTGCGCACTGTTGAAGGCGCCGAGCATCAGCACGCAGCCCAGCAGCCCACTGCTTGGGAATTTTAAGGGAGGAGGACTCGTATATTATGTATGATAAAGAATCTTATTTCTATGGTACCGGCAGAAGAAAGAGTTCGGTAGCCCGCGTTCGTCTGTACCCGGGCACCGGCAAGGTCACCATCAATGACCGCAGCATCGACGATTACTTTGGTCTGGATACCCTGAAGTTTATCGTCCGTCAGCCGCTGGAGCTGACCGGATTGACCGGAAAATACGACGTTGTCTGCCGTGTTTCCGGCGGCGGTGTCACCGGCCAGGCCGGCGCAATCCGCCACGGCATTGCCCGCGCACTGCTGCAGGTAGACAGCGACAGCCTGCGCCCGGCACTGAAAAAGGCTGGCTTCCTCACACGTGACCCGAGAATGAAAGAACGTAAAAAGTACGGCCTCAAAGCTGCACGTCGCGCTCCACAGTTCTCAAAGCGTTAATTTCTGTTTTACAAAACATTGCCTCGGAATTTACTTCCGAGGCTTTTTTGCGCCCAAAACCCAAAAACTGCGGACTGTATAAATAACAAAACCGGAAATTCCTGCCATAAGCACAAGGGACAAATACAGAAGAAAAAGCGTGCGCGGTTTCTGTTTTGTGCCTTGTGGGCAATGCAGCAGAAATGCAGGGAAGCACGGAAAATCAAGGAAAGCTGAAAATAGTTTTCCACATTTCTCAACAGAAAAGTGTTGAAAAGTATGGGCTATTTTTATGCACAATGCTTTTAATTTTGATTAAATTATTAAATATTTTATTAAATATAGAAACAAAATGAAAAAAGCCAAGACTTTTCCCTCACTTTTCCGCAAATTGAAAAGGACGGGGAAACGGTACCTCTTTCTGCTTTTGTCAGGCGCGGCGGCGCCGCGCCTGCAAGGGCAGTTTGGCGGGGAGCGGGCGGCAGTGAAATTTTGTATCCCCACTGGGCGCGAAAAAATTGCGCATATTTTTGCACAGGTTCACATAAACAGACTCTTTTTGCACAAAAAGTTGGGAGTAAACGATGATGTAATCTTTGTTACAGAATTGTAACAGTTAAGTTCTTACATAATGCACAGAAACGCCCCCCAAAACAGCGGGACAAAAGCCCGAAAACAGGGGGCCTGCAGGGAGAAACAAGCTGTTTCTTCATTTTTTATTGTGCAAACCATACAAAATCTTTGTATGAAATAATTTGACATGAACATTTTTTACAGGTATCATGCAATCGTTGGCTGCAGAGAGCGGCCGGCCGCCGCACGAAGTTGGCGTGCGGTTGTGACCGAGAAGGAGTAAAAACACAGAATGTACACAGAGAGTCAGGTGAACCAGTAATGCATAAGGCAGGCAGAACGTTGCTCGCGCTTGGCGCCGCCGTTACTTTTGGTATCGGCACCGCCGGCACGGCCATGGCGGCCACGCAAAGCGCGGTCGTTACCAAAGACGGAGAAAGCAAAACGCTTTACATGCTGACGAGCGGTGACACGAATGACATCCTGAAAACCGCAGGCGTCACCACAAGTACCGGTGACTTGGTCCTGCGTTCCACAAGTGTGGAAGGAAAAATAAAAGTCGATGTACGCACAGCATTCCCCGTCACCATTACAGCAGACGGACAAACCAAAGAAACAACCGCCCACTACGGCGATACCGCAAGACAGGTGCTGACAGCCGCCGGCGTTACGCTGGGGCAGGTGGATATCGTAAATGTTCCGCTTGACCAGCCCATGCCCGAAAACACACTGCTCACCGTCAAGCGCAATCATATCGTCACGGTTGCAGCAGACGGCGTCGAGTACCAGGTGGTGCAGCCGGTCGCCGTTTCCGCAGAGGAAACCGTGCGCCGGGCCGGCGTGACTTTGGGCAGCAACGACGTTGTGAGCACAAACACCGAGAAAAACAGCGTGACCGTTTCGCGCGTGACCTACCAGGAAACCACCACAACAGAGGAAATTCCCTTTGAGACCGTGACAAAAGAGGACAGCAGCCTGACCGCCGGAGAGACTTCTGTACAGACTGCTGGCAGCAATGGCCAGAAGCAGGTTGTCAAGCGCACGAAGTACATAAACGGAAAAGCGAGCGAGACAACGGTTGCTTCTGAAACTGTCACAAAGGCGGCAACCAACAAAGTGGTGCTGAAAGGCACCAAGCAGAAACAGACCGTCGCAAGCAGCACCGCTTCTTCTGCTTCCTCCAGTACGAGCAGCTCCTCCAGTGCTTCTGCGAGCACAAGCAGCAAAAAGACAACAACAGCAAACGGCCTTTCCTACAGCCGTGTGATTACCGGCAAATGCACCGCATACAGCGGCGGCGGCACTACAGCCACCGGCGCACCTGCAGCGGTCGGCCGGGTCGCAGTAGACCCAAGCGAAATTCCGTACGGCACCCGCCTGTACATTGCTTCGGCAGACGGCAGCTATGTGTACGGCTACTGTGTGGCCGCAGATACCGGGGGATTCATTTACAGCAGCTCTACGGTAGTAGACCTGTACATGAATACCGAGGCCGAATGCGAAAGCTTTGGCCGCCGCACGATGAATATCTATATTCTCAACTGACCTGAAAACCTTTTGATATCGCTTTCTGCAGCGGCAGCCGCCGCGCAGAGGCGGTATTTTTTTGTTTTCCTTTTGTAATCAAACAGGTGAAAAAATGAATTTTTTGTAATAAAATACTTGCAAAATGAAACGGTTAATGTTAACATAATAGTAACCAAAACAAAATGGGAGGGCGAAAAAAATGGATGGCTGTGTGTATGTCGGGCTTCTTCTGATTGCCGGGGTATGCGTGCTGGGCGCTTTTTTCCGCCCCCAAACCCGCAAAAGCCGGTTCCTATGTGCGCTGCTGCTGACGATGGGCGGTATGTCTGTTGTTATGCCGCAGGAAAGCGTTGGTTTGGCTGTTGCAGAGGCTCTGCTGGGTGGCATTATGACCGTATGTGCGCTGGCAGTGATGCTGCGGGAAGCGCACGACCGCCGTGTGGCACACGCTGAGCGCCGCCACCGCGCTGAGATTCGCCGTCGCCATGAGGCCGCCTATCGGCAGGCTTTAAGTGCTGCAGTAGAGGAAAGCCGCAGAGTCGCCTAAGATTCTGTAAAATTTAATCTATAAAATTTGAAAAGGAAAAGCGGAACTGCACAAACAGCCTGCAAAAGCATACACTGTAAGTGCGGAGCAAAGCTTTGACAGCCGCTTAATCATAGATGAAGGCCGGTGGGCAGAAAATGCCTGCCGGCCTTTTTCGGTTGTTTTCGCCGGGGCAGATTTGTGGTACAATAAAAACAGAAAGCTTTTTGCAGTTTGGCGAAAAGCAAATGATGGGGATTCGAAAAAGGAGGAGCTGCCATGAAGATCGCAGTATCGATTTTAGGTGCTGACTTTTCAAGGCTGGGCGAAGAGATTCATCAGCTGGAAAAAGCCGGCGGGGACTGGGTGCATATAGACGTTATGGATGGGCACTTTGTGCCTAATATTACCTTTGGGCCGCACATGGTGCAGTCGCTGCGCGCGCTGACCCAAAAGCCGCTGGACGTACACCTGATGATTTCGCAGCCGCAGCGGTATGTTTCGCAGTTTGTTGCAGCTGGCGCAGACTGGGTCACGTTTCATCAAGAGTCAGAGGGCAACCCGCTGCAGACGATTGCGCAGATACACACGGCCGGCGCAAAAGCGGGCATTTCCATCAATCCCGGTACGCCGGTAGAGACACTGTTCCCTTACCTTGGCGCGGTAGACATGGTGTTGGTAATGAGCGTGGAGCCGGGATTTGGCGGGCAGAAGTTTAACCCCACCGTGCTGGAAAAAGTGCGCATTTTAAAGCGGCGCGCACCGCACCTGCTGATTGAAATAGATGGCGGCATCAATACGGGCACCATTGCCGCCGCAAAAAAAGCCGGCGCGGATATCTGTGTCGCGGGCAGCGCTGTTGTGGGTAAGCCGGACTACGCTGCGGCGGTTGCGGCACTGCGGCAGGCGGCTGAGCAGTAAGTTTATTTTGCAAACAAAAGCTGTATGAATTTTGCGGCAAATTTCTGCAGCAGGCGTATTTTTTGAATTGCTGTAAATACTAAACCTTACCTGAGAAAATGATGAATGAGAATAAGGGGATGTTTCGTATTGAAGGCAACCGGGATCGTTAGAAGGATAGATGACCTGGGGCGGGTTGTCATTCCAAAAGAAATCCGCCGCACGCTGCGCATTCGCGAAGGCGACGCCCTGGAGATTTTTACAGACAACCAGGGTGGCGTCATCTTTAAAAAATATTCGCCTGTTGGGGAAATGTCGCTGTTTTCAGCCCAAATGGCAGAGGTCTTAAGCCAGACAGCTGGCATGCCAGCGCTTATTTGTGACCGGGACCATATCGTCGCGGCAGCGGGTGTCTCTAAAAGAGAGTACCTAGAGCGCCGGGTAAGCGAAGAACTGGAGGACTGTCTCGGCGCGCGGCGCAGTTTTGTGCAGGCGCAGGGCAGGGAGCTGCACCCGGTCGAGGGAATGGAGTGCACAGCGGCCGCCGTGTGCCCGATTTTGGCGCAGAGCGATGTCAATGGCGCGGTGATTCTGCTTTCCGGCGGAGAAGAACCGCCCCAGAGCAGCGGCCTGTTGGCACAGGTGGCAGCAGGCTTTTTGGCTAAGCAGCTGGAAAGCTAAGAAACAGCGGCGTAAAGCCGCTGTTTTGCGAAATATCTTGCAATTTTCCGGCATCTATGCTAAACTAGCTAAGGTATAGACTGGATTGGTGAAAGAGTGGGGCGACCCACTCTTTTGTTTGCATTATATGCTTTATGAGGTGAAACAATGGCAGCAAAGAAAAAGGGACCGGGCACCGCGCAGGCTGTGCGCGCACTGGCAGAGCCGCTGGCGGCCGGGCTGGGGCTTGCGCTGTGGGACGTGCGTTTTGTAAAAGAGGGTGCCGACTGGTACCTGCGCATTTACATCGATAAAAAAGGCGGCGTCACCATAGATGACTGCGTGGCAATGACCCACGCCGTCAGCGATCCGCTGGATGAGCAGGACCTGGTCCCGGGCGCCTATACGCTGGAGGTCAGCTCGCCGGGCATCAACCGGCAGCTTACCCGCACCGAGCACTTCACCGCCTGCATTGGGCAGCCGGTGTGGGTGCGCTTTATCCGTCCCTTTGCAGACGGCAGCCGTGAGGCGGTTGGTACGCTGCTTGCTTCTCAAAACGGGGCCATTACCCTGCAGAATCCGCAGGGCGAAACCATGGAAGTCCCCTTGGCAGATACCGCGTGGGTAAAACTGTACGACGATGACACGATGGAGGAAAACAATGAAGACGAGTGAGGAAGATATCGGAATTGTAGCATCGCTGGAGATGCTCGAGAGAGAGCGCGGAATTCCAAAAGATTACATGGTTGAGCAGATTTGCAAGGCGATTACCACTGCCTGCAAAAACAGCTACGACAACGACAACGTGACCGTCAGCTTAAATGAAAAGAAAAATGAGTTTGAGGTCTTTTTGCGTAAAGAAGTCGTAGACGATGTGCTGGACCCCAATAATGAAATCCTGCTGGAAAAAGCGCGCGAAATCGACCCCACCTGTGCTGTCGGCGACCAGGTCAGTGTACAGCTGCATACAAAGGAATTCGGCCGTATTGCCGCGCACCAGGCGCGCGGCGTTATCCGCCAGGGAATCCGCGCGGGAGAGCGCGGCCTAATGCTGCAGGAATTCCAGTCGAAACATCAGGAGCTGGTCAGTGCCGTGGTCGAGCGGGTAGACCCGCGCTCTGGTGCGGCGACCGTGCTTATCGGCAAGAGTGAGGCAATCCTGCCCCGCAGCGAGATGGTCGGCAGCGAGGAGTTCCGCGACGGCGACCATATCAAGGTCTATGTGGTAGATGTGCGCGATACCGAAAAAGGCCCGCACGCCATTATCAGCCGCACGCACCCAGACCTTGTCAAGCGCCTGTTTGAGACCGAGGTGCCCGAAATTTACGACGGCACTGTTGAAATCAAGGCTGTTTCCCGCGAAGCCGGTTCCCGCACAAAGCTGGCTGTCGAGTCGCACGACCCGGCGGTGGATGCTGTGGGTGCCTGCATTGGTGCACGCGGCGGCCGTGTCGGCGCAATCGTGGATGAACTGGGCGGCGAAAAGATCGATATTGTCGAGTACAGCGACGACCCGCAGAAATTCATTGCCAATGCACTTTCACCTGCCAATGTGCTTTCTGTAGAGCCTGCCGAAGATGGCAGCCACGCCTGCCGTGTGACCGTGCCGGACAGCCAGCTTTCCCTTGCAATCGGCAACAAAGGCCAAAACGCCCGCCTTGCCGCTAAATTGACCGGCTGGAAAATCGACATAAAGCCGGAAAGCGGCTTTTACGGGGAAGAGGATACCCAGAAACCTGAGGAAGCCCCCAAAGCTGAGTCAGAAGAAGCCCCCAAGGCTGAGCCTGAGGAAACCCCTGCAGAGTAATTCTTTATATAACAGGATTTCCAATCCTGTACTTATGCTATCCGTTATCAGATTTGTGCTACATTTGGTCAGGAGGTCTGTCATTGCGTCAGAAAAAGATTCCGCTGCGGATGTGTACCGGCTGCGGTGAAATGAAACCCAAAAAAGAGCTGGTTCGTGTTGTACGCTCACCAGAGGGAGAGATTTCGCTGGATTTAACCGGCCGCAAACCCGGGCGGGGCGCCTATGTCTGCCGCAGCCTTGCGTGCCTGCAGCGCGCACGGAA
Organism: Oscillospiraceae bacterium; assembly: GCA_022483045.1. Classification (NCBI taxonomy): domain Bacteria; kingdom Bacillati; phylum Bacillota; class Clostridia; order Eubacteriales; family Oscillospiraceae; species Oscillospiraceae bacterium. Next base: position 289,606 of record JAKVOA010000002.1, on the reverse strand, counting down.
AGCGCGCCGCTTTGAAAAGGCCTTTTCCTGCCAGATACCGCCGGAAGTTTACGACCGTATGGAAAAGGAGATGGAACAGGATGCCTGCAGCAGCAAGTAAGATACTTTCATTTTTAGGCCTGTGCCGCCGCGCCGGCAGGCTGCAGCTTGGGCACGACCCCGTGCTGGAAAGCATGCGCTGCGGAAAGGCATACCTGGTTCTTTTGGCACAGGACCTTTCCGAGCACAGCGCGGGCGGCATTCGGCATACCGCCGAAGAGCTGGGCGTGCCGGTTTTTACCCTGCCGTGCACCAAAGAAGAAATGGGCGCTGCGCTGGGCAAGTTGACCGGCGCAGCCGCAGTGGAAGACGCCGGCTTTGCCAAAAGACTGAAGACGCTTTGTACGGACAGATGAGGAGGAATGTTTTAATATGATGATTAAATACCGCGTGCACGAAGTTGCAAAGGATCTCAATGTCCCAAACAAGGACGTCATCGATGTTCTGCAAAAATACACCGGCGAAACCAAAAAACACATGACCGCCCTGACCGAAGAGGAGCTGGACCTTGTGTTTGAGGCTTTTACACAGAAAAACAACCAAAAAGACCTGAACAGCTACTTTGCCCAGCGCGAAGAAAAGGCTGTTACTGTGTCGGAAGAGGGTTCTGAAAAAGAAGTGCCACTGAAAGAAGCGGCAGAAAAGAAAGCCCAGCAGCCACGGCAGGCACAGCAGCGCCAGCCACAGACAAAACAGGCCCAGCGCCCGCAGCAAAGACAGCCGCAGCGCCAGCAGCCGGCAAACCGCCCAGCGCAGCAGCAAAAGGGCAAAAAAGAGCCGTTTCGCCAAAAGGCGACCATCATCGGGCATATCGGTCTTGGCGGCGAGAGCAGCCTGCGGCATTCGCACGAGCGGATTGTCGATACGCGCACCCATGATGTAGAGCTTGATAAATACAATGAAAAGTATGACCGCCTTGCCAATGAAAAGGTAAAGACGGATAATGTTGTGCATAAACAGAAACTTAACCAGAAAAGCGCCCGCTACCGCCGCGGCCGCCGGCCCAAGCGCGAAACCGAGGCTGAGCGCCTGCGCCGTATTGCGGCAGAGCGCAAGGCAAAGCCGATTACTGTACAGATCCCTGAAACCATTACAGTGGGCGAGTTGGCTCTGCGCCTGAAAGCAACCGCTGCAGAAGTTATTAAAAAACTGATGCAGAACGGTGTCTTTGCCTCCATCAATGATGAAGTCGATTTCGATACAGCTTCTTTAGTCGCCATGGATTTTCACGCGAAGGTCGAAAAAGAAGTCGAGGTCACAATCGAAGAGCAGATTATCGACGACAGCGACGACAAAGAGGAAGATTTGGTGCCGCGCGCGCCGGTTGTTGTGGTTATGGGCCATGTTGACCACGGCAAGACCAGCCTGCTCGACGCAATCCGCCACACCAACGTGACCGACAGCGAGGCCGGCGGCATTACGCAGCACATCGGTGCGTATCAGGTCCGGATCGACGACCGCATGGTCACTTTCTTAGATACCCCTGGCCATGAGGCCTTTACCACGATGCGTGCCCGCGGCGCCATGGCTACCGATATCGCTGTACTGGTGGTTGCCGCAGACGACGGCGTAATGCCGCAGACCATTGAGGCAATTCACCACGCAAAAGCCGCGAAAATCAGCATTATTGTCGCAATCAATAAAATCGACAAGCCCGGCGCAAACCCCGACCTTGTCATGCAGCAGCTGACAAAATACGGCCTGGTACCGGAAGAGTGGGGCGGCGACGTGCCGTGTATTCGTGTATCTGCAAAGCAGAAGACCGGTATTAAAGACCTGCTCGAAATGATTCTGCTGATTGCGGATATGAAAGAACTCAAAGCCAACCCCAACCGTGCAGCAAAAGGTGTCATCATCGAGGCCCGCATTGACAAGGGCCGCGGCCCGATTGCCACCATGCTGGTACAAAATGGCACCCTGCACCAGGGCGATATTGTGGTTGCGGGCGCCAGTGTCGGCCGTGTGCGCGCAATGGCAAACGAAAGCGGCCGGGAAATCCGGTCGGCAAAGCCGAGCGTGCCGGTTGAGGTCACCGGCCTTGACAGCGTGCCAGAGGCCGGCGATACCTTTAACGCGGTTTCAGATGAGCGCCTGGCCCGTGAACTGGTAGACCAGCGCCGCACCGAAAAGAAAGAAGAAAAATTCAATGCACGCACCAAGGTAACTTTGGATAACCTCTTTGAGCAGATGCAGCTGGGCGATATGAAGGAACTGCAGATTATCGTTAAGGCAGATGTGCAGGGCTCTGTCGAGGCCGTTACGCAGTCGCTGGAAAAGCTTTCAAACGACGAAGTGCGTGTCAATGTCATTCACGGCGCAGTCGGTGCCATCAGCGAGAGCGATGTCATGCTGGCTGCGGCGAGCAACGCGATTATTGTGGGCTTTAATGTGCGCCCCGACCCGGTCGCGGAAGAAAACGCCAAGCGCGACGGTGTGGATATTCGTCTGTACCGCGTAATTTACAACTGCATACAGGAAATTGAGTCCGCTATGAAGGGCATGCTTGCCCCGAAATACCGCGAAGTACAGCTGGGCCGTGTCGAATGCCGCGAGACCTACAAAATCAGCAGTGTTGGCATTGTCATCGGCGGCCACGTGGTTTCCGGCAAGGTTACCCGCGGTGCCAGTGCACGTGTTGTGCGCGACGGCATTGTGGTGGCAGACGACACCATTGCTTCTCTGCGCCGCTTTAAGGACGATGTCAAGGAAGTAGCCGAGGGCTATGACTGCGGCGTGTGCCTTGAAAAGTTTGCAGATATTAAAGTCGGCGATATTCTGGAAGTTTACGGTATGGAAGAATACCAGCCGGAATGATTTAAAAAAAGAAACAGAAAATAAGAAATGCAGGGTGCCCTAAGCGCTCTGCATTTTCCGACAGGAGGGATTTTTTATGCCGAGCTATAAACTCGACCGCACGACCGAGGACATCCGCCGCGAGCTGACCGCGATTTTTCGTGAGCTGAAAGACCCGCGGGTAAACAATACCCTTTTAAGCATTGTGCGGGTCGATTTGAGCCGCGACCTTTCTTACTGTACGGTATATGTCAGTGATATGGAGGGCCTTGCGCGTGCCCAAAAAGCGGTGCAGGGTTTAAAATCCGCCTCAGGGTATATCCGGCACGAGCTGGCAAGCCGCCTTTCGCTGCGGCATGTGCCGGCGCTAACGTTTAAAGCAACGGATTCTATCGAATACAGCGCCAATATTTCGCGTATTCTCGACGACCTGAAGGAGGAAAAGCATGGAAGTGAGTCTTGAGGCCGCGGCAGAGTGGCTTTCGCAGCAGCAGGATATCGCAATTCTGTGCCATCAGTCGCCCGATGGCGACGCTTTTGGCAGCGGCAGCGCGCTTTGCCGCGCTCTGAGACGCCTTGGCAAGCGTGCACAGGTGCTGTGCTGCGACCCGGTGGGCAGGCGCTTTCAGTTCTTGTTTCAGGGCATGGAAGAACAGAAATTTACACCGAAAACAGTGGTCGCGGTCGATTTGGCCGACGAGCAGCTTTTGGGCAGCCTGCGGCCGGTTTACGGCGGAAAAGTGCAGCTGTGCATTGACCACCACCCCAGCAATGCCCACTATGCTGAGCGCTGGATTGTAGAGCCGCAGGCCGGCGCAACCTGTGAAATCCTGTATCGTTTTCTGCCGCTTTTGGGGGCGGAAATCGACGAAGCGGTTGCCGCAGACCTTTATACCGGTATTATTACCGACACGGGCTGCTTTCAGTTTGTCAATACGACCCCGCGCACACACCGCATTGCTGCTGACCTAATGGAGCGCGGCATACCGACCCATAAAATCAACCGCGCCATGTTTGCTACCAAGAGCCGCGAGCGGCTGGAACTGGAAAAACAGGCGCTGAATCAAATCGAATATTATCGAAACGGCGAAATTGCTGTCATTCCGCTGACCCGCAAAATGGTGGCGGCCTCTGGTGCAGGGGAAGACGACACCGACGGCATTGCCAATATTCCGCGCGCGATAGAGGGCGTGAAAGTGGGCATTACCGTAAAAGAAAAAGAAGACAGTCTATGCAAAATTTCACTGCGCGCGCAGCCGCCGGTGAATGCGTCTGTCATTTGTGCGAAGTTTGGCGGCGGCGGCCACCCGGGAGCCTCAGGCTGCTCGATTCCCTGCAATGTCAAAGAGGCCGAAAAACAGATTGTCGCCGCAGTCAATGATTATCTGGAGCAGGCATGACGGGCGTTTTGGTACTGGATAAGCCAGAGGGGTTTACTTCTTTTGACGCGGTGGCGGTGCTGCGCCGCTTGACCGGAGAGCGCAAAATCGGCCATACCGGCACGCTTGACCCCATGGCAACGGGCGTGCTGCCCATGCTTTTGGGGCAGGCGACCCGCGCGCTTCCCTTTTTAGGGCAGCGGCCAAAAACGTACGAGGCTTCTTTCGCGTTTGGCCTTTCCACGGATACACAGGACCGCACAGGCACTGTGCAGGCCCGTGACGGTACCCCTATTTCCCAGGAAAAGCTTGCGGCGGCGCTGCCGCGCTTTACCGGAAAGATTCTGCAGACACCGCCCATGTACAGTGCCCTGCGGAAAAACGGCGTACGGCTGTACGATCTTGCCCGGCAGGGAAAGACGGTGCAGCGGGAGCCCCGCGCAATCACCATTTATCAGCTGCGCCTGCTTTCTTATGATGCGGCGGCACGCACCGGAGAACTGACACTTACCTGTTCCGGCGGCACCTATGTGCGCACCCTGTGCGCAGACCTCGGCGAAGCACTCGGCTCGCATGGGGTTATGACAGCGCTGCGGCGCACGGAAGCTTCCGGATTTTCCCTGCAGGACGCGCTGCCTTTGGCAGAGGCAAAGCAAATGGACCGCGCGGCGCTGCTGCAGCGGGTGCTGCCGGCAGAGACCCTGTTTCTCGACCTGCCGCAGGTGACAGTGACACAGCCGCAGGCGGGGCGCTTTGTAAACGGCGGCGGCCTTGCCTTACAGCGGGTGAATCTGCCAGCGGGACTTGCCGGCAGATGCCGGGTGAAAGACCCGCAGGGGCGCTTTCTCGGTTTGGGTGCACCAGACAAAGAAAAGGACGAACTGCGCGTGGTGCGTCTGTTTGTACGGGAGGATGGAACAAAACATGAAAATCAACAAGGAATTGATACCCAGTGAAGAGCCAACGGCTGTTGCGCTGGGTTCCTTTGATGGGCTGCATATCGGGCACCGCGCGGTCATTTCGCAGGCGGTTGGTCAGCCGGGGCTTACGCCGACTGTGCTCACCTTTGTGCACAACCCTTCCTGCGACTTATGCGGGCAGTGCAATGTTGAGCTGATGACCGAACAGCAAAAAGAGCAGGTACTGGAAACCTTTGGGGTACAGCAGCTTTACCTGCTGCGCTTTTCCAGTATTATGAATTTGACAGCAGAGCAGTTTGTCGAGAATATCTTAATGAAGGTGTGCAACGCAAAAAAAGTGTGCTGCGGGTTTAACTTCACCTTTGGTGCGGGCGGCCGCGCCAACAGCGACGACTTGCGCCGCCTGTGCAAAGAGCACGGCTTGGCCGCGGCGGTCGAGCCGGCGGTTATGCAGGGCGGGGCACCGGTCAGCAGTACACGCATTCGTGCACTGGTGCGCGACGGCAGGATGGAGGAGGCCGCCAGCCTGCTGGGCAGGCCCTATGGCTACCTTTCCCCGGTAAAACACGGCAAAAAGCTTGGCCGCCAGCTGGGTACGCCGACTTTAAACCAGCAGGTGCCCGCTTCGTTTGTGCTGCCGCGCTTTGGGGTGTATGCCAGCCTTGTTTACCTGAATGGACAGGTCTACTGCGGTGTCACCAATGTCGGGGTGCGGCCCACGGTGGGCGGGCACTGTGTCAGCGCAGAAACCTGGATGCCAGACTACACCGGGCCAGAGGTGTACGGCGAAACTGTGCGCACAGACCTTCTGCATTTTATACGCGCCGAAAAGAAGTTTTCCAGTGTGGAGGCACTCGGCAGACAGATTCGGCGCGACGGTGCCTGTGCCAAGCAGTATTTGGAAAAAGAACGCCTGCAGGCATTTGCATAATTGTAAGGATTATGTTATACTAATCCATACCCATTTTGCGGAGAAGGGCGACTGCCCGCTTCGGGAAACCCACAAAGACCCTTCCCTGTGCATGCGGTAATTTTTTAAAGGTGGTATTTTTATTATGACAAAAGCAGAAAAGACCGAAATCATCAAGCAGTACGCAACCCATGAGGGCGACACAGGCTCCCCGGAAGTACAGGTCGCTGTGCTGACAAAGCGCATCAATGACCTGACCGAGCATCTGCGCACCCATCAGAAAGATCATCACAGCCGCCGCGGCCTGCTGAAAATGGTTGGCTCCCGCCGCAGCCTGCTCAATTACCTTGAGCGCGTCGACATCGAGCGTTACCGCGCCCTGATTGCAAAGCTGAATCTGCGCAAGTAATCACAAAAAACAGACCGCTGTAGGTGCCATGTGTGCCTGCAGCGGTTTTTTCTATTATATGGCCCTCTAATTCAGGTAATTTTTTAAATTCATACTATAAATTTGTATATATATGTGCTATACTTTATGCAAAATGAATGAAGAATTGCATTGCGCAGGGGAATCGCGCAGAAGGAGGACCACCATGTTCGAGAACAGCAGAACCTTTCAGACGTCGCTTGCGGGCCGCAGCCTGCAGATAGAGACCGGCAAATTGGCACAGCTGGCAGACGGCGCATGCTTTGTGCGCTATGGCGAGACGGTTGTACTGTGCACCGCAACCGCCAGCAGCCAGCCGCGTGAGGGCGTGGACTTTTTTCCGCTTTCTGTGGATTATGAGGAAAAATTGTACGCAGTGGGGCGTATACCCGGTTCCTTTTTAAAGCGTGAGGGCAGGCCGCCGGAAGAGGCTGTTTTGGCGAGCCGCCTGATAGACCGCTCCATTCGTCCGCTGTTCCCCAAGGATATGCGAAACGATGTCACGGTTGTGTGCACGGTGATGAGCGTAGACCCCGACTGTTCGCCGGTGATTGCGGCACTTATCGGCGCCAGCACTGCCATTTCTATTTCCGATATCCCGTGGGGCGGGCCGGTCGGTGCGGTCAGCGTAGGGCTGGCGCCCAGCGGCGAGTACCTGATAAACCCCACGACAGAGCAGCGCAAAGACAGCCGCATGGCCGTCACTGTGGCCTCTGCCGGCGACCGCATGGTTATGATTGAGGCGGGCGCAAAGATTGTTTCCGATGACGAGATGTACGAAGGAATTTTAGCGGGCCACCGCGAAAATCTGCAGCTCATTGCGTTTATCAGCAGCATACAGGAAGAAATCGGCAAAGAGAAATTTACATACACTGCAGAGCACGCCAGCGATGAAATGCAGCGCGAAGTGATGGACTATGCGCTCTTTGCGGTGCAGGACGCGATGGATACCGACGACAAAAATATCCGTGATGCACACTTAAAAGAAGTTTACGATGATGTATTTTCGCATTTTGCGGAAAAATATCCTGACAGCCAAAAGCTTTTGGACGAATGCCTTTATAAAACACAGAAGTATGTCGTGCGTCGCTGGCTTTTAGACGACAGAAAGCGCGTAGATGGCCGCGGCATGGATGAAATGCGCCCGCTGGCGGCTGAGGTAGGTCTGCTGCCGCGCGTGCACGGCTCCGGGTTGTTTACCCGCGGGCAGACCCAGGTGCTGACAGCCGTCACACTTGGTTCAGTGCGCGACGCACAGCTGCTGGACGACTTGGGCGAGGAAAAAGAAAAGCGCTATATGCACCAGTATAATTTTCCCAGCTACAGCGTGGGCGAAACAAAGCCCAGCCGCAGCCCCAACCGCCGCGAAATCGGCCACGGCGCTTTGGCAGAGCGCGCGCTGCTGCCGGTCATTCCCAGTGTTGACGAGTTTCCGTACGCCATGCGCCTGGTCAGCGAGGTGCTCTCTTCCAACGGCTCCACTTCCCAGGCGAGCATCTGCGGCAGCACGCTGGCACTTATGGACGCGGGTGTGCCGATTAAAGCGCCGGTTGCCGGCATTTCCTGCGGCCTTATCACCGAGGGCGACCGCTGGATGACCATGGTGGATATCCAGGGGGTCGAGGACTTTTTCGGCGATATGGATTTTAAAGTTGCCGGCACCAAAGAAGGAATTACCGCGATCCAAATGGACTTGAAAATCCAGGGACTGACCCCTGCTATGGTAAAAGAAGCTTTGCAGAAAACGCACAAGGCACGCAATTATATTATTGACAAAGTCATCTGCAAGGCAATTTCAAAGCCGCGCACGTCACTTTCCAAGTGGGCGCCGAAACTCAAAGGGATCTGCATTCCGGTGGATAAAATCCGCGAAGTTATCGGCACCGGCGGCAAGGTCATTCACCAAATCTGCAGCGAGTGCGATGTGCAGATGGATGTGGAGGAAGATGGGCACGTCTATGTTTCCAGTATCAGTGAAGAGGGCACCGACCGTGCTCTGGAAATTATCCGCACCATTGTAGAGGGGCCGAAACCCGGCGAAATCTACTGCGGCAAGGTGACCCGCCTGATGGACTTTGGCGCCTTTGTCGAAATTGCCCCCGGCAAAGAGGGCCTGGTGCATATTTCTCAGCTGGACGTAAAGCATGTGGATAAAGTGACCGATGTCGTAAAAGTGGGCGACCCGATTATGGTAAAGGTACTCGAAATTGATGACCGCGGCCGGCTGAATCTTTCCCGCAGGGCTGCGCGCATTGAGTTGGAGGGCCTTACCCCGGAAGAGGACCCCGCGCCGCAGCAGAGGCCGCACAGCGACCACCGCGAACACCACGACTACCGGGGCGGCCAGACCCGCCGCACAGCGGAAAAACCGCACCGCAGCTGACAAAAAAGCAGAACTGCCCCCGAAAAAGCAGTTCTGCTTTTGCACACGGCAGCTTAGGCTGCGTGGTGCTCAATGTCCGCTTCTGTTGTAATCTTTTTAAATAGAATAGAAATTGCCCACAGTGCCGCAATGCCGATAACCGCGTAAATGATGCGGGCAAACATGGTACCCGAGCCGCCGCAGATCCATGCGACCAGGTCGAATTTGAAAAATCCGACCAGGCCCCAGTTCAGCCCGCCGATAACGATTAGGATAAGAGCAATTTTGTCAATCATTTTATAAAGGCCTCCTTTACCAGCGATAGTATTTCCCTTTCTGTACAGAAATATGATGTTTTTTCCTTCCGTCAGCAGAAATATGGTATAATAAAAGAAATTTAAAAATTTTTGGGCGGCCTGCTGTGCCGCCGTTTACAGAGACGGAGGGAACGGCATGTCCCAGATTACACAGGCAAAGCGCGTGGTCTTTAAGGTGGGCACCAGTACGCTTGCCTACCAGACCGGCCGGCTCAATCTGCGTCGCATGGAGGAACTGTGCAAGGTGCTGTGCGGGCTGCAGAATGAGGGCCGCGAAGTGGTGCTGGTTTCCAGCGGAGCGGTGGGGGTCGGCATGGCAAAACTCGGCCTGCACGAGCACCCGGAGGAAATCGAGCAGCGCCAGGCGGTGGCCGCGGTGGGCCAGTGCGAGCTGATGTTTATGTACGACAAATTTTTCGGCGAATACAATCACACCGTGGGGCAGGTACTTCTGACGCGCGACGTGGTGCAGGACCCGGTTACGCGGAAAAACGCAGAAAATACGTTTCTAACGCTGCTCAAGCGCGGGATTATCCCGGTTGTCAACGAAAACGACTCGGTTGCGACAGATGAACTCGCCGGCAAAAACTTCGGCGACAACGACACGCTTTCGGCGACGGTCGCGGTCTTGACGCAGGCGGACCTGCTCGTTATTTTAACGGATATCGATGGCCTGTACGACGCGAATCCCCGCAAAAACCCGGCTGCAAAACGGATTCCGTATGTCTATGGCATTACAGAAGAAGTGAAAGCTTTGGCCGGCGGCGCGGGCAGTGACCTGGGCACCGGCGGCATGGCCACCAAAGTGACCGCAGCAGAGCTTGCCAACCGCTCGCAGATTCCGTGCGTGGTGATGTCGGGGGCAAACCCGCGCGATTTGTACGATTTGTTTGACGGCAGCGTTTTGGGTACCACTTTTGTGCCGGCAGAAAAGAAAGCCGCCGTGTACAAGGATTCTGTATGATTTTCAGTATTTTCTTTTTATACTAGAATACTGGCAGGCGGGTGTACAGAGCTTCTGCAGGAGGGAAAAATATGACATTAACGGAAATGGGAAAGGCCGCAAAAGCGGCAGCGGCAGTGCTTGCTGTGGCCGGCAGTCGGGTAAAGAATGCAGCGCTGCTTGCTGCGGCAGATGCACTGGAAAACGGCGAAAAAGAGCTGCTTGCGGCAAATGAGCAGGACCTTGCCGCGGCAAAGGCGGCGGGCATGCGCCCGGCCCTGCAGGACCGGCTGGCGCTCAGCCATCAGCGCATTAAAGGGATGGCCGACGGTATGCGGCAGGTGGCTGCACAAGAGGACCCTGTCGGTCAGGTGGTCGAGGGCCGGGTGCTGCCAAATGGCCTGGAGGTTCGCCGCGTGCGCGTGCCGCTTGGTGTTGTCGGCATTATCTTTGAGGCTAGGCCAAATGTGACGGCGGACGCCGCCGCGCTGTGCCTGAAAGCGGGCAACGCGGTGATTTTGCGCGGTGGCAAAGAGGCAATCCGCAGCAACACAGCCTGCGCCGAGCTGATGCGCGCGGCGGTGGAGAAAGCCGGCCTGCCGCGGGATTGCATTCAGCTGGTGGAGGACACCAGCCGTGCCTCTGCTACAGCGATGATGCAGATGACCGGCTACCTGGATGTGCTGATTCCGCGCGGCGGGCATGGGCTGATTCAGAGCGTGGTGGAAAACGCAAAGGTGCCGGTCATTCAGACCGGCGCGGGCAACTGTCACGTGTATGTGGACGACAGCGCCGATATCGAGATGGCGGCCAATATTATCGACAACGCCAAAACCAGCCGGCCGAGCGTCTGCAATGCGATTGAAACCATTCTGGTACATCAGGATATCGCAGAAAAAGCCCTGCCCGTAATCGGGGCAAGGCTTTTGGCAAAACATGTAGAGCTGCGCGGCTGCCCACGCACGCGGGAAATTTTGGGCAGCTGTGTGGTGCCTGCAACCGAGGCGGACTGGGCCACTGAGTACGACGACTACATTTTGGCAGTCCGGGTGGTCGACAGCCTGGAGGAAGCACTGGCGCATATCGCGAAATACAGCACGGGCCACAGCGAGTGCATTGTCACCAAAAGCTACCAGAATGCGCGTATTTTTCAGCAGCGGGTCGACAGCGCGGCGGTCTATGTCAATGCTTCGACACGTTTTACGGACGGCGGCGAGTTTGGCCTGGGCGCGGAAATCGGCATCAGCACGCAGAAGCTGCACGCCCGCGGGCCGATGGGTGTCAACCAGCTGACCAGCACAAAGTTTTTGGTCATGGGCGACGGACAGGTGCGGTAAGCAAAGATTTTACAGCAAAAGATACAGAAGCGCAAACAGCAGGGCGGGGTCAGAGTGCTCTTCCTGCATGAGCAGCAGCAAAACACTGAGCAGCAGGTTGCGCTCACCGTCTGAAAAGAGCGCCTCAAAAAAACCGGGCGCAGCAGGTGCTTGCTTTTTTGGCGGGGCAGGCGGCGCTTCTTTGGCGGGGGGCGGCGCGGCAGGTTTTGGGGGCGGCGCCTTTGGGGGCCCTTTTCCGGAAAAGGTGCTGCCGGTGTAGCCCGGCGGCGCCTGTGCCCGGCGCACCATTTCCTGTGTACGGCGGATGGCGTCCCGACGCATCTGCTGCATGTCTTCTGTTTCCCTGCCTGCCATAAAGAACGCCCCCTTTCGTTTTGCTTTTTACTGCTGTCCCAAAATCCCCGTCTGTTTCAGCAGCGGCAGCGCCCGCATCAGCTGCAATAGGCGCATGGCCTCATCCAGTTTCTTTTGGCGCGGCTCGCCCAGCATCGGGCGCAGCGCACGTAAAAGGCGGGTGCTGTTGTCTTCCTGCTGCATAGCGGAAAGCATGGGGGCAAGCTTTGTGACCAGCCCAATGGTTTCTGCGTTGAGGCCGGGCATGCCGGCGGGGGCTGGCGGCGCGGGGGCCGGCTGCGGCTTTGGCGGCGGGGCAGAGGAAGCCGCTTTTTCCCCACCGCCCAGTGCCCCCATAATCGACTCTACCTGCGCCATGGCGGCCGGGTCGCTGAGCATTGCAGAAAGTTTTTGGGCCAGGTCTTCCATAATTTATTTCCCTCCGCCAAATTTTTTCATCAGTTCTTTTGCCTGCGGGGTTGAAAGCAGCTTTTCGGTTGTTTCTTTGCTGTTTAATACATTGTCTATTTTCTGGCGGTCAGCGGGAGAAAGACTGTCGAGCAGCTGCTGCACCTGCTCTGGGGTTATCTGCTGCGGCGTACTGCCGGATAAAAACGAAAAGTCAGGACGTTTCTGCATATAGCTACACTCCTTCTGTGTAAAGTATGCGTGCTGTCCTTACGATATGACAGAGGAAATGGGGCGGTTCAAAAAATGCGCGTACTGGTGGTTTCTGATACCCATCATGACCAGTGGGCCCTGCACCGGGCCCTGGCCGCGCAGCCCACAGCCGAGGTGGTGGTGCACTTGGGCGACGGCGAAGACGAAGCCGAGCAGGCAAAAAAAGCGTTTCCGAAAAAGCAGTTTTACCTGGTGCGCGGCAACTGCGACTGGGGCAGCCACCTGCCCGCCAGCCTGACTGCGGAAATCGGCGGCCGGCGCTTCTTTATGACGCACGGCTATGCTGAGCAGGTAAAGTACGGGCTCTACCGGGTAGAGCAGGCCGCGCGCGAAAACGGCGCGCAGATTTTGCTTTTCGGTCATACACATGAGCCCTTAACTGAGTACGACGACGGCCTTTATATCCTAAATCCCGGTTCCCTGCATGGCAGTATGGGCACATACGGCTATGTGGACCTGACCGAGGCAGGGATTGTCACCAATATTGTTCATCTGCACTAATTTTGCCGACAGGCTGCGCAAAAACCCAAAATACGCGGCTTATCCATAACAGACAGGGAGGAATTCGCAATGACAGAATACGAAAAATGGCTGGCACAGGACCTTGCTGACCCCGACCTTACCAAGGAACTGCAGGAAATTAAGGACAAACCGGAAGAAATCAACGACCGCTTTTACCGCAGCCTTTCCTTTGGCACCGCAGGTCTGCGCGGTGTAATCGGCGCGGGCACCAACCGCATGAATATCTACACTGTAGGGCAGGCAACCCAGGGCCTGGCAAATTATTTGAACAAACACGTGATAGGCCGCCAGCCCAGTGTGGCAATCGCCTATGACAGCCGTATCAAGTCTGATGTTTTCGCAAAAGACTGCGCCGCTGTATTGGCTGCAAACGGCATTACAGCACACATTTACCCGTGGCTGTCCCCTACACCGACCCTGTCTTTTGCGGTGCGCGATCTGCACTGCGATGCGGGCATTAACGTGACCGCAAGCCATAACCCCGCCAAGTACAACGGCTATAAAGTATACGGCGACGACGGTTGCCAGATTACCGCGCAGATGGCCGAAGATGTGCAGAGCGAGATTGACCACACCGACCTGTTTCGGGATATCCGCCGCATGCCGTATGACGAGGGCGCAAAAAAGGGACTGATTGTCGAGATCCCCGATTCTGTACTGGATGCTTTCCTGGATGCTGTTTATGCACAGCGGATTTTACAGAAGCCCTGCAATAATTTGAAGGTCGTTTATACGCCGCTCAATGGCACCGGCCGCGTATGCTGCACCCGTATTATGCAGCGCCTAGGCGTCGCCAAAGTGGATGTCGTGCCAGAGCAGGAGTGGCCGGATGGCAACTTCCCGACCTGCCCGTTCCCGAACCCCGAAATTCGCGAAGCGCTGCAGAAAGGCTTGGAGCTGTGCGAAAAAACCGGTGACGACCTGCTGATTGCCACCGACCCAGACTGCGACCGCTGCGGCATTGCCGTAAAACAGGGCGAGAAGTTTCGCCTGATGACCGGCAATGAAGTGGGCATTCTGCTGTTAAACTTCATCGCCAGTGCCAAAAAAGAGCAGGGCCGCCTGCCCAAGGTGCCAGTTGCCGTTACCACCATTGTCAGCACCGATATGGTGGACGCCGTTGCCAAGACCTATGGTATCGAGATGCACCGCGTCTTGACCGGATTTAAGTATATCGGCGACCAGATTGCCATGCTGGAGGCAAAAGGGGAAGAGGACCGCTTCCTTTTGGGCTTTGAGGAGAGCTATGGCTACCTTTCCGGCGGCTATGTGCGCGACAAAGACGCCGTGGATGCAACTATGCTCATCTGCGAAATGGCCAGCTGGTACAAAGACAAAGGGATGTCTTTGGCAGATGCCATGGAGGACCTTTACAAAACCTATGGCTATTACCGCAACAGTGTCCTGAACTTTGGCTTCGAGGGCGAAGACGGTATGTTGCAGATGCAGAAAATTATGGGGACCCTGCGCAAAAACGCGCCGGCCGAAATTTCCGGCTTCAAGGTCGTGGGCTGGAGCGACTACCAGCAGAGCGTGCGCAGCGACGCCGGCAAAGAGAGTACAATCGACCTGCCCAAATCCAATGTACTGGAGTACCGCCTGGAAAACAGCTGCAAGGTTATTGTGCGCCCCTCCGGCACCGAGCCGAAAATCAAAGTTTATATTTCTGTGCGTGGCAAAGATGAGGCAGAGAGCCTGGCGCTGACCGATGCCCTCGCTCAGAGTGGAAAAGCGCTGCTTGGGCTGTAATTTGTTACATAATGTAATATTTTAGAGCAAAATACCGTGTTTTTTTAAATAAATGTAATAAAAAATTCACATTTTGCCCTTGACAAAATTGGAGAAGTACTGTATACTATATTACAGTACAAGTTCGGACAAACGTGGTCCGCGCGATATATTTGAATCAGCGCCATGCGGAATCGCCGCAGCTTCACTTCGGTGAGCAGGAACTGTGTATGATGAGGGGCAGCCTTTTAGGCTGCCCTTTTTGATTTTATAAAAAGGCGAAGGCCCGGCGGCGGGTGCTCCTCTGCTTGTTTTTGCGCCGCTTTTATTCTATAATTAAAGTAATTAGGTAAATTTTATAATATCCTCAGAATAAAATACATAAAAATAACAGAATAACAGCCGGCAGCCACTGCAGGCAGGAAAGGAGTATGCGGTATGAAAAAGGATTGGAAGATTCGCCCGGTGCAAAAAAAAGATGCAGCGCAGCTTGCGCAGATTTATGCGCCGTATGTACGGGAAACTGTGATTACCCTGGAAGGCAAAGCCCCAAGCGCGGCAGAGATGGCCGCGCGCGCGGAAGCAGCACAGCGGGAGTATCCGTGGCTTGTCTGTGAAGAGGACGGCCGTGTGCTGGCCTGCGCTTATGCCCAAAGGTTGCAGCAAAGCGCCGCTTTCCGCTGGTCTGCCCAAATCAGCATTTATGTCAGCTGGCCACACCGCGGGCAGGGAATGGGCAGCGCCTTGTATCGAGAGCTTGAGCGCCTGCTGAAAAAGGCGGGCTGTATGCAGCTGTACGCAAAGGTTGTTGTGCCAAACCCGGAAAGCGTGGGTTTTTGCCATGCACGTGGTTTTGAGGAACTGTGCCTTTACCCGCATGTGGGCTATAAGCTGGGCAAATGGTGCGATGTGTCGGTGCTGGCAAAGCAACTGCAGCCGCTGCCAAAACGTCCGCGGCCCCTGCAGAATTGGCGTGAAACAGCGAAAAAAAGAGAGAAAACAGATTGACAAAACAAATGACTGCGGAGGAGAAACACAGGTTTCATGGAGGAAAAAAATAAGGAGCAACTGCAGAAAAAAGCAAAACATGTTGGGCAGAGACTGCAAGCCTTTTTCCGCTGGGTGCTGCTCAGCATCGGTATCGGCGTAGTTATAGGCGGCGGGGTCGGCACACTATTTTATTATGTCCTGCAGTGGTGCACAAAAACCCGTATGCAAAACGGGTGGCTGCTTTACCTGCTGCCCGCGGGCGGCCTGTTGATTGTTTGGCTGTACCGCCTGTGTGGGGTACAGAAAAGCCGCGGCACCAACCTGGTGCTGTTGGCGGTGCGCTCGCCGCAGCCGCTGCCTGCGCGCATGGCGCCGCTGATCTTTGCTGCGACTGCCATTACGCACCTGTTTGGCGGCTCTGCTGGGCGGGAGGGCGCAGCGCTGCAGATCGGCGGCAGCCTGGGCTACAGTACAGGCCGCCTGCTGAAATTGGATGAAAAGTCCCTGCACGTGGCCACTATGTGCGGCATGGGGGCTGTGTTTTCTGCGCTTTTTGGCACGCCGGTCGTGGCGGGCGTGTTTGCTATGGAGGTCATCTGCGTAGGGGAAATGTACTATTCGGCACTGGTGCCGGTGTGTATTTCCAGTCTGCTGGCCTCTGGCATTGCACAGAAGTGCGGCGCAAAACCGGCGCACTTTACCTTGGTGGCTGTAGAGAACGGAATCAGCCTAATGCCTGCTTTGCAGGTGGCGGTGCTGGCGGCGCTCTGCGCGCTGCTGGCGAGCCTTTTCTGCAGGGTGCTGCAGCTGAGCGGCCGGCTGTATCAGCACTTTTTCTCCAACGCCTATCTGCGCATTGTGGTTGGCGGCGCGCTGGTGGTTGGCATTACCCTGCTTTTGGGCACCGCTGATTACGAGGGCGCCGGCACGGACGTGATTGAGCGTGCGATTTGCGGACAGGCTCGGCCAGAGGCGTTTTTGTTGAAGATTCTATTGACGGCGCTGACTCTCGGCGCGGGCTATAAAGGCGGCGAAATCGTGCCCAGCTTCTTTATCGGCGCGACCTTTGGCTGCTGGATGGGCGGCCTGCTCGGACTTGACCCCAGGCTTGGCGCCGCCGTGGGGCTTATCAGCCTTTTCTGCGGCGTGGTCAACTGCCCCATTACAGCCCTGCTTTTGGGCTGCTCACTGTTTGGTTACAGTGGTGCACCGTATTTCTTCTTGGCGTGTGCCATTTCGTATGCGCTTTCCGGTTACACCGGCCTGTACGCGGAGCAGACCATTCTGTACAGTAAATTCCATGCAAAATTTATCAATAAAAAGACGGAATAAGCCTTTAAAACAGACAATACCCTTTTGCCGCTGTTTGGTTTACCGGGAAGTTTTGGGTAGCAGAACAGCAAAAAGCAGGCGGCGGGAAACAGAAATGTTTCCCTGTCGTCTGCTTTTTTTTTGCGGCTGGCTGAGGCAATCGGATTTTTTCCACAGGATTTGTAAAAACGGTTGAAAATGAAACGGATTTTCCCGTGGGTTTGGGTGCTGTGCGGAAAGAAAAGACTTACACTTCCGCAATGACTTCAATTTCGCAGAGAACGCCTTTGGGCAGGGCTTTGACCGCTACACAGCTGCGGGCGGGCTTTGAGGTAAAAGAGCGGGCATATACTTCATTAAAAACGCCGAAATCGCCCATGTCGGCTAAAAAGCAGGTGGTCTTTAGCACACGCGGAAAGCCTGTGCCGGCGGCTTCCAGCAGGGCGCCCACATTGCGGCAGCTTTGCTCAGCTTGGGCGGCGATGCCCTGCGGCACGCTGCCAGTGGCCGGGTCAACGGGGATTTGACCGGAGGCGTACAGCAGGCCGCCGCTGACAAAAGCCTGAGAATATGGCCCGATAGCGCCGGGGGCCTTGCTTGTCCGAATCTCTTTCATAAAAATGCTCCTTTTGTAGTCGAATTAAACGCGGACTTCCGTTCCCTGTTTGCGCAGAACCACACCGGAGCGGTCGCCGGTATGCTTTGCATCGGAAACGGTGAGCTCGCCGTTTATCAAAACATACGCAATGCCTTCCGGGTACTGTGCCGGATCAGTAAAGGTGCCTTTGTCTATGACCGTATTGGGATTGAAAAGGGTGAGATCTGCCCAGTTGCCCTCTTTTACTTCCCCGCGGCCGACAATATTGAAAGTAGAGGCGGGCTTTTTGGTCATTTTATAGATGGCTTCTTCCAGCGTCAGGGCCTTGTCTTCGCGCACATATTTACCTAAGATGCGTGGAAACGCGCCGTATACGCGGGGGTGCGGTTTTCCGCCCAAAAGGCCGTCGGTGCAGGCATTCATTTCCGGGCGCTTCATAAAGCGCTGCACGTGCTCTTCTGTTCCGTAAAAATCGACCATGCCGACCGCATTTTCCTCTTCCAGGAGAAGGTCAAAGGTGGCGTCATAGGGGTCTTTGCCGCGCAGCTTGCCCAGCTGAGTCAGGCTGAGGCCTACAGCGTCTTCGTTTTTAGCGTGTTTGACACTGGTAACAAAAATCTGATCCAGTCCGGCGAATTCAACAAAGTTGTCCCAGCCGGGAATGCCATGCTCAATATCGTAAACCATCTTTTTGCGCAGGGTGGGGTCGGCCAGGCGCTCCAGCACTTTGTCGGTGCCGCCGTCGTGAACCCACGGCGGCAGAATGACCCCCAGCATGGTGCTGCCGGCTACATAGGGATACTGGTCAAAACTGACACGGATACCCTCGGCCTCTGCTTCCTCCAGCAGAGCAATGACCTGGTCTATTTTGTCCCAGTTCTTTTTACCGCAGACTTTGAAATGAGAATAGTGAATTTTTACGCCGGATTCGCGGCCAATTTTGATTACTTCTTTCATAGAATCCAGAATTGAGTCTGCTTCGCTGCGCTGATGAATGACAAAGATACCATCGTATTCCGCGACGACTTTGCACATTTCAATAATTTCTCTGACCTGAGAGTATGCACAGGGCATATAGATGAGTCCAGTGGAAAGGCCCACCGCGCCGGCCTCCATTTCCCGGCGGGTAATGCGGCACATGGCAGCTAATTCGTCTTCATTCGGCTGGCGGTTTTCCAGGCCCATGGCCTCCATGCGGATATTGCCGTGGGGCACTAAGTAGCATTCGTTTAAGCCGGGGCGGGCGGCCTCAATCATTTTCAGGTAGCCGGCGGTGTTTTTATAGTGCCAGTCGATGTCGTCGCTGTCTCCATCCAGGCCAGCCAGATTTTTACGCCAGGGGCCAATATACTGTTCGGGCAGCGGCGCCATAGAAATGCCGTCCTGTCCCAAGACCTCAGTCGTTATTCCCTGCATGACTTTCGGCTTTACTTCCGGGTGCACCAGCACCTGTAGGTCGCTGTGGCTGTGGGTATCGATAAATCCGGGGGCGACCACCAGCCCGGCAGCATCAATTACTTTTTCTGCATTTTCAGGCGAAAGGCTGCCAATCGCTGCAATTTTTCCACCTTGTATCAACAGGTCAGCTTTGTACCCGGGTTTGCCGGTACCGTCAACAATCGTACCGTTTTGAATCAGTATTTTCATGATACACCTCATTTGTATAGAATTTTATCATGCGGATCGTTCGTCAGCATCAACGGATATATCCGGTGCAAGCCTTGCTGCCATGTTTACGGTCAATAGCAGCAGCGGCTAAAGAAATGGGCTGCACAGAGGGGGCTCTTTAAAGGGAGTCAGTCCTTTTCGGGATCAAAAGGAACCTCTTGCCCAATATGCTGGTCGTACTTTTTCAGCGTAAAGCACTTCATCAGCACCGTGTACAGCACAGCGCTGCATGCAAGCCCGGCAAAAAAGGCGTAGCTGCCGCAGAGCAGGCCGACTAGGAAGGAAAGAACCAAAGAGATAATGGCGCTGAAGTTAAAGCCGTTGGTATATTGATACTGGCCGCCGACAGTGTACAAATCTTTTACGTTGACCTTAGTCTTGCGGATAATAAAATAATCTACCAGCAGAATACCGATGATCGGCCCCAGCATCTGAGAAATCCAGTTCTGCACCATGACCAGGAACCCGCCCTGGCTTTCCAGCTTCCAGGGCATCATGCAAATGGCCACTGTGCCGCAGATTGCTGTGCTCATCCAGTATTTCAGTTTGGGGAAGACGTTTAGCAGGACCAGGGAGGGCGGCAGCAGGTTGGCTGCCGTATTAGTGGACCACTGAGCAAAGACAACAACAATAAAGCAGAGAATCAGAGCCACTTTGTTGGTAAAAAGATCGGGAATGACATCGTTCAGGTCCCAGTATCCAGTGGCAATGCCAGAGGCCGCGCCAATCAGCATAGTGATAACGCCTACACACATCAGGCCGATGATTTGGCCAATAATGGCGCGCTTGTTGCGGGCAAAAAATCCCTTTTTCTCATATCCGTTTACGTGTTTAATTTGGCGGGAGAGGTCGCTGCCGTTTAGAGCCATGGTAATCCAGCCGCCGGCAATGCCGGCTACTGCATAGGCAAAGGAATATCCGCCCTCAGTCTGGGTAGCCATGATGTCTGGAATGGTGATATGGTATTTGCTTAGAGTAGTCAGCAGAATGGCACCGAACAGGATAGCAAGACAAGGAATAGCAATCCAGTCAAACTTGGCCATGGCTTTCAGACCATACATGGTATTCAAAATTTGTACGGCCGCAAAGAGAATAATGATCAGGGTCAGGTTGCCTACACCGGGAAACAGAATGCCAATGATGTGATTGATGGCGTTGGCTCCAACCCAGGTGAGAAAGCCAAACCAGTAAAGGCCGGGAATTGCACGAATAAGGCCTGCCACATAAGAACCTTTGTAACCAAAGGGAGCACGAATGTAGGCGGCAAAGGGTACGCCGTACTTGGTGCCGATGTCGCCCACCATGGCCGTAAAGGCAGTTACAATACCGTAGCCGATCAGCATAACCAGGACCATTGTCCAGGGGGAAAGGCCGTGGCCTTTGTTGTAATACTGTGAGCCGAGACTGAACGCGACAATATTGATGGTCATGCCGGCCCATAGCATGATGTAGTCGGCCAGCGACATAGTACGCTCAGATTCCTTGGTGGGCAGCAATTCACTGCTGCGCAGGGCATCATTTTTGTTGTCCATATAGTTTCCTCCCATTTTCGCGGATCAATCCAGATTGTAGTGCGCCAGATACTTGGGGTCGATTTTCCGGCGAACGCGCTTGCCGGCGCCTTTTTGACCCTTAAAGCTGTTCTCTTCCACAATCACGTTGCCGTGAGAAATCGTCATGACCGGGTAGCCTTTTACATGGAATCCATCGTGCAGGCAGTAGCTGATGTTGTTATGCAGCACGTCCTTGCTCAGGGTCACTTCTTTTTCCATATCCACCATGACAATGTCAGCGTCAGAGCCGGGGGCGATAATGCCCTTTTGAGGATAGCAGCCGTACACCTTGGCAATGTTGGTGCTGGTAAGCGCGCATACTTTGTTAATGGTAATGCGGCCTTTGGAAACACCCTCGGAAAGCAGAATAGGAAGACGGATTTCAAGGCCGCTCATGCCGTTGACAACCTTGGTAAAGTCCTGTTTCCAGGTGCCGTCGGGCTTTTTCTCCAGGAACATAGATTTTTCATCTACGTCATAGGTGCAGTCATCTGAGCCGGTGAGCAGAATCGTGCCGTCTTCCAGGCCTTTCCAAAGCTCCGCGGCTTCTTTAGGTGTGCGCAGCGGCGGCGAGCAGATGGCCAGATGGCCGTTTTCGCCCTTATACAGGTCATCAAACAACGTAAGATAATGGGGGCCTGTCTCCACATACAGCGGAATATCCTCGGCATGGGCCCGGCGGGCAGTATCGAGTGCCCGGCCATTGGTGGTATGCACCACAATCAGGCCGTTGCCCACATAGCGGGCAAAGTTGACCGCGCGGTCAAAAGCTTCGTCTTCACACAGTACCGGTTTACATTTTGCAAAGTTTACCCAGCTTAGGTCGCCTTTTTCACGGCACTTTTCAATATTTGCCTCTGCAATGGCGTTGCTTTCGCAGTGCACCATAGGCAGGCCGCCCACGTTCTTTGCCTTTTCAAAAACTTTCAGCATGGTTTCGTCGTCACTCATGACCCCTTCTTTTTTATAGGTCATGAACATTTTGAAAGTGGGGAAGCCGTCCGCGGCCATTTTGTCGATATCGGCCAGCGCTTCGGGGGTAGATTCCACAAACTTGCCGTGTGCGCTGTAGTCGATGGCGGATTCGCTCATCTCTTCCACACGGGCCAGTACCTGTTTGTAGGGGGACAGGCCGCGGCTCATATTAGCGAAATCCATAAAGGTGGTTACCCCGCCGAAAGCAGCGGAAACGCTCTGCTGGTAAAAGGTATTTGCGCCCAAGCAGCCCTGAAAGGGTGCCTGGCAGTGCATATGTGCTTCCACGCCGCCGGGCAGCAGATATTTGCCGCCGGCGTCAATTACCCGTTTTGCCTCGCTTTGGCAAAAGCTGCCCAGAGCGGCAATTTTGCCGTCTTGAATGGCTACATCACAGGCAACTGTGGAAGAGGGAGAGACAACCAGACCGTTTTTGAGAATCAGATCATACATGAATAACGCTCCTTTTTTAATAGAATGGGTTGATTTGCGGGACGTTTGAATTTTATCATTTAGTCCAGGCTTTCAACAGGCCGTAGTAGCAGTCCGCAACCTTTGTAAGCTGGTCTATCTCAATATATTCGCCCATTGTGTGTGCCAGGTTTTCCTGCGAGGGACCAAGGCCCAGGGTAGGAATGCCGGCCTCACCCGCATAGTGGCTGCCATTGGTGCAGAAGTTGTACTGTGTAATGCTGGGTGTATAGCCCATATTTTTTAGCTGCGCATAGGCTGCTTGGACAAAGGGCTCGTTTTCATCGTAAAGCCAACCGGGGAAAAAGCGCTCTCCGCTGATTTTGTTGCCGGTGTAGCAGGTTTCCTGTCCGACAGCATAGCTGACTTTTGCTTTCAGCTGCGGGTCTTCGGTCATCATCTGGTCAAGCAGTGCCTCAATGGGCGCAAGTACGCTTTCTTTGGTTTCCCCGACCAAAAGCCTGCGGTCATAAGTTGCGCGGCAGTATTCTGGTACAACAGAAGCACCGGGATAAGGCGAACTCTTGACATCGGTGAGTTCTAGAATGCCAGGACCGAGGACAGGGTGATGGGGCGGGGCAAGTGTACGGATGGCTTCAATAACACGGCACATTTTGTACACGGCGTTAATTCCCTTTTCCGGGTTTGCACTGTGGCAGGGCTTACCGAATGTTTCCACCACAATTTCTGCCCGGCCGCGCTGGCCAATTTTCAGATTCAGCTGAGAGGCTTCGCCAATCACCACATAATCCGGGTGCACAGCGGCGCTGATGGCTCTGGCAGCGACGCCTTCAAAGCATTCTTCATGTACAACACCGGCCACATACAGCTCACCCGCAAAGTCCCTGCCGCAGTCCTCGGCAAAATTTGCTGCTGCACAGGTCATGGCGGCCAGTGCACCTTTCATATCACTGGTGCCGCGGCCATATATTCTGCCGCCGTGAATCTCTGCTGCGTAGGGCGGAAAGGGCCACTCGGCGGGGTTGGTGACAGGCACGGTATCCATATGCCCGTCGAAAAGGATTTTTTTGCCTGGCCGCTTGCCTTTGATGCAGCCGATCAAGTTGCCGTACTGGTCTGTGGTTACAGAATCAAAACCCATGCGCTGCATGTTTTCGCGCAGGACCTGTGCAACGCCGTCCTCATGGCCGGAGTAGCTCTGCTTTTGGATCAGGCCGCGGCATAGGTCGATCACCTGCTGCTTTCTTTCTTGATTCAACATGTTAGGTGTCCTCCTTATTTTGAATGGTAACAGTGCGGTCCTCTGGTCCGCTTGGGTAGCGGCCATCCCAGGTGACTGCCCGGTAATTTGCACGATCGGTATCCCCTTCTGTACTGAAACACAGTACGCGTGAGGTACGGTTTAGCTGTAGCGCATCCCGCAGCGGCTGCAGTACGGGGTTGGTCATCATCTCAGCAAGGCAGCCAAACCCGGCAGCACCGCTTTCGCCGGAAACAACGGGTGTTTCTCCCGGGAAGGGGCAGCCCAAAATGCGCATTCCTTTGGCGGCGGTGTAATCGGGGCAAGAGATAAAATGATCCGCGCAGGCGTGCAGAACATTCCAGCCGATTGTACACGGTTCGCCGCAGGCAAGTCCCGCCATAATGGTATTCATGTCTCCGGAAACGAAATGAAGTTTGCCGTCGTCTGCCTGCGCGGTACGGAAAAGGCAGTTGGCACGGTTCGGCTCTACAATGGTGATAATGGGCCGGTCTTTCCCATACAGAGCGGTAAAAAATCCGGTGATGGCACCCGCCATGGAGCCTACCCCAGCCTGCAGGAAGATATGGGTGGGCTTTTGCGGTAGCTGTTTCCAGGCCTCGTACCCCATGGTGCCGTAGCCCTGCATAATCCAGGCGGGGATATCCTCATAGCCCGGCCACGCGGTGTCCTGTACCATAATCCAGCCGTGTTCCTCGGCCTGGCGCTTTGCCAGGCGCACCGCATCGTCATAGTTAAGGTCGGTAATTGTAGCATCTGCTCCCTCCGCGCGGATATTGGCCAGCCGCTCAGGAGAGCTGCCTTTTGGCATATAGACAACCGCGTGCTGGTGCAGCTGACGGGCAGTCCAGGCGACGCCGCGGCCGTGGTTGCCATCAGTGGCAGTGACAAAGGTAAGGCTGCCCAGCTTTTCGCGGGTTTCCGTAGAGACCATGGCCGGGTAGGGCAGGTCGCGGATATGCACCCCCAGCCGGCGAGCGATGCAGTTGCCAATGGCAAAACTGCCGCCCAGTACTTTAAAGGCATTTAACCCGAAACGGAAAGACTCATCCTTTACGTATACGGTGCCAAGCCCTAGGGCTTCTGCGGTCTGTCTGCGCTCGACCAGCGGGGTTTCCCGGTAAACCGGAAAACTAGCGTGAAATGCGCGGGTAGCCTCGGCCTCCTGTAATTGAAAGAGGCGTATTTCGGCAGGCATTTCCGCTTTCCGCGGGAATGAGACGATCTGAAAGGTTTCTTTGCTCACACTTTTCGCATCCTTTCCGGTGCCTTGCCGGCACAGATTGTGTAAGTTCAATAGCAAGATAACAAGGAAACCCGAGAGAGTCAAGAGAGGTTCGCAATTAAAGAATGTACTAGTTTTGTAATAAAAATAGAAAAAATTTAATAAAAATAGCACAATAATCCGGTAAAAGCAAAGAATGATGTAAAAAAAATTACAAAACAAAAGCTGCGCCGGGCTTTACGGCATTTTTATGCCGAAAGCCAAGCACAGCTGCTGTGGCGGAAGAGAAAAAGGAAACAGAAAGATTCTTAAAATGAGAGCGCTTCTCAAAAAGAGAATCGACAAATTTCTTAAAGTGAGAATTCATCTGCTTTGCGGTAAAGGGTGGCCAGGCTGATGCCCAGCCGCCGGGCGGCTTCCCGTTTTCCCTGTGTAGAGGAACCGCAAAGCTCCAGTGCGTGTGTAACTGCCTGCCGCTCCAGCTCTGCCAGCGGAATAATTTCTCCGTCCGCGGGCTCTGGTGCGGTCGCAAGGACAGACTGCTTGCCGGCGGGCGAATTGTCGGCAAAGAAATCGCGCGGCAGAGTGTTAATCCCCAGTATGCCTTCTTCATCGCTCATATTTACCATGAATTCCACGGTGTTTTCCAGTTCGCGTACATTTCCGTACCAGGGGTGGTGCAGCAAAACCTTCATGCAGTCCGGCGAAATGCGGCATCGGGGCTTGTCAAACAGAGAGGAATAACGGCTGGCAAACAGATTAGCAAGGTCCGGGATGTCTTTTAGGCGGCGGCGCAGCGGCAGAAGGTGTATGGGGATAACATTCAGCCGATAATACAAATCTTCCCGAAATTTTCCGTCTGCAATCATTTCTTTTAAATCTTTGTTGGCGGCGGCAATGACACGTACATCAATGGGGATAAGCTGGTTTGAGCCAATGCGGACAATCCGCCGGTCTTGCAGAACCCGCAGCAGCTTTGTTTGCAGGTAAAGCGGCATGTCGCCGATTTCATTGAGAAAAATGACACCGTGGTTGGCCAGCTCAAATTTGCCGACCCGGCCGTCGGGACTTGCGGCGGGAAAAGCACCCTTTACATACCCGAACAAGTCGGC
Organism: Oscillospiraceae bacterium; assembly: GCA_022483045.1. Taxonomy (NCBI): domain Bacteria; kingdom Bacillati; phylum Bacillota; class Clostridia; order Eubacteriales; family Oscillospiraceae; species Oscillospiraceae bacterium. Next base: position 263,790 of record JAKVOA010000002.1, on the reverse strand, counting down.
TTCTATTAGGTTTTCAGGAACAGTGGCACAGTTTAGGGAGACAAACTGATGCTGGCTGCGGTTTCCGGTACGCCAGATCTCGGTGGCGGCCACTTCTTTGCCAACCCCCATTTCCCCGGTCAGCAGCACGGTTGAGGTGCTGTTGGCAACCTTTTGAATTTCGGCCCGCAGGGCATTGGTTGCTGCACTAGAGCCTACCAGCGTGCTTGTGTTGACAGAAGCCGTCAGGGTATACATTTTTTTGTGCAGATCCCTGCTACAGGTAAAGACCAGCACCTCACAATACCTGTCGTCGGCTTGCGCGGGGTAATAGCGTTCCCCCAGGATATGCACCGTTTCTGTGCCGATAGAAAGCAGGTATTCATTTTGGTTGTTTAGCCGGTCGCCGGTTTGTATCAGGGAAACGGGCAGGCTGTCCAGTGCCTCTATACGCAGCTGTTCCCGGGCAGCCTGATTTGAAAGCGTAACCGTATGGTTTCGGCCTAAAATGAGAATTCCCTGCTCCATGTGGCTGATGGTACAGGAAAGTGCAGAGAGCATGGATTCCTTTTTCTTTTGGTCGAGAACCTCCATGGCTTTGGCAGAAATGAAACTGGCAATCTGCTCAATCAGACCCAGATACATTTTTTTGTCCCGCAAAATACGGGTGCGCTGCTGGATACTGGAGCCGACAAGGCCGATTACGCCGATGGTAGTGCCCTGCGCGGGAATCGGCATGGCAATTTCAATTTCTTCGTCGCAGTTGCTGCAGCGGGGGCAGTGTTGACAGATAGGGGAGTCCCCGGGCGAATAGATGACCTGCAGGCTACCTGTGCGCAGCACATGCTGATAGGTGTACCCCTCATCAGACATGTCTTGGTTAATATGCTGCTGAAACATCCCCGTACCGGCTACACGAAAGAGAGAGGCATCCACCACCTCTACGTCAACCTGCGAGATTTTAGCCATGATATCGACGTACTCTTTGACGGTCTCTTGAATTTCCAACAAAAGGCTTGGCAAAAAAATCACCTCACACAGAAAAGAAAATGTGCGCTTATCCGTTTTAGTATCCTTTTTAGAAGTTTTTATTATACCATACAGCAGCGTAAAGTGCCACAAGTGTTACACTTTTTATTGATAATGACGGGATATAAAAAGAACCCCCGTGCAGAAAAATCACTGCATGGGGGAAAGATTTACAATTAGAAATCAGCAGGCGGCAGTTCTGAAAAACTCTGCTGAATAACGCCGCCGCCTAAGAGCAGCGGGCCGTCGTACAGCACAGCGGCTTGGCCGGGCGCAATGGCGCGCTGCGGCGTGTCAAAGGTCAAGAGAAAGCTGCCGTTTAGCCGGGGAGAAGCCAGCGCGGGCGCGGGCTTTGCCTGGTAGCGGATTTTCGCCTGTACGCGCAGGGGAGCCTGCGGCGCGGGAATCGAGACCCAGTTCATTTCGTCTGCCAAAAGGGAACGGCTGTACTGGCTGCCCTCCGGTCCCAGGACCACGCGGTTCTGGGCGGCGTCGAGCTTTGTGATATACATCGGCTGGCCAAAGGCGATGCCAAGCCCTTTGCGCTGGCCCACGGTGTAGTGTGTCAGCCCGCGATGGTGGCCAAGCACTTTGCCGCTTTGGTCAACAATATCACCGGGGGCGCTGTCATGCCCACAGTGGCGGCAGAGAAAACCGGCGTAGTCGTTGTCGGGCACAAAGCAGATTTCCTGGCTGTCGGGTTTGTGGGCCACGGGCAGGCCCGCTTCCTCTGCCAAGCGGCGCACCTCTGGTTTGGGCAGGCTGGCTAAAGGCAGCTGTGTATGGGCAAGCTGCTGCTGTGTCAGGCTGTAGAGCACATAGCTTTGGTCTTTGCCGGTGGGGGAAGCCAAAAGCTGCCAGCGGCCGTTTTCGCCCTTTTGTACACTGGCGTAGTGCCCGGTGGCAATGGCGTCACAGCCCAGGGCCTGCGCACGCTGCAGCATAGCGCCGAACTTGAGCCACCGGTTGCAGCGAATGCAGGGGTTTGGCGTATGGCCTGCGCCGTACTCGGAAACAAAGTTGTCGATCACTTTTTCTGAAAATAATTCTGTAAAATTAAATACAAAATGGTCAATTCCCAAAGCGTAGCAGACACGCCGCGCGTCCTGTACATCTTTAAAAGAACAGCAGCCGCCCTCGCGCGGGGGAAAGGCGGGGTCATCCAGGTGCAGGCGCAGCGTACAGCCGACCACTTCCCAGCCCTGTCGCTGCAGCAGAAGGGCGGCGACGCTGCTGTCAACGCCGCCGCTCATGCCGACCAGTACTTTTCCCTTCACGCTTCCGGCTCCTCTGGTGCGGCCTCTTCATCGGCCGGGGTCACGGCCGGGCTGACGGCCGGCGCCGCAGGCGGGATATCGGCGCTGGTAATGGGGGTGCTTTTGGGCGGCATATCATCGATTTCAATATTGTCCGGGTCGTGGGCAATGGGCGAGGGCGTGGTGTCATAGGGGTCGTACGGGGCTGCCTCTGAGGGGGCTTCTTTCGGCTGTGGCTCTGCAGCGGCCGGGCTTTCGGGTTCGTCCTCCTGGTTGTACTGGCAGGTGCTGCAGTCGCTGCTGCACTCTGTGCAGGGGCTTGCCTCGTCGGTGCCGTCGGTTTCTTCACGGATTTCTTCCATGCGCTTAAAGGCGTTTTTCAGCCGCCGGTCGCATTCATCGATAGAGTCGCACAGGGCCTCGGCCTCGGTGCTGCCCTGGCCGCGCATGTGGTCGTAGTAGTATTTGCCCAGCGCAACATAAGCGCGCGCGTTTTCATCGCGCTCGTTTTGGATGACAACGCGCAGGCGGCTGATAGCGGCAGCGCGGCGGTTCTTTTCCAGCAGGTCACCGAAAGTATCGGAAAGCTGTTTTCCCAAATCATTGATTATTCCCATCATTCATTCCTCCATGCTGCACAGGCAGGGACGCCTGCGGAAAATAAGGCGCGGCAGTACTAACAGAGTATCAGAATTCATATTTTGATACTGCGGTTTCTGTTTCAAAGTTAAAAAAGACACACAGTTTGCGGGCTGTGCTTTCTCTGTAAAACTATTATACTGCACTTTCTGCTTTTTGAACAGTAAAAAAAGCAGAAGCGCCGGCCTTTTGTACAGCCGGAAAAAAAGCTGTGGGAAACGGGTTTTTTGTAGGCATTTCACGGGAAATGTGTTATAATAAGCAAATAAAGTGCGAATGAACACGGGGGTGTTTTTCTTTTATGTCTACGCAGGTAAACAAAGATGTGTGCTGCCCGCAGTGCGGCAAGCCGGTGCGCACAAAGATGTGGACGGGAATCAGCGCGGATACCGAGCCGGTTTTGCGGCAAAAGGTGCTGGATGAAACGCTGTTTGATTGGCAGTGCCCGCACTGCGGCTATCAGGCAGAGCTGGTTTATCCCTGCCTGTACCATGACAAGGAAAAGAAATTTATGATCTACCTGGTGCCAGAGGGCAGCGGGAAAGACCTGAAAACAGTGGAAGTGGACAAACGCTTTCCGCAGCTTGACGGCATTACAAAGCGCGAGGTTTCGTCACCGATGGAACTCAAAGAAAAAATCCTGATTTTTGAGGCGGGGCTCAACGATGTCGGTGTAGAGCTGGTAAAGGCCGGCCTTGCCGGGATTGTAGAGGAGCGCCAGGGCAAAGCGGTCGAGACAGGCTGTTTCTGCTTTGCTAGTCAGGAGACCGACCGCATGGGCTTCCTTTTCTTCTTAGAGGGAGAGGAAAACCCGGTTAAAAAAGCGACCCGCTTTGCTACATATGAAAAAGCAATGGAAATAAGCGAAGAGTGCGGCGGCGTACAGGGCAATGACTTTGTGCGTGTGGATGACTCTTTGGCGGCCCGTGTACTGGAAAATTTTCAGCGTACTTAAATGGCCGTATAGAAAAAGGCTCTCTTTCTGCAGGCAGCGGAAAGAGAGCCTTTTGTATTCCTATGAAAGACAAAAGAAAGAGTTCAGCGTGTTTCTAAAAACTGCCGGCTGTACTGCAGCGTGTGCCGCAGCCGGCGCGAAGCGCGCTTTAGGTGCATACTTACCGTTGAGGGCGCAAGGCCCAGTTCGGCTGCAATATCCTGCACCTTTTCCCCGGAAAGACGGTGCTCTATACAGAAACGCTGGCGGGGGGTCAGCTCCTGCTGAATCGCAAGGTGCAGCGCGCGGCGCATGGCCTCGTAGCGGCTGTCGGGTTGGTCGGCGGGCGGCTGTGCACACAGCCCCTGCGGCAGCAGGTCGTAGCTCAGCTTTTTGTGTTTCATCGGCCGCACCTCTGCAGGTAATGCCCAGTTGCGCTCAGCTCTAAGTACATTTGGTACAGCATGCTTTCGCGCAGGGCAAGTTCGCGGCTCTGGTCAATGCTTAGCCCGCACTGTTTCAGCTGCCGGCGCACGGGTGTCAGGTGCTTTTTCAGCACAGCTGCCTCGTTTAAGTATTCCTGTCCCCATTTCCAGTAATCCATTTGTTACCACTCGCTTTCTTTTGTGCAGCGGAATCCCTCTGCTTTCCATCTTACAAAACAGAAGCGGGCGATACAAGGCTTTTACGAACATATATTCGATAAAATAAAGCTGAGGGCCATTTATGGCCCTTTCATACCGAAAAAATCCTTTATGATTCGTGTATCAAAGGAATATGCGAACTTATGAGCGCGCTTTTTTCGCCTGTGCTTTGCTTTGGCAGGGCAGGCGCCTGCAGAGAAAAGATAAGGAGGCTGGCGGGAAAAACATTCTGGTATTTCTGCCGGAAACAAAAATAAAATAGGAAAATATACAAAAAACTAGTTGACAAAACAAAAAGGCAGCGTATAATAATAACAAATCAAATATTTCTGTTTTAAACTGATGAAGTGGAGATAAAAACAGCAGACGCGCATACAGAGAGCCCGGCAGGCTGAGAGCCGGGCGGCAGGCGGGCTGTTAAATGGACCACTGAGGGCGCGGTCAAAAGCAGCACAGCTGCTCAGTATTCCGCGACGCGCGGCTTGCGTAACAGAGCCGGGGGTATGTTGGTATCCCGTAAAGTGTGCGGCACAACTGCCGCAAAGCAAGGTGGCACCGCGAGCTTTGATGATGATAGGCCCGTCCTTGGCAGACTTCTTTTAAGTCTGCCCGGGGCGGGCCTTTTTGCAGCTTTCCCCGGGCGGAAAACTGGCCACAGGGGGTAAAAAAATGCCAAAACCATCCTTACAGGAAGCCCAGCGCTTCGCCGAAACCGGAAAATACCGCGTGCTGCCGGTCTGCCGGGAAATTTACGCCGATATCAAAACACCGATACAGGTGCTGCGCATCTTGCAGGCGCAGAGCTGCCACTGCTTTCTTTTAGAAAGCGCCGAGAGCAGCCGGCGGTGGGGGCGCTACACCTTTTTAGGGTATTCCCCTACCATGGAGGTCACCTGTGCAAACGGCGCCATGCGTGTGCGCAGCGGCAAAAATGAAAAGCACTTTCAGACCAAAGACCCCGGCGCGGTGCTGCAGAAAATACTGGAGGACTACAAAAGCCCAAAGGTGGCGGGCCTGCCGCCCTTTACCGGCGGACTGGTCGGGTATTTTTCGTACGACTATATCAAGTACAGTGAACCGGAACTGCAGCTGTGCGCCGATGACCAGGAGCACTTTAACGATGTCGACCTCATGCTGTTTGACCGAGTCATTGCCTTTGACAATTTCCGCCAGAAAATCGTCTTTATCGTCAATATCCGGCTCGATGGCAATGTGGAGGAAGCCTACTACGCTGCACAGGAGGAACTGGAGCAGATGGCAGAGCTGGTGCGAAACGGCAAGGCGCAGCAGCGCGCCCCCGGCCGACTGACTTCTCCCGTAAGGCATCTTTTCAGCAAAGAGCAGTACTGCGGAATGGTTGAGCGCGCCAAACGCTATATTCGTGAAGGCGACATTTTTCAGGTGGTGCTCAGCAACCGCCTGGACGCCGACTTTACCGGCAGCCTGCTCGACACCTACCGGGTGCTGCGTACGCTGAATCCTTCGCCGTATATGTTCTATTTTTCCAGTGACGATATCGAAATTGCCGGCGCCTCACCCGAGACACTGGTAAAGCTGCAGGACGGTGTGCTGCACACGTTCCCGCTGGCGGGTTCCCGCCCGCGCGGCGCCGACGAAGCAGAGGATGACCGGCTGGAGCAGGACCTGCTGCACGACCCCAAAGAGCTCTCTGAGCACAACATGCTGGTGGACCTTGGCCGCAACGACCTGGGGCGCGTCAGCAGCTTTGGCAGCGTAAAAGTGGAAAAACACCTGCAGGTGCTGCGCTTTTCCCATATTATGCACCTGGGCTCCACAGTAGCCGGCAGGCTGCGGCCGGGCGTCACTGCCGCCGATGTAGTGGGCGCGGTGCTGCCGGCGGGTACGCTTTCCGGTGCACCAAAATTCCGTGCCTGCCAGATTATCAACGAGCTGGAAAACAACCGCCGCGGCATTTACGGCGGGGCGATCGGGTACCTTGACTTTACCGGCAACTTGGATACCTGCATTGCCATTCGCATTGCGTTTCAGAAAAATGGAAAAGTTTTTGTGCGCTCTGGTGCGGGCATTGTGGCCGACAGTGTGCCGGAAAACGAATATCAGGAGTGCATCAACAAGGCAAAGGCCGTGGTTACGGCGCTGGAAACCGCACAGGAGGGAATTGACCGTGATTTTACTGATTGATAATTACGATAGCTTTTCTTACAATCTTTACCAGCTGGTCGGTTCCTTAAACCCCGATATCCGCGTGATTCGCAACAGCGCCTGCAGCATAGAGGAAATCGCCCAAATGCACCCACAGGCCATTCTGCTAAGCCCTGGCCCGGGACGCCCGGCGCAGGCCGGCGTATGTGAAAAGGCCGTGCGGTACTTTGCGGGAAAGGTGCCGCTTTTAGGGGTATGCCTGGGGCACCAGGCCATTTGTGAGGCCTATGGTGCGACCATTGGCTACGCAAAAAAGCTGATGCACGGCAAGCAGTCGCAGGTGCGCCTCGACCCCAAATGCCCGCTCTTTGCCGGTCTGCCGCCGGTTATCGGCGCGGCGCGGTACCATTCGCTGGCAGTACAGGAAGACACCCTGCCGCCTGCGCTTGTGGTCACTGCCCGCACAGCGGATGACGGCGAAGTTATGGCTGTACAGCACCGGGATTACCCAATTTTTGGCCTGCAGTTTCACCCGGAGTCGATTCTGACCCCGCAGGGAACGGCTATTTTACAGAATTTTTTAAAACTGGCGGAATAAGCACAATTCATAAACGGCACAGCCGCTTTTAATACAGAAATCCTTTGGAGGTATTGTTATGATTCGGGAAGCAATCGCACAGCTGACAGACGGCAGAAACTTAAGCTACCAAACCGCCAACGAGGTCATGAATGAAATTATGAGCGGCGACACAACGCCCGCGCAGATCGGCTCTTACCTGACAGCGCTGCGCATGAAAGGCGAGACCATTGACGAAATCACCGCCTCAGCAGAGGGAATGCGCAGCCACTGCATCCGCCTGCTGCACAAAATGGATGTACTGGAAATTGTGGGCACGGGCGGCGACAACGCCAATTCGTTTAATATTTCTACGACATCTGCCATTATCACTTCCGCGGCGGGGGTGCCGGTGGCAAAACACGGCAACCGCGCGGCCTCCAGCAAATGCGGTGCCGCAGATGTTTTGGAGGCACTGGGGGCAGATATTCAGCTGCCGCCCGACAAAAGCACTGACCTGCTCGAAAGCATCGGCTTCTGCTTTTTGTTTGCGCAGAATTACCATATCGCTATGAAGTACGTCGCCCCGGTGCGCAAAGAACTGGGCATTCGCACGGTCTTTAATATCTTAGGGCCGCTGTCAAACCCGGCGGGTGCTAATATGGAACTGATGGGCGTCTACGATGAATCCCTGGTAGAGCCGCTGGCCCGCGTGCTGTCGAACCTGGGCGTCAAGAGCGGCATGGTGGTCTATGGGCAGGATAAACTGGACGAAATCTCCCTTTCTGCCCCCACGACTGTCTGCGAGGTAAAGGACGGCAGCTACAGCTCGTATGTGATTACACCGGAGGAAGTGGGCCTTTCCCGCTGCAAAAAAGCGGATATGACCGGCGGTACGCCAAAAGAAAATGCCGAAATCACCCGCAGAATCCTTGCGGGCGAGAAAGGCCCCAAGCGCGACGCAGTGCTCCTCAATACCGCCGCGGCGCTGAAAATCGCCGGAAAAGCGGCGGACCTCAAGCAAGGCGTAAAGATTGCGGCAGAGACCATTGATTCCGGTGCGGCAAAAGCACAGCTGGAGCGCTTTGTGCGCCTGTCAAACGGAGAACCGGCATGATTTTAGATGAACTTGCCGCGGCCGCCCGTGTGCGCGTCGCACAGCACAAAGAAAGGGTGCCCTATGCAATGCTGCAGCGGCAGGCGCAGGCTCTGCCTGCAGACGATTCGTTTCCATTTGAAAAAGCACTGAAAGCACCAGGGCTTTCCTTTATCTGCGAGGTCAAAAAGGCCTCTCCCAGCAAGGGCCTGATTGCGCCGAACTTTCCGTATCTGCAGATTGCAAGGGAATATGAAGCCGCGGGCGCGGCGGCCATTTCTGTTTTGACTGAGCCAAAGTGGTTTTTGGGCAATGACCGGTATCTCTTTGAAATTGCCGGCGCGGTGCATCTGCCGGTGCTGCGCAAGGACTTTACTGTAGACCCGTACATGATTTGCGAGGCGAAGGTCTTGGGGGCGAGCGCGGTGCTGCTGATCTGCGCAATTCTGTCGGACAACGAACTGCGGCAGTACCGAATTCTGGCGGAGTCGCTGGGCCTTTCCGCTTTGGTAGAGGCCCATACTGCAGAGGAAGTACAGCGTGCACTGAACAGCGGGGCGAAAATCATCGGCGTAAACAACCGCAACTTAAAGGACTTTTCTGTCGACCTCACTGCCGGGCAGCGTCTGCGCGCTTTGGTGCCGCCGGAAGTCATCTTTGTTTCGGAAAGCGGCGTCAAAGGTCCGCAGGATATTTTGGCAGTGCGCCAGATGGGCGCCGACGCGGTCTTGGTAGGGGAAGCGCTGATGCGCGCGCCGGACAAAACCGCGCGGCTCAGGGAACTTTCCGGCGAAAACTGACAGAAAGGGGAAAGGCAGCATGACACGCATTAAAATCTGCGGCCTAAGCCGCATGGAAGACATCGCCGCGGTCAATGCCGCACGGCCGGAGTACGCGGGATTTGTCTTTGCAGAGAGCCGCCGGCAGGTGACCCCGCAGCAGGCAGCGCGCCTGCGGGGCGCGCTGGCGCCGGGCATTATCCCGATCGGGGTGTTTGTCAATGCCCAAAAAGAAAGCGTGCTGCGGCTGTTTTTGGCGGGCACCATAGCGGCGGCACAGCTGCATGGCAGCGAAGAGGAAAGCGACATCCGCTTTTTGCAGCAGGCCGGCGTGCCGGTTATCCGCGCATTTCGGGTAAAGAGCGCGCAGGACGCACTGCACGCTCTGCAGAGCCCGGCCGACTGCCTGCTTTTAGACAGCGGCAGCGGTACGGGAAAGACCTTTGACTGGTCTGTCCTGCCGCCGATTGCCCGGCCGTGGTTTTTGGCGGGCGGGCTGACCCCCGAAAATGTGTGCCATGCGGTGCAGACCCTGCACCCGTGGGGCGTAGATGTTTCCAGTGGAGTGGAAACAGACGGAAAAAAAGATTCTGTAAAAATTGATACAATCATCAGGAGGGTACGCAATGGCTAAGGGAAGATATGGCGAGCACGGCGGGCAGTATGTGCCCGAAACGCTGATGAGCGAACTGCATCGGCTGGAAGAAGCCTATGAGCACTACAAAAACGATCCGGATTTTCAAGAAGAGCTGCACGACCTGCTCTGTGACTATGCCAACCGGCCGTCGCTGCTTTATTACGCTGAAAAGATGACCAAAGATTTGGGCGGCGCAAAAATCTACTTAAAGCGCGAGGACCTCAACCACACCGGCTCCCACAAAATCAACAATGTGCTGGGGCAGGTGCTGCTGGCAAAACGCATGGGTAAAAAGCGCATTATTGCCGAAACCGGCGCCGGGCAGCACGGCGTGGCCGCAGCCACCGGCGCGGCCCTGCTGGATATGGAATGCGAAGTCTTTATGGGCGAAAAAGACACCGAGCGCCAGGCGCTGAATGTCTACCGCATGGAGCTTTTGGGTGCGAAAGTGCACCCGGTCAAAAGCGGCACCGGCACGCTGAAAGATGCGATTAACGAGGCCATGCGCGAGTGGGTCAGCCGCGTAGACGACACCGCCTATGTCATTGGCTCTGTCATGGGCCCGCACCCCTACCCCATGATGGTGCGCGACTTTCAGAGCGTCATCAGCAAAGAGGCCCGTCAGCAGATTTTAGAGGTACAGGGCAAACTACCCGATGCCGTGCTGGCCTGTGTTGGCGGCGGCAGCAATGCCATGGGCATGTTTTACAATTTTATTCCCGATAAAGAAGTAAAACTGATCGGCTGCGAGGCGGCCGGCCGCGGGGTAAATACCGCACAGACCGCCGCGACTATTGCCACCGGCAGGCCCGGCGTGTTTCACGGAATGAAGTCGTATTTCTGCCAAAATGAGTACGGCCAGATTGCCCCGGTCTACTCCATTTCTGCCGGGCTGGATTACCCCGGCATTGGCCCCGAGCATGCCCACCTGTACGATATCGGCCGCGCACAGTACGTGCCTGTGACAGACGACGAGGCTGTGGAGGCATTCGAGTACCTTGCCCGTACAGAAGGCATTATCTGCGCGATCGAGAGCGCGCACGCGGTGGCTTATGCAAGAAAGCTGGCCCCCACGATGCGCAAAGACCAGAGCATGATTATCTGCCTTTCTGGCAGAGGCGACAAAGACGTGGCAGCGATTGCCCGCTACAGAGGGAGGAACCTGACAGAATGAACAGGATACACAAGGCTTTTGAAAACGGCAAAGCGTTTATCGGGTTTATTACGGCGGGCGACCCGTCCCTGGAAAAAACAGAGGAATACATCCTGCAGATGATAAAGGCCGGCTGCGACCTAGTGGAAATCGGCATTCCGTTTTCCGACCCGATTGCAGAGGGCGTGGTCATACAGGAAGCGGACCTGCGCGCCTTAAAGGCGGGCACCACAACCGACGGCGTGTTTGACATGGTCGAGCGCCTGCGCCAAAAGACCGACGCCCCCCTGGTGTTTATGACCTATTACAACCCGGTTTTCAGCTATGGCAACGAGCGCTTTTTTGCGCGCTGCAAGCAGGCGGGCATCGATGGCATTATTGTGCCGGACCTGCCCTATGAGGAAAAAGGCGAACTTGCCGCGGTCACCGCGAAAAACGATGTCCGCCTGATTTCCATGATTGCGCCGACCTCGCACGAGCGCATCCGCAAAATTGCCGGCAGCTCTGAGGGATTTCTGTATGTCGTTTCCTCCATGGGGGTCACGGGAATGCGCAGCAAAATCAACACCGACCTTTCCTCTATTTTGAAAGTAGTGCGTGAAAGCACCAAAACACCGGCGGCAGTGGGCTTTGGCATCAACACCCCCCAGCAGGCCAAAAAAATCGGCAGCATTGCCGACGGCGTCATTGTGGGCAGCGCAATCGTAAAACTAGCAGAAAAGTATGGGGACAACGCTGGCGCGCATATCTATGACTATGTGAAGTCGATGAAAGACGCACTCAGAGAGCTGCCGGAATGAGGGCTTCGGCATTTGTTAAAAAAATGTTCGTAATTTATCCGTTTTCTGTCCACAGGGAACGCCTACCATAAAAGTACAATATACAAAAAAGGGGGGGCTGCTGCTGTGAAAAAATTGCTGCTGCGAAAACCGGACGGATCGACCCGGGAAATAACAGAACGCGAACTGCACCACCGCCGGCACGGCGGCAGCGGCGGCGGGGAAAACCGGAACCACACGGATTTCCTGCGGTACCTGCTGGCGGCGTTGTGCGGCGCAGCGTGCGGGTGCTTTATCTCGCTGAGCTTTCCCACGTATGACTTTGTCGGCCTGCCGCACTTTTCCGCCTCTGCGGCGGAGGCTGGGCTGGCGCTGGGTGCCGCGGCGGGGCTTTTGGTGCTGCGGCTGTTTCTGGCGCTGTGGACAAAGCGAAAACAAAAAAGATAAAAAACAGGCCTGTGCACCGAGCAGTTCGGCGGCACGGGCTTTTTTGCGGCCGCTTTTTCAAATCAAGTTGACGCGGGCAGCACTGCGGTGTACAATTTAAAGGACGAAAGTGTAAAAAGGGAGCGTGCAGAAACGTGCAGTTTGCGAAAAGGATGGAACAATTCGGGGAAGGCGTCTTTTCAGAGCTTTTGACCCTGAAGCAGAAAAAAGAGACAGAGGGCACCTGTGTGATAGACCTTTCTGTCGGTACACCAAATATTCCGCCGGTGGGGGCTATCCGGCGAGAGCTGGCCGAGGCCGCAATGGACCCGACCCAGTATGTTTACGCGATCAGCGATACCCAAAAATTGCAGCAGGCGGTGGCCGAGTGGTACGCCCGCCGCTACGGGGTTACGCTGGACCCGGCGACGCAGGTTTGCTCTCTTTTGGGTTCCCAAGAGGGCTTGACACACATTGCGCTGTCCATTGCGGACCCCGGCGACACCGTGCTGGTGCCGGACCCGTGCTATCCAGCGTTTAGCTGCGGGCCGCTTTTGGCGGGCGCAAAGCTGGCATGGATGCCTTTGAAAAAAGAAAAGGATTACTTAATTGACTTTGACGCGATTCCGGAAGAACAGGCAAAGGCGGCAAAGCTGATGGTGGTGTCTTACCCCAACAACCCCACCACGGCCACCGCACCCGACTGGTTTTATGAGAAGCTGATTGCGTTTGCCAAAAAGTACGATATCATTGTGCTGCACGACAACGCCTACAGCGAGCTGGTCTTTGACGGCAAAACCTGCGGCAGTTTCCTGCGCTTTCCGGGTGCGGCCGAGGTTGGCGTTGAGTTTAATTCCCTCAGCAAGACCTATGGCATGGCTGGGGCGCGCGTGGGCTTTTGCGTAGGCAACGCGCAGGTGGTCAGTATGCTGAAAACGCTGAAATCCAATTTGGATTACGGCATGTTTTTACCAATTCAGAGAGCCGCCATTGCGGCCATTACCGGTGACCAGTCCTGTGTAGGGCGCACCCGTGCCGCCTATGAAAAGCGCCGCGACGTGCTTTGCGGTGCATTTGATGCTTTGGGATGGCACTTTGCAAAGCCTGCCGCCACGATGTTCGTTTGGGCAGAAATCCCCGCAAAATACGGCGATGACGACACCCGCTTTACGCGCGAGCTGCTTGAAAAATCCGGCGTGCTGGTGACCCCGGGCAGCGCCTTTGGCCCCAGCGGAAAAGGCCATGTGCGCATGGCCCTGGTGCAGGACGAGGCAGCCCTGAAAGAGGCCGCCGGCCGGATGCAGCAGACAGATATTTTTCACTGAAAAGCAAAAAATGCTTGACTTTCTGCGTAAAAACCGATATGCTGAACCTATAGCAGCCATACAACTGACGGAAGTGGAGCATACCACATGAAGTATGGCGAAGAAAGGCCGACCGTCTGGGCAACAACCCGGATGGTCGGCCTTTTTTGTATTTTTGGCCTCCGGAAAAAAGGAGGGAACGGTTTGGTACAGGGAAAAGTCCATTCCATTGAGAGCATGGGCCTGGTCGACGGCCCTGGGGTCCGGGTAGTGGTGTTCCTGCAGGGGTGCAGCCTGCGGTGCCTTTTCTGTCATAATCCGGACACCTGGCCTGTCGAGGGCGGCACCGAAATGTCACCGCAGGAAGTCACCCGCCGGGTGCTGTGCTGCAAGCCCTATTTTTTGCGCGGCGGCGGCGTCACCTTTTCCGGCGGAGAGCCGCTTTTGCAGCCAGAGTTTCTGCTGGAGACACTGCGCCTGTGTAAAGACGCGGGCATTCACACCTGCCTGGACACCGCCGGCTGCGGCCTGGGAAACTATGACGAACTTCTGCAGTACACCGATTTAATTTTGTATGATGTCAAGCAGGTTACCGCAGAAAGCTACCGGCAGATGACCGGGAAAAGCTGGGACGAGACCACGCGGTTTTTGGCAGCTGTCAAAAAAGCCGGCACGCCGGTCTGGGTGCGGCACGTGGTGGTGCCGGGCCTGACAAGCGGCGAAGCGCACATGCAGGCGCTTAAAACCTTTATCGCCGAAAAAGTGCCCAATGTCGAAAAAGTGGAACTCTTGCCGTATCACCTTTTAGGGGTGCACAAGTATGCGGCGCTGGGCCTTTCCTATCGTTTAAAGGGAACGCCGGCAATGGACCTAAAGCAGACGCAGGCGTGGCAGCAGCGCTATTTTCCCGACAACAAAACAACTGAAAACCGGAGGTAATAAAAATGAGCAATGCATGGAATGGCTTCCATGAGGGCCGCTGGCAGCGGGAAATTGATGTACGCAATTTTATTCAAAAGAATTATACTTTATATGAGGGCGACGAAAGCTTTTTGGCTGGCCCAACCGAAAAAACAAAAAAAGTGTGGTCAAAGTGCGCCGGGCTTCTGCAGAAAGAGCGCGAAAAGGGCGGCGTGCTGGACGTAGAGACCAAGCGCATTTCCGGTATCAACAACTTTGAGCCTGGCTATATCGACCGCGAAAACGAGGTCGTTGTCGGTCTGCAGACAGATGCACCCCTCAAGCGCATGGTCAACCTGTACGGCGGCATGCGCATGGCAAAGGAAAGCCTGGAGCAGTACGGCTACCAGCTGGACCCGGAAATTGAAAAGCACTTTTCCGCCTACCGCAAAACCCACAACGAGGGCGTCTTTGACGCCTACCCCAAGCGCGTGCGCACCGCGCGCCATGTCGGCCTGCTCACCGGTCTGCCGGATGCCTACGGCCGCGGGCGCATTATCGGCGACTACCGCCGGGTGGCGCTTTACGGCACCGACTACCTGATTGAGCAGAAAAAGAAAGACCACGATGAACTCGACGGCCCTATGACCGAGGAGCGTATCCGCCTGTCAGAAGAAGTCAGTGAGCAGGTGCGCGCGCTCAAGGCAATGACCGAGATGGCCGCCTCTTACGGGGTGGATATTTCCAAGCCGGCGCAGACCGCGCAGCAGGCGGTGCAGGCGGTGTACATGGGCTACCTTGCCGGTGTCAAAGAAAACAACGGCGCCGCCACAAGCCTTGGCCGTACTTCTACTTTTTTGGACATTTACATTCAGCGCGACCTTGCGGCCGGCACCTTAACCGAGGCCGGCGCACAGGAGCTGATTGACCAGTTCATCATCAAGCTGCGCCTGGTGCGGCATTTGCGCACCCCCGAGTACGACGACCTTTTTGGCGGCGACCCTACCTGGATCACCGAATCTATCGGCGGCGTAGGGGTTAACGGCCGCCCGCTGGTCACAAAAAACTCTTACCGATACCTGCATACGCTGATAAACCTGGGCACCGCGCCGGAGCCGAACTTGACCGTCTTGTGGAGCGAGCACCTGCCCGAGACCTTTAAGCGCTACTGCACCAAAATCTCTATTGCAACTGACTCTATTCAGTACGAAAATGACGACGTTATGCGGCCAATCTACGGCGATGACTACGGCATTGCCTGCTGCGTTTCCGCAATGAAGCTTGGCAAGCAGATGCAGTTCTTTGGTGCGCGGTGCAACCTGGCAAAAAGCCTGCTGCTGGCGATTAACGGCGGCGTAGATGAGCGCATGGGCCTTTTGGTGGTGCCAGATATCAAGCCGCTGACAGGTGATGTGCTAGACTACAGCACAGTATGGGAAAACTACAAAAAAGTGATGCAGTACGTTGCACAGCTTTACACTGACGCCAACAACATCATTCATTTTATGCACGACAAATACGCCTATGAGGCGAGCCAGATGGCGCTGCACGACACCGCTGTCGAGCGCCTGATGGCCTTTGGCATTGCGGGGCTTTCTGTTGCGGCAGATTCGCTTTCCGCAATCAAGTACGCCAAAGTGTGCCCGGTGCGCAATGAGCAGGGTGTGGCCGTTGATTTTAAGACCGAGGGCGCTTTCCCGCAGTACGGCAACGACGACGACCGCGCAGACGACCTTGCAGTGGATATTGTCGAGTACTTTATCGGTGAGCTGAAAAAGCACCCGCTCTACCGCGGCGCAAAGCACACCATGTCGGCCCTGACCATTACCAGCAACGTGATGTACGGCAAAAAGACCGGCACCACCCCCGACGGCCGCAAGCGCGGCGAGCCGCTTGCCCCGGGCGCCAACCCGATGCACGGCCGCGACCATTCGGGTGCACTGGCTTCTTTAAACAGTGTGGCAAAAATTCCGTACCGCGGTGTCTGCCAAGACGGTATTTCCAATACATTCTCAATCGTGCCGGCGGCTTTGGGCAGGGACGAAAACCAGCGCGAAACCAACCTGATGTCTTTGCTGGACGGTTACTTTGCGCAGGGCGCTCATCACCTCAATGTCAACGTGATGAACCGCGAAACCCTGATTGACGCCATGGATCACCCGGAAAAATACCCGACGCTGACCATCCGCGTTTCGGGCTATGCGGTCAACTTCATCCGCCTTTCCCGTGAGCAGCAGGAAGAGGTCATTGCCCGCACGTTCCATGAGAGTATTTAAAAATTGATAAGAATTTAAATGCAATAGAAAAAGAGCGGACGCAAAGCCTTTTTGGCAGCGCGCCTGCTCTTTTTTTGTGGATTTTTGTTTTTGCCTGTGTGCAGCCCCCTGCCAGCCGCAGAAAGCAGGGAATCGCGCCATTGCTCAACCCGAAAAGTCAGAGCTTAAAGTTCTGTGCGTCCAGCTTTGGCACCGGCGGTTGCACCCGCGGAACGCGGCGCAGCGGATTGTAGCGAAAACGGCGGCAGCTGCCGCTTTCCGGAAATTTTCGCCCGAGCAGGCAGGAAACCTCTTTTTGGGTGCCCGCCGCGTGCGCACAGTAGTCACACCGCTGCTCTATTTTGCTGCCAAAAAAACCGCCCCTCTGTGTTTTCATGACAAAAAGCCCCTTTCTGTCTTTTGCCGCAGGATTCTACACGGCATTTTACTTTACATAATCAGCATTATACCACAGAATCATGCTGTGCGCCACTGTCTGCAAGCAGGGCAATGCACAAAAAAATCAGTGCGACCCCCGCGGCAATGCTGCCGGAAAAAGCGGGCTGGCTTTTTGCGAAACTGCCAAAGACATCTATGGCGGGGGCAGGGGCGGGCAGCGGCGCAAAACGCCGCGAAAGAGGGACAACCGCCGCCGCCGAAAGCAGGCCGTGCAGAGCGCGGCACAGGAAAAACCGACCAGTGCGCACCCGAAACGACAGTCCCTGCAGCACCTGCAGGTGCACACACAGCCCGCCCCAGCCCAGCACCAGCGCAAAGCACCACAGCGGCGCATGCAGCGCGGCGAGCGAGCGGCAGCCAAGGGTCACTTCACAGACTCCCGCAAGCCCTGCCAGTACCGGCCCGCTCAAAAAGCGCTGTAAAACAGACAGAAAAGTACTGAATAAGATGACAAAACAGCACATTAAGAGCATAGAAGAAGCGGCGTCGCGCGCGGCGAGCAGCAGCGCTTTGCCAAGGCCCGGCCACGCGCCCTTGCGCGGCGGGGCGGCAGGCTCTTTGTGGTGCTTTAACCCCACGAGCACCCCCACGATAAGCCCCGCGAGCAGGTGTACCGCCAAAAGAAACCGACCGGTGCGCACGCTGCCCAAAAAACCAAGCCCCACGGCGGTGCAGATAAAGGCCGGGCCGCCGTTTACCGAAAAAAAGATCAGGCGCTCGGCTTGGGCGGCGGTCAGTTCGCCGCTTTCATACAGGGCTTCGGCCCCGCGGGAGCCGGTGGGGTAGCCGCCGATCATGCCCATTAAAACGGCCGGCGCAGCGGCCGCAGGCAGCGCAAACAGCCGCGCAAACGGCCCGCCGATGCGCCGGCCCAGGGCGGAGGAAAGCCCGCTTTTGATTAGAAAAACGGTGATGACCAGAAACGGGTACAGCGACGGAATCAGCACTGTCAAGCAGGTGTAAATGCCCGCGCGGGCCCCGCCGGCGGCGCTTTCGGGAAAAAGAAGCAGAGCTGCCGCTAGGCAAAGGGCCGCGGCGCCCGCAGCTTTTCGGTTCATAAAAGGCCCCCTCTCGTGGTTATGAATATGCGCGCGCACAGCGGAATATTTATAGAAGAAACGGCGTAAGAAAAACAAAACCATTCGGCAGAATTCTGTATTTCTGTGTAAAAAAGGAGGTGCCCTGCAGTGAAGCCTGCGCAAAAATCCTCGCTGCTGGTGCAGTCCGGTGAAAAAATGGAGCTTGCCGGCAACCGCGAGGCCACAGTAGATGGCTGCGGCGGCGTGCTGGAATATACGCACAGCGTGGTGTGCGTGCGCTATGGGCGCGGGGTGCTGCGCTTTAGCGGGCAGGGGCTTTCGCTGCAAAGCCTTGCGTGCAGTTCGCTGATTATTTCCGGGTATATCACCCAAATTGCCTACGCGGCGCGCGGCGAGCTTTTGCCGCCGCTGCCGGAAAAAGAGGAGTGAAAAGAAATGAAACTCACGCGCTGGCTTTTGGGCTGGGTGCGCTTTCGGGTGCTGCCGCCCCGCGGCGGAGAGCGCTTTCTCAGCTGCTGTATGCGCGGCGGCGTCCGCCTTTGGCAGGTGCGGCCTGGACAAAAGGGCATGACCGCCTGCGTACAGGTGAAAATGTACCCGAAACTGCGCAGGGAGGCAAGACAGGCGCGGGTGCGCCTGCAGATTGTAAAGCGCAGCGGCCTGCCGCTGAAAATTGCCCGCCTGCGCGGCCGGCCGGGCCTGGTGGCCGGCTTTGCGCTTTTCTGGGCGGTGCTTTTGGGCCTGGGGCAGTTTTTCTGGACAGTCGAAATCAGCGGCTGCCGCACCATTGCGGAGCCGGCGCTGCGCGCTGCCTTAGCACAGCAGGGCGCTTTTCCGGGGGCCGTGCGGCACGGCTTTTCGGCGAAAGATGTGCAGACGCAGCTCATGCAGCAGTTTCCGCGGATCAGCTGGATCAGTATCAATAACCACGGCGGCGACCTGGATGTACAGCTGACAGAAAACGATGAGCGTCCGCCTGTGGCTGACCAGAGCGGCTGGTACGAGCTGCAGGCGGCCGAAAACGGCGTCGTTTTGGAGATGCACATTCGCGCGGGCACGGCAAAGGTGCAACCGGGCGACGGCGTAAGCAAGGGGCAGCTGCTGGTTTCGCCGGTGGTGGAAAACAAAGAGGAAAAATTTATGGCACTTTACCACGCTTCTGGTACGGTTTTTGCAAAAACTGCACATACTCTGAAAGTAACAGTTCCGTTTGCGGCGCGGCGCCGCGAGCAGACCGGCGCACCGGCCGAAAGAAAGTCACTGGCGGTGTTTGGTGTGCAGCTGCCGCTTTCTTTAGGGCTGCCGCCGCAGGGGAGCGTTGTGCGCACGGGAGAGCAGACCTGCGTGCGCCTGTGGGGAAAAGAACTGCCGCTGCTTTTCACACGCGAAGTGCTGACGCCTGTTAGGGAGGTTTCTTGGCGGCGGACCCCGCAGCAGGCGGTACAGGAGGCCCGGCGCCTGCTGAGGCAGAAAGAAAAAACCGAGCTGCCCGGTGCCGCGGTCCTGTCGCGAAGCGATAGCGTAAAAACAGAAAAAGACGGTGTTACAGTGACACGCAGCCTTTTCTGCCGCGAAAATATTGCGAAAGAAGTGCGCATTTCGCAGACCGCGCTGCCGGGCACGTAAGCGCCCCGCCGCAAAAGAGCGCCTGCACCGCTTCTGTACAGAATGGAAACGTCAGTTTGCCCGATAGGCCCCCAGGCCTGTGTGGAATTTTCTGTATGGAACTATAACACAGGGAAAACTGGCCGAATTTCAGCAGTTTGCACACAACAAACTTGGGGAAAACATAGTGACTCTGCTTGTCTTCTGTGGTATGATATGAATAGCAAATTATCGGATTTGCAGGGCCTTTTGGGCCTTTTTAAAAGAAAGCTCCGCTTATCAGCCGCCGTGCGGCCACGCCTTTGGGGCAGCGGCGGAATTTTAAAAGCAAATGTCAGGTGAAGTCTTTGTTTGAACAGAGGATCAGCATCGACCGGATGGAACAGGCCGCCGCACTGTTTGGCAGTATGGACGAAAACATTCGGCTGATAGAAAAAGAATACGGCGTTTCGGTTGTATCGCGCGATGGCGAAATCAAGGTATCTGGCGAGCCAGAGGGCGTAGAGCCCGCTGTGCGCGCAGTCAACAGCCTTTTAGAGCTGATAAACCGCGGCGAAACGCTGACAGAGCAGAATGTGCGCTACTGCATTGGCTTGGTCAACGACGGCGCCGAGGAAAAAGTACAGGCGCTGGCGGGCGACTGCATCTGCCTGAGCAGCAAAGGAAAACCCATTAAGCCAAAGACGCTGGGGCAGAAAAACTACTGCACCGCGATAAGGGAAAACACCATTACCATTGGCGTTGGCCCTGCAGGAACAGGTAAGACCTATTTGGCGGTTGCTATGGCAGTGACAGCTTTTCGTGCACAGCAGGTGCAGCGCATTATTCTGACGCGCCCCGCCGTAGAGGCAGGCGAAAAGCTTGGCTTTCTGCCGGGCGATCTGCAGCAGAAAGTCGACCCGTACCTGCGCCCTTTGTATGACGCGCTGTTTGATATGCTGGGGTCAGAGACTTACCAGCGCTATGTCGAGCGCGGCAATATCGAGGTAGCGCCCCTTGCCTATATGCGCGGGCGTACGCTGGACGACAGCTTCATTATTTTGGACGAAGCCCAAAATACTACGCCAGAGCAGATGAAAATGTTTTTAACACGGCTGGGCTTTAACAGCCGCATGGTCATTACCGGCGACATTACACAAATTGATTTGCCCGACGGCAAGCACAGCGGGCTCAAGCAGATTATGCGTATCCTGCGCGGCGTGCCGGACATTGCGCAGATTCAGTTTACCGGCCGCGATGTGGTGCGCCACAAGCTGGTACAGGAAATCATTAAGGCATACGAAAAATACGAGGAGGACAAGACGAATCATGGAAAAAATTCGGGTCATGATAGAAAATAAACAAAAAGCTGTAAAAATTCCCACCGGCCTGCGCATGCTTGTGCGCCGCTGCTGCAATGCAGTTCTGCGTATGGAGCATTTTGATGCTTCTGCACAGGTCAGTGTCACTTTTGTAGACAACAACCAGATTCACAAGCTTAACAAACAGTACCGCGATGTAGATGCGCCGACCGATGTTCTCAGTTTTCCAATGGGTGAAAAAGGCGTTTACGATACAGACTACTCCACCGGGACGAAAATCCTGGGCGATATTGTCATCTCTATGGAAAAAGCAGTCGAGCAGGCGGACCGCTACGGCCACAGCCTTGAGCGCGAGGTCGGCTACCTTACCGCGCACAGTATGCTGCACCTTTTGGGCTATGACCATGAAGAGGGCATAGAGCGTGTGCACATGCGCGAAAAAGAAGAGCAGGTTATGGCAGAGCTGGGCCTGCCAAGCAGCAGCAGCTATGTCATAGAGGACGATGAAATCTGACACGGCGGGCCCCGGCCGGCAATGACCCGCCGGAAAGGACCACACAATGCGCTTTTTAAAGAGCTTAAAATCCGCGGCCCGCGGGATTCTTTTCTGTATTAACCAAGAGCGGCACATGCGCTTTCACACAGTGGCCGCTTTTTATACGCTGCTGTTTTCGCCGTTTTTTGAGCTGGACAGGCCGGGGTACGCGACGCTGCTGCTGGCAATCGGCAGCGTGCTGGCGGCCGAGGTCTTTAATACGGCGGCAGAGGCGGCGTGCGATATAGAAAACAGCGCCTACAACCGCGGGGTCCGCCTGATTAAGGACATGGCCGCGGGCGCGGTCCTGATGAGTGCGGCCTTTGCCGCGGGCGTGGGCCTTTGTCTGTTTGCAAAGCCGGCCTGCATTGCGGCGGGCTGGTTTTGGCTGTGCGCGCGGCCCTGGTTGCTTTTGCTGCTGGGGCTTTCGGCTGCTGCGGCATTTTTTTATGTACGCCTTGGTCCGGGGCCGCTGTGGCGGAAGCTGCGCGCGCTTTTTGGCGGAAAAGGCTGATTTTTCAACCCGCAGAGTGGAAAGCAGAATTCGTATAAAAGCATTCTGTACAATATATAATAAATACCATCTGCCCGCGATTTTGGGCGGAAAAACAGAGGTACTTGATGAAAAACAATCAGGAAAATGACAGATCGGCTTTTTTTGCCATCGTCGGCCGGCCCAATGTGGGCAAAAGTTCGCTGATGAACCGCATCTTGGGCCAAAAGGTCGCCATCGTCAGCAGCAAGCCGCAGACCACCCGCACCCGCATTATGGGGGTGCTCACCGAGGGGCGCGACCAGCTGGTCTTTTTGGACACGCCGGGGCTTTTAAAGCCGCGCGACAAGCTGGGCGAGTACATGGTCAAAAGCGTGACTTCTTCTGTCGCCGGGGTGGACGCCGCCCTGCTGGTGGTCGAGGCGGGTACGGAGATTTCACCGGCAGACGAAGAACTTTTAGAGCGCTTTCGCAGCCAAAAGCTGCCCGCGGTGCTGGCCATTAATAAAATTGACCTGCTGCAGGAAAAGGAGCGCCTGATTCCGCAGATTGCAAAACTGAGCGAAAAGTATCCCTTTGCGGCGGTGGTGCCGGTTTCGGCACGCACGGGCGACGGGGTGCCGGACTTAAAGGACGAGCTGAAAAAGCACTGTCAGCCCGGCGGGCACATGTTCCCGGACGACACCCTTACCGACCAGCCCGAGCGGGTCTTGGCGGGGGAATTTGTGCGCGAAAAAATGCTGCGCCTGCTTAACAAAGAGGTGCCGCACGGCGTGGCTGTGGTGGTGCATCACTTGGAAGAGCGGCCGGACGGCTCCTGCCTGGATATTGACGCCGATATTTACTGCGAGCGCGAAAGCCACAAGGGCATTATTATCGGCAAGGGCGGCAGCATGATCCGCAAGATCGGCACCCAGGCCCGCGAGGAACTGGAGCGCTTTTATGGGATAAAGGTAAATCTGCAGCTGCAGGTGATGGTAAAACCGAATTGGCGCAATAAAGAGGCCGCGCTGCGCAGTTTTGGCTTTGACACAAAGGACCTTTTGCAGTAACCGCACAGCGCATTTTACCACAAAACGCAGAAAAAGACCGCTGAAAAAAGTCGAAAATTCTTTTATTTGCCACTCATATCCCTTCCCGCAGATGTGCATACTGATGAATAGACGCTGTACTGGAAAAACAGCCAGAGCACATATCAGGGCACATACCGGAAAGGGGAGAGCCGCGATGGATGAACAGTCAGCTTGGTCCTGCTTTGCAAAAACGGGCAGTGTGCAGGACTACCTGCGCTACGCACAGTGCAGGGCAGATACCGGAAAAGAGGAGGAACAGCCGGATGCGGGTAGAGACACAGGGAATCGTCATCCGGGTGTCAGATGTGGGGGAACGTGACCGTTTGGTTACCCTTTTGACGCGCGACCGCGGGGTCGTGCGTGCCTTTGCCCGGAACAGCCGCGCGGCAAAAAGCAGTCTGGTTTCGGCCACCCAGCTTTTCTGCTATGCGCGGATTTTATTATTTTGCGGAAAAGAGAAATATATGATTGATGACGCCCAGCCTCTGCAGGTTTTTTTCGAGCTGCGGCAGGACATCGGCCGCCTGGCACTGGCACAGTATTTCTGTGAATTGGCGGGGGCCCTAGCCCCGCAGGAAGAGGCAGAGACAGCCGCTGACTTTCTGCGGCTGCTGCTTTTGGCGTTTCAGCGGCTGTGCAAAGGCGGGCGGCCGCTGCCAGTGGTGAAATCCGCGGTCGAGATGCGCATGATGAGCCTTGCAGGCTACCTGCCAGACTTAATCGGCTGCACCGACTGCCGCAGGTACGAGGACGACGTGATGTACTTTTACCCGCAGCAGGGCGTGCTTTTGTGCAAAAACTGCCGCGAAAAAAGAGGGCGGGGCGGCGGTCTGCTGCTGCACCGCGGGGCTTTGACTGCGCTGCGCCACACGGTTTACGCGGAATTGCCGAAGCTCTTTTCTTTTACACTGGGCAGAGAGGGACAGCAGGAGCTTGCCCGCGCAAGCGAGGCCTACCTGCTTGACCGTGCCGAGTACCGCTTTCGTACACTGGATTTTTACCACACCGTGGCGGACCCGCTGAAAACAGAATCTTCATAAGTACAAATTTGTGTACATGATTGGAATTGCAGAGAATAGAGGAACTTTATGGAACTGAGGACAGAACACCACCTTCATGCACTGGAGCTGGACAAAATTTTACAGCTGCTTAGGCAAGAGACAGCGAGCGACGCCGCCGCCGACATGGCGCTGGAACTGCGCCCGCAGACGCGGCTTTCAGGCGTTAACCGCCTGCTGCAGGAAACCTGGGACGCCTATACCCTGATGGCAAAATTCGGTTCGCCGTCTTTCGGCGGGCTGCACGATGTGGCAAACCCGCTGCGGCGGGCCGCTTCTGGCGGCGTGCTCAATATGGGTGAGCTGCTGCGCCTGGCCGGCGTGCTGCGTTGTCTGCGCGCTGTCAGCGACTGGCGCGCCAAAAGCGCAGGCATTAAGACAACACTGGACGACCGCTTTCATTGTATTGTTACCAATAAATATTTGGAAGAAAAGATCTACAGCGCCATTGATTCAGAAGAGGGAATGAACGACAATGCGTCGCCCGCGCTTTCGGCAATTCGCCGCAAAATCCGCGCAGCAAGCGCCCGTGCCCGCGAAAAGCTGGATAAAATGGTGCATTCGCCGTATTACCAGAAATTTCTGCAGGACCCCATTGTCACGCAGCGTTCCGGCCGGTTTGTTGTGCCGGTCAAGGCAGAGTGCCGCAGCGAGGTGCCCGGCTTGGTGCACGATTCTTCCGGCAGCGGTGCCACGGTCTTTGTCGAGCCAATGGCTGTGGTCGAGGCGAACAATGAAGTCCGTGTGCTGCAGAATGACGAAAAAAACGAAATTGACCGTATTTTACAGGAATTGTCAACAGAAGCCGGCACGTTTGCCGACAGCATTATTTCCAGCTGCCGCTTTGCCGCTGAACTGGACCTGATTTTTGCAAAGGCGAGCCTTGGCTATAAGATGAAAGCAACCCTGCCACAGATGAATGACCGCGGCGAACTGGAGCTGAAGCGCGCCCGGCACCCGCTGATTGACCCCAAAAAAGTGGTGGCAACGGACGTGCGCCTGGGCACCGACTTCGATACCCTGGTGATTACCGGCCCAAACACTGGCGGCAAGACCGTTACCCTTAAGACAATCGGTCTGTTGACGCTGATGGCGGAGTGCGGCCTGCTGGTACCCACAACGGACGGCAGCCGCCTTTCGGTTTTTGACCGTGTGCTGGCGGATATTGGCGATGAGCAGTCGATTGAGCAGAGCCTTTCCACTTTTTCGGCGCACATGACAAATATTATCCGTATTATCAAAGTGGCAGACAGCAAAAGCTTGGTCCTGTTGGATGAGCTTGGCGCGGGAACCGACCCGGTAGAGGGCGCCGCGCTGGCAACCTCTATCTTAGAGCAGCTGCGGCGGCAGGGGGCGCGCATTGCCGCGACCACGCATTATGCTGAGCTGAAAGCCTATGCCCTGGAAACCCCCGGGGTACAGAATGGCTCCTGTGAATTTGACGTGGCAACCCTGCAGCCGACCTATCGGCTGCTGATTGGTGTGCCCGGGCGCAGCAACGCCTTTGCCATCTCTTTGCGGCTTGGTATGGAGCGGTCTGTTGTGGAGGGCGCACAGGCGCTGGTTTCGCAGGAAAACACCCGCTTTGAAAACGTGGTGGGTAAATTGGAAGAATCCCGCCGCGCACTGGAGGACGAGCGCGAAGAGGTGCGCAGCGACTTGGCAGAGGCCCGCAAAGCTTTGGCCGAGGCGGAAAAAGAGAAAGAAACGGTCGAGCAGAACGCACAGAAAGAAATTGACCATGCCCGTGAGCAGGCCAGCCGCCTGGTTTCGCGCACGCGCGGGCAGGCAGATCTGCTTTTAAATGAACTGGAAGAAATGAAGAAACAGAAAAATAAGCAGATTACCGCCGAGCAGAAGGCAAAGCTGAATGCCGGCCTGCGCCAAATGGAAGCGGACGCCGACCCGGTACAGAAACGCCGCCGTCGCAGCGGCTATCAGCTGCCGCGGCCGCTGCGCGCGGGCGACACCGTGCGTTTGGTGGATTTGGACCGGCCGGCCACAGTGCTGGAGGTCTCTGCCGACGGCAAGTACGCAATGGTGCAGGCCGGCGTGATTAAGACCCGCGCCGAGGTGGAAAACCTGCAGCTGGTGACAGAGGCCGAAAAGCGCAAAGCAGAGCGCCGCATGACTCGAAACACAGCGCGGCACTTTTCCAATGCAGCCGCGTCTGCTGAGCTGGACCTGCGCGGACAAACTGCCGATGAGGCAATTGCCAATGTCGACCTGTTTTTGGACCATGCGGCCCGCAGCAACCTGACACAGGTCACGATTATCCACGGCAAAGGCACCGGCGTGCTGCGCAAAGCAGTGCAGGAGCATTTAAAACATCACCCAAATGTAAAAAGCTACCGCCTTGGCACCTACGGTGAGGGCGAAAGCGGCGTAACCATTGCCCAACTGAAATAATCAAAAGAGCGCCTGCGGACAAAGCGCTTTCTGTACAAAAAAGAGGGAACAAAAAAACAGCTTGACAGGTAAGGAGAAAAACTATGCAGCGAGCAAAACAGATGTCGGAATCCATAGAACTCGGCATGATTTTGGCGATTTCCGGCGGGTTTATGGATGCTTATTCGTATGTCTGCCGCGATAAAGTCTTTGCCAATGCACAAACGGGCAATATGCTTTTGTTTGGCATTAACCTTTCTGAAAGGAACTGGAGCGAGGCGCTTAGATATTTGCTGCCGGTGATTTTTTTTGCACTCGGCATCGCTTTGGCAGATATCGTCAGGATTCGCTACCAGCAGATGACGGTCTTTCACTGGCGGCAGATTTCAGTATTATTTGAAGCAGTCATTTTGTTTGGCGTCAGCTTTATCTCCCGCGACAAAAATCTGTTGGCAAACAGCCTGACCTCCTTGGCCTGCGGTATTCAGGTAGAAAGCTTTCGCAAGATACACGGCAACGGCATTGCCACGACCATGTGCATTGGCAACCTGCGCAGCGGCACACAGTACCTGTGTGACTACGTACATACCCGAAACAAGCTTTCTGTACACAAATGTTTCCTGTACTACGGGATTATTGCCTGCTTTATTGTCGGGGCTGTTTTGGGCAACTTTTTGGTAGGTCTGCTGCAGACAAGGGCAATCCTTCTCTGTGCGCTGCTGCAGGTCGCGGCCTTTATCCTGATGTTTGCAGATAAAGAAAAAGAGACAAAAAGGAAAAAACTGTGAAATTGATGATTGCTTCCGATATACACGGCTCTGCAAAGTACTGCCGGGCCATGGCGATGCGCTTTGCACAGGAAAAAGCGGACCGCCTGCTCCTTTTGGGCGACCTGCTCTACCACGGGCCGAGAAACGACCTGCCGGAAGAATACGCACCCAAAGAAGTGATAAAGGTGCTCTGCAGCCTGAAAGAAAAGATTTTCTGCGTGCGCGGCAACTGCGACGCCGAGGTAGACCAAATGGTGCTGCCGTTCCCGATTTTAGCAGAGTATGCAGTCTTCGCTGCGGGCGGGCACCTGCTTTACGCTGTACACGGGCAGCATCTGCCGAAAGAAACGCCGCCGCTGTGCCCCGGCGATGTGTTGCTTTACGGGCACACCCATGTGCCGGACTGCACCGAGAAAAACGGCATTCTGTGGCTTAACCCCGGTTCCGTTTCGCTGCCGAAAGAGGACAGCCCCCGCAGCTATATGACGCTGCAGAATGGGGTGTTTCAGTGGAAAGAGCTGCTTTCCAGCAGGGTTTACTGCACGCAGCACCTGTCATAAAAAACGGCCGGGCTTTCCCCAAAAGGGTGCCCGGCCGAACTCTTCTGTTTAGCAGCTTTTTTATGCGGCAGGAGTCTGTTTCGGCTTGGCAAAATTGCGCCGAAACCAGGCGAAAAAAGTAAGAAAAGTAATACACGCCGCTGAAATGTCGGCGACCGGCTCTGCCAGAAAAACGGCAAAGACCGGGTCTGTAAACAAATGCGGCAGAATGTAAATCAGCGGAATCAGCAGAATGACCTTGCGCAGCAGCGCTAAAAGCAGGCTCTGTTTTGCCTGCCCCAGGGCCAAAAAGCTTTGCTGGCAGGCCGCCTGTATGCCAGAAGCAAACAGCCCGAAAAGATAGATGTGAGAGGCCCACACGGTTGTCTTGGTGAGCACGGCGTCACTGGTAAACATGCCGACAAATATGCCCGGCAGCAGCTGCATCAGCGCCCAGCAGCCGGCGGTGAAGATAAAGGAAGAGATTAGCAGCAGGCGAAACGCTTTTTTGACCCGGTCGTATTTTTGGGCACCGTAGTTAAAGCTGATAATCGGCTGTGCGCCCAGCGCCAGCCCCTGCAGCGGCAGCATTACCATTTGCATCAGCGTGGAAAGAATGGACATGGCGCCCACTGTGGTGTCGCCGCCGTAGTGCTGCAAAGAGGAATTAAAGCAGATATTTAAAAGGCTTTCGGTAGACTGCATAATAAACGGAGAAAGCCCCAGCCCCAAAATCGGCAGCAGAATCCTGCGGTGCAGCCTCAAATTTTTGCGGCGCAGGCGCAGAGCTGTCTTTGGCCCAAACAAAAAGTGCAGCACCCACACGGCGCTGACCGCCTGAGAGATGACCGTGGCAATGGCTGCGCCGCGCACCCCTAAGCCAAAGGCAAAGATAAAAACAGGGTCCAGTACAATGTTTAAGACGGCGCCAATCAAGGTAGTCTTCATTGCGGTAGAGGCGGCGCCCTGTGCGGAGATAAAGGCATTTAAGCCGACTGAAATCAGTACAAAAACAGTGCCCAGCACATAGATATTAAGGTAGCTCAGGCCGTATGGCAGTGTCTTTTCGCTTGCACCGAAAAGCATTAGCAGCGGCCGGCTAAAGCAGAGAAACACCGCGGTTAGGACAGCGGCAGCTGCCAGCAGCATGGTAAAGCAGTTTCCAAGTATTTTTTCCGCACCTTCACGGTTGCTGCGGCCCATTTCAATGGAGGCACGCGGCGCGCCGCCCAGACCAATCAGCGCACTGAAAGCGGAAATTAAAATCAAGATGGGAAAACAGACACCGACACCAGTCAGGGCTGTGGCGCCGGTGTTGGGGATATGGCCGATATAAATGCGGTCGACCATATTGTAAAGCATATTGACGACCTGCGCCGCGATTGACGGCAGGGAAAGCTGCAGCATCAGGTGCCCGATACTGCCGTTGCCAAGGTCTGCCGCAGCTGGTTTTGCAGACATGAAAACACTTCCTATTCTCTATCAAACATCACAGTATAGTATAGCATACTGTACAAAAAGTTGCAAAGGAATTTGCAAACACGGCCGGGTATGTTATACTGAATGAAGTTCCGCGAAAAAAGGACAAAACGCGGGGTCAGCTTTCCGCTTTACAGCGGAGCAGAAAGGACGACACAATGGTTTATCCGTATCAATTTTCTCAGCAGAATTATCAGTGGCAGGCGCGCCTGTGGGCAGAGCGCCGCGGCTCGCGCCATGCGGTGGGTACAGCCGGGTGGCTGGTTTTGGGCTCTATTGCCGTAATGACAGTGACACAGGCCTGCCTTGTGCTGATTCTATATCGTTCTGGCTTTTCAAGCGGCGGCAGCCTGACGCAGCAGTACCTTGCCGACTGCATTGGCTACCTGCTGCTGGCGCTGGTTCCGCTTTTGTACATTTGCTTTTCCGGTCGCCCGACAGAGGAGTTCCTGCCCTTTGGCAGGCCGGCGGCGGTCGGACTTACCGGCAGCGACATGGCGTTTTTGTGTGTGGTGTGCATGGCGCTAACCCTTGCCTGCAACTGGCCTACCGCCCTGGTGCAGATGCTCGAAGAAGCGCTGGGCTTTTCCGGGCAAATTCCTGATATGCCGATGGACCACTCTGTGCTGACACAGATTTTATATGTACTTTATGGTACGCTGATTCCCCCGCTGGTAGAGGAAATCTTGTTCCGCGGGGCGGTTTTGGGTAGCCTGCGCCGCTGGGGCGACTGGTTCGCCATTGTGGTGTCATCGCTTTTGTTTGGGCTTTACCATGGCAACGTGGGGCAGTTTGTGTTTGCCACGCTGGTGGGCCTGATTTTTGGCTTTCTGCGGGTACGCACGGGCAGCATCCTTCCCTGTATTGTGCTGCACATGCTTAACAACGGCCTTGCTACACTTGCGGCGGTTTTGCAGGAAGACTTGGGCCAGAGGGCCGCGCAGACCTTTGAGGGCGGCTATTTTGTCATAATTTTCGGTCTAGCTGTCTGTGCGCTGGTTTACCGCCTGGCGATGCGGAAGAAAGAACCGCAGGGGAAGCTGAGCATTCCGCGCGACCACATGGCCAGTAGCCTTGCCCGCCGGGTCAGCGGCCTTTTTACCAGCGGCGGCGGGGTCGCAATGTTGATATACGGCGTTGGGGTCAGCATTTATGTGCTGCTGCAGTCTTGACAGATGAAGCTTGTATGCGCCGGGCCCTGGAACTGGCAAAGCAGTCTGCCGGCGAGGGCGAGGTGCCCGTGGGCGCGGTTTTAACAAAAGACGGGGAAATTGTCGCGGAAGGCAGAAACCGCCGCGAGACGCAGAAAAATGCGCTCTGCCACGCGGAAATTGAGGCGATTGGCCGCGGCTGCCGGGTGCTGGGCGGTTGGCGGCTGTGGCAGTGCACGCTTTATGTTACGCTGGAGCCGTGCCCCATGTGTGCGGGCGCTGTTTTAAATGCGCATATCCCGCGGGTGGTGTACGGCGCAAAAGACCCAAAAGCGGGCGCCTGTGGGTCGGCGGTAAACCTGCTGGCGCTTCCCGGCGGCTTTTGCCCGCAGGTGGAGCAGGGCCTTTTGCAGGAGGAGTGCGCCGAGGTGCTGCGCGGCTTTTTCCGCCGCATGCGCGCACAGCGAAAAGCCGTTAAAAAGGCGGCCGCGCAGCGGCTGTGATAGAGCCGTAGGAGAACAAAAGAATGGAAAACAAAAAACAGCGGCGGGTTACCACCGCTTTCTTTATCTTTTATCTGTTTCTGCTGACGTGGCTAGTTATGCTGAAGCTGCAGACGAATGTCGCCGTGCTCGACCGCTACCGGCAGCTGAATCTGGTGCCGTTTCAGGCTTCTTTTTACCGAGACGGCCGGCTCGATCTCTTTGAGATTGTCGGAAACATTTTGGCCTTTATGCCGTTTGGTATTTATCTGAAAATGCTGTGGCCGGAGCGGCCGTTTTTCAAAACGCTGCTGCCGTGCTTTTTGGTCAGCCTCACGTTTGAAACCCTGCAGTATGTGCTTGCAGTTGGCACCAGTGACATTACCGACCTGCTCGACAACACGCTGGGCGGGGCTTTGGGTATCGGCGTTTACTGGATTTTTCAAAAGCTTCTGAAAGGAAAGACCAACAAAGTCCTCAATATCCTGCTGTTGGTGCTTATGGTGCTGGCGCTCGCGCTGGTTGCGGCAATGCAGTAAGAGGAACCGCAGTTTCTGAAAACTTTCAATATATACAAATTGTAAAATAGATAGAAAATATACAGAGTGCAGATGCCTTCTGCCGCCCGCACAGACACAGCGGTGCAGAAAAACAAACCTGTTCTTTGATGACGCCGTGAACCGTGCATACTGACAATCGGCGTATCACAAACCCGCCCTTTTGAAAGGAAAAGGGCGGGTTTTTTGGCGGGCGTGAGAGGGGCAGAAAGCTTTCAATATATACAAATTGTAAAATAGATAGAAAATATACAGAATGCAGATGTCTTCTGCCGCCCGCACAGACACAGCGGTGCAGAAAAACAAACCTGTTCTTTGATGACGCCGTGAACCGTGCATACTGACAATCGGCGTATAAAAAGGCGGCCTGTTGCTTTCAAAAAAGGGCCGTCACAGCATCGCAGGCATTCAGCAGCTGCTCTGCGCCAGTGCCCAGCATGCGCACCATCAGACCCCCAAGCATCATGGAAGTGACCCCAAAGGCGATACCCGGCACGCTTTGCAGCAAAGCGGCCGCTTTTTCCGCTTCTGGCACGGTTTCCCCGACAAAGCACAGGGTTGCTTGATGCGTAAAGCCCTCGTAGTAGCCCAGACTGCTGAGATTTTGCTGCTTTGGTTCCAAAACAACGTTTTCATTGAGAACCAGCCGGCCGCTATAGCGAATTGACAGCCGGGTGCGGTAGCTCTCAAAAGCAAATTCTTCGCCCCGGGCCAAACGGCCGCAGGACAAGATATCGCGGTAAACCAGGCTGCCCCCGCGCGCCACCTCTATTTGTGTGCTGCACTGAAAGCGGCTGCCGGCAAAGGGAATCACCGGCTTTGGCAGAAAAGCAAGGCGGGCGCCTTTGTCCACAGAGATGCGGATATCCTTTACAGCCCCGCCCTGCTCCATTTTAAAAATTTTTCCGTAGGACTGGTTTGTCACACGCACGCAGCTGTCCCGGCCCGCGTGCAGCTCGACAAAGGCTGTGTCATTTTCCAAAATACCGGCTGAGGCGTACATGACAATGACAGAAATGCTGCCGTCCGGGTCTGCAAAGGGACTGGTGACTTTATACGGCGCCTCAAAATAACAGTCTTTGAGGACGGTCTGCTTTCCGCGCCGGGCCGTTTCCAGTCGCAGAACTCCATGGCTGCCCTTCACGCTTTATGCACCCTCCAGCAAAACACATTTTTGTATCCAGCGGATAATTTCATCGACACCGCTGTTGTTCATTAAATTCGTAAACAGAAACGGGCGGTCCCCACGCATGCGCAAAGAATCCCGCTTCATTACGGCAAGGTCTGCGCCGACATAGGGGGCAAGGTCTGTTTTGTTGATGACGAGCAGGTCAGAGCGTGTGACGCCTGGCCCGCCTTTCCGCGGAATTTTGTCGCCCTGCGCCACGTCGATAACATAAATCGTCGCGTCGGCAAGTTCTGGGCTGAAAGTCGCAGAGAGGTTGTCGCCGCCGCTCTCGATGAAAAGAATCTGCACATCGGGAAAGCGCCGGGCCATGTCCTCCACGGCTTCCAAATTCATAGAGCAGTCTTCACGGATAGCGGTGTGCGGGCAACCGCCGGTTTCGACACCGACAATGCGCTCAGGCGGCAGGGCGCTGTTCTTTGTCAGAAATTCGGCGTCTTCTTTGGTGTAGATATCATTTGTAACAACACAAATACTGTAATACGGAATCATTTTTCGGGTCAGCCGCTCAATCAAAGCCGTTTTACCGGACCCCACCGGGCCGCCGATGCCAATTTTTACGTATGCCATTATTTTACGAAACCAACTTTCACAAAGATGTTTAAGAGAGATATTGACGTGTATAAAGCCGCTCGTGCTGCATGGCGCGAATATCCAGCCCGGGAAGCGACAGGCCAAGCGCTTCTGGTTTGACGTGCAGGGCCGCTTTGGCGGCCACCTCAATGGCGGGCAGCGTTTCGTAAAGCACGCGTTGTCCGTCGGTCTGGCTCATGGGAATCAGCTTGACACAGCCTGTCACAATAGCCGAGCACATGTTGTAGGCATAGACTAAAATGGCATCTTCCTTTGCAATGCCCTGCATGCGGGCATACAGCCCAAAAGCGACCGGGTACTGGCCCACAGCGCGGCCCGCTTCAATCTGTTTCTGGTAGCTTTCAGCAGCGGAAATGCCGATCTTTTTCATCAGCTTTAAAAAGCGAATGCACATTTTCCGCGAGCCTTCGCGTACCTCCATGGGCAGCTTATAGGCTGCCGTGCGTTCGTCAAGCAGCAAAATTTCGCGCGGGCTGGCTGCAGCCTCATAGGCAAGCGCCGCGGCGGCCAAGTCGCAGCGCTGCTGCGCGCTGAGCCATGCCCTGAGGTAGTCCCGCAGGTCTTTTCCGCTGGCGACAAGGCCTTTCTGTACATAAGTTTCCAGCCCATTGGAAAGCGTAAAAGCGCCGATAGGGAAGGTCGAGTCGCAGACCTGCAGCAGCTTTAAAAAGGTTTTATCCACCATGTTCGTGGTGGTGGCTGTGCACCAGAGAGCCGGTAAAGACATCTGTGCAGCGTTTTGGCGAAAAGCCGCGCTGCTGCAGATAAGAAAAAGTCGGCTCGTCATAGGGCACTGTCACACCGCCTGCGTCAATGACAACAGGCAGGTGGCGGTTGCCAAGCTCCCAGCCAAGGCGCGCGGCCTGCTCTGGCGTTTCCAGTTTCAGCTTCAGCACCTCACTCGGCCGGACTTTTACCGCGAGAATGCCCTGCGGCCCCCGCGACAGAATATCGCCGTCGTGCAGGCGGTGCCCGTTTTCCTGGCGGATGCAGACATCTCTGCCAGACACGGAACGCAGCCGGAAGATCGTCTTTTGTGTGTCAAACCACTCTACCGGCACAAAGTCAATGGTTTCCTTTGCCAAGTCCGGCCGGTCTTTCAGGTTTCCCAGTATTTGTTCATAAATCATAGTTTCCTCCGTATTAAAACAGAAAATATCGCTGTGTCATAGAAAGGCTCTCTGCCGCGTCGCAGGTGATGACTTTGCCGTCAACAGTGACTTGGTAGGTTTCGGGGTCTACGCGAATGTCGCCGGTACGGTTGTTGAGCCGCATGTCTTTTTTGCCGATTTTGCGGCAGTTGTGTACGGGCTTTATCAGCCGCCTAAGCCCAAGCTCGCCGGGCACGCCGTTGTCGATGCCGGCCTGCGACAAAAAGGTGATGCAGGTCTTTGCCCGTGCCTGCCCGAAAGCGCCGAACATCGGGCGGTAGCGCACCGGCTGAGGGGTGGGAATAGAGGCGTTGGCGTCGCCCATGCGCGCTTGCGCAATAAAGCCGCCTTTAATAATCATCTCTGGTTTTACGCCGAAAAGCTCGGGCCGCCAAAGGACCAGGTCGGCAAATTTGCCCACTTCGACAGAGCCGACAGAGTCTGAAATGCCGTGGGTAATGGCCGGGTTGATGGTGTACTTCGCGATATAGCGCTTGATGCGGTTGTTGTCGCAGTCTGTGTCGCCCTCCAGCGCACCAAACTGCTTTTTCATTTTGTCCGCTGTCTGCCACGTGCGCAGAATGACTTCCCCGACCCGGCCCATGGCCTGTGAGTCGGAACTCATCATGCTGAAAATGCCCATGTCGTGCAAAACGTCCTCGGCGGCAATCGTTTCAGGCCGAATACGGGAATCGGCAAAGGCGATATCCGCGGGTACACTGCGGTCTAGGTGGTGGCAGACCATCAGCATGTCCATGTGCTCGTCCAGCGTATTTTTGGTAAACGGCATCGTGGGGTTTGTCGAAGAGGGCAGAACGTTGGGAAAAGACGCCATACGAATAATGTCCGGCGCATGCCCGCCGCCCGCGCCCTCGGTGTGGTACGTGTGAATGGTCCTGCCGCCGATTGCGTTGACTGTGTCTTCGACAAAGCCGGCTTCATTTAGGGTGTCGGTATGAATGGCAACCTGTACATCGTATTTATCTGCCACCTGCAGGCTGGCATCAATGGCCGCCGGCGTGCAGCCCCAGTCTTCATGCAGCTTTAAGCCCAGTGCACCTGCCTCGACCTGAGCGGCAAGTGTTTTGGGATTGGCAGAATTTCCTTTTCCCAGAAAGCCCAAATTCATCGGGAAAGCCTCTGCTGCCTCCAGCATTCTCCACAGGTTCCACTTGCCGGGGGTGCACGTGGTTGCGTTGGTGCCGTCTGCAGGGCCGGTGCCGCCGCCGATCATGGTGGTGATGCCGCTGTCCAGTGCGGTTTCGATCTGCTGCGGGCTGATAAAATGAATGTGTGTGTCGATTCCGCCGGCCGTGACAATCAGGCCTTCGCCGGCGAGGGCCTCGGTTTGGGCGCCCACCACCAGGGAAGGGGAGACCCCGTCCATCACGTCCGGGTTGCCGGCCTTGCCAATGCCGCAGATGCAGCCATCTTTTATTCCGATATCGGCTTTGTAAATGCCGGTGTAGTCGATAATCAGTGCATTGGTAATAACTAGGTCCGGTACAGAAAGTGCCGGGCAGGACTGCCCCATGCCGTCACGCAGGGACTTGCCGCCGCCAAATTTTGCTTCATCGCCGTAAACGGCCGCGTCTTTTTCCACTTTGGCAAAAAGGTTGGTGTCGGCAAGGCGCACCTTGTCGCCAACAGTCGGGCCGTACATATCCGCGTATGCTTTTCGTGTAATTTCACAGCTCATTTTGTGGCCCCCTGAAAACCGAATTTGGCTGCGCGCTCCTGTGCAGCTTTGCGCACGTCGTTGTCGTCAAGAGCGCCGCAGGTCAGGCTGTTGAGTCCATACACCCGCCTGCTGCCGCCAATGGCAGTCAGGCTGACGGTCTTTTCTTCGCCCGGCTCAAACCGCACTGCTGTGCCGGACGGAATGTCCAGCCGCATACCGTACGCTGCCTTTCGGTCGAAGCGCAGCGCGCGATTGACCTCAAAAAAGTGGAAATGGGAGCCCACCTGCACGGGCCGGTCGCCGGTGTTGACCACGGTCAGCTGCGCGGTTGGGCGCCCGGCATTCAGCGTAATGCTGCCGCTGCAGGTTATCATTTCTCCTGGTATCATCTGTTTTGCCCTCCTAACGAATTGGGTTGTGCACCGTCACAAGTTTGGTGCCGTCGGGAAAAGTTGCTTCAATCTGCACCTCGCGGATCATTTCCGGCACGCCCTCCATCACATCGGCGCGGGTGAGGATATGCAGGCCGTCCTGCATGATTTGCGCAACGCTTTCCCCGTCTCTTGCGCGCTCCATCAGCTCAGAGCTGATGAGTGCAATGGACTCGGGGTAGTTTAATTTTAGGCCCCGGCCCATTCGTTCTTTTGCCAGGTTACCGGCAAAGTGGAGCATTAGTTTATCGGTTTCTTTCGGCGTAAGATGCATGGATTCGTCACCCTCCATAGGTTTTGGCACAGGCAGCCGGCTGTGCGGCAGAGCAGAATCAGCCATGTGCACCAAAATTTTCATAAAAAAAAGACGCATGGAATTTTCTCCAAGCGTCTTTGCCCGTATTGCCATTATAAAGAGTTTTTCTTTGTTTTTCAAGGTAAATCTTAAAATCCTTTTGCCAAAAGGGCTGGTTTTCTTTGATTTGCCGCATGAAAACAAAATTTTGTACAGAATGGGAAAAAGCTCCCCGGCTTTTTGAAAAGCCAAAGAGCTTTTGTGTTTCCTTTCCGGTGAAAACGGAAAAGCCAAATCAGTAGTTGACTGCGCGGCGCTCAAAGTAAGCCTGCGGGTGTTTACATGCAGGGCATACCTTTGGTGCTTCTTTGCCGACATAGATGTAACCGCAGTTGCGGCAGACCCATACGGTGTTTTCGTCGTCCGTCTTAAAGACGATGTCCTCTTTCAGGTTGGCGAGCAGCTTGCGATAGCGCTCTTCATGCGTCTTTTCGATGCTGGCAATGCGGCGCATGGTTGCGGCAATGGCTTTAAAGCCCTCGGCGTCGGCTGTGTCTGCAAATTCTTTGTACATTTCGGTCCACTCGTAGTTTTCGCCTGCGGCAGCGTCCGCCAGGTTTGCCTCGGTAGAGGGAATGTCGTCGTTGTGCAGCAGCTTAAACCAAAGCTTTGCATGTTCTTTTTCGTTGTTTGCGGTCTCTTCAAAGATAGCGGCAATCTGCTCGTATCCTTCTTTTTTCGCCTTGCTGGCGTAGTAGGTGTATTTGTTACGGGCCTGACTTTCGCCGGCAAATGCGGCGGC
Source organism: Oscillospiraceae bacterium (assembly GCA_022483045.1). Taxonomy (NCBI): domain Bacteria; kingdom Bacillati; phylum Bacillota; class Clostridia; order Eubacteriales; family Oscillospiraceae; species Oscillospiraceae bacterium. Next base: position 226,230 of record JAKVOA010000002.1, on the reverse strand, counting down.
AAGATTTGCTTCTGTTTTGCTTCCTTTGAATTCCATGACGATCTCCTCCTTTAAAGATCCCATTTATAATAGATTGCGGAAATTTCCGCATAAATGGCAGATCATACTAGCCTGTGCAGAGCAGGAAAGATTTAAACATTAAAGCGGAACAGCACAACATCGCCGTCCTGCATAACGTAGTCTTTGCCTTCGCTGCGCACTAAGCCTTTTTCGCGGGCGGCGGCCATGCCGCCGCAGGCGACCAACTCGGTGTAGGGCACGACCTCGGCGCGGATAAAGCCGCGCTCAAAGTCAGAGTGAATCTTACCGGCGGCCTGCGGCGCCTTGGTGCCTTTTTTAATGGTCCACGCGCGCACCTCTGGCTCGCCGGCAGTGAGAAAGCTGATGAGCCCCAAAAGGGAGTACGATGCACGAATAAAGCGGTCGAGGCCGCTTTCTGCCAGCCCCATGTCGGAAAGGAAGAGCTCCTTTTCGTCCGGCTCCATGCCGGAAATTTCGGCTTCGGTTTCGGCGCAGATAGGCAGCACGCCGGCGTGCTCTTTGGTGGCAATCTCCTTTACGGTCTGGTAGTATTTGTTGGCTTCAATGCCGTTTTTAAAGTCGTCTTCGCTCATGTTGGCGGCGTAAAGGACCGGCTTGTTGGTCAGAAGATTGACAGTAGAGAGCAGCGCGGCCTCGTCCTCTGTGCAGGAAACGCTGCGCGCGGGCTGGCCGTTGTCGAGCACATTTTTCACGCGCTCAAAAAAGTCCAGTTCGACCTGATACTTTTTGTCGGCTTTCAGCTGTTTTTTGGTTTTGTCGATGCGGCGCTCCAAGACCTCAAGGTCGGAAAGAATCAGCTCCACCTGGATAGTTTCAATATCGCGGGCAGGGTCGATGCTGCCGTCCACATGCACAATGTCGTCGTTTTCAAAGCAGCGCACAACGTGGATAATGGCGTCTACTTCGCGGATATTTGCAAGGAATTTGTTGCCAAGGCCCTCGCCTTTGCTGGCGCCCTTGACCAGGCCGGCAATGTCGACAAACTCAACTGACGCCGGGGTGTATTTTTTCGGGTGGTACATTTCGGCCAATTTGTCCAGGCGCTTGTCGGGCACCGCAACGATGCCGACATTTGGCTCGATGGTACAAAAAGGATAGTTGGCGCTTTGTGCGCCCGCGTTGGTGATTGCGTTGAAAAGGGTGCTTTTGCCGACATTCGGCAGCCCCACAATGCCTAGTTTCATACAGCCATGTCCTTCTTTTGGGGGCAGGCGCTGGCAGCTGCAGCAGACCCGCCGAAAATTCTTATTTCTGCTTCATAAAAGCATTCAAAGTATACCATTATTCAGAAAGAAACGCAAGGCACACGGGGCGCGCTCTGCGGGGAAAAGAAGCGCCTGCACCGATTCGGGCAGACGCCTTCTGCAGGCGGGCTTACTGTGCCCGCACGTGATACTTGTTTTCAAAGTCCCGGTCCGACATGGTAAAGAGCAAGATCGCTTCCGCTAAAGAAACGGCGTACAGAATGCCCCAGATCCAGCCGGTCCAGGCGAGGGTAAGCAGCAAAAACAGAGATACGGCGCCGCTGCCCCACTGGCCGGTGTAAAATTTGTGAATGCCAAAGGGACCGACCAGCAGGCACAGGACTGCCGCGGCAATGCGGTTGCGGACAGGGGTGATGCTGCCGGGGGTAAAGGTACCGTCAAACAGGCCGAAAGGACGCCCAACCTGCCCTAAAGGATACTGAGAAACCCGGCGGCGTGGCTGCCGGCCGTAGAAATAGGAACGTGGCTGCCGGCCATAGGTGTAGCCCGGCTGTTGGCAGGGCTGCTGATAATAAGGCTGCTGCGGTGCGCCGGCCGGCTGTCCGGCAGTTTGCGGTGCGTCAGTCGGCTGTCCGGCAGATTGCGGTGCGCCGGCCGGCTGTCCGGCAGATTGCGGTGCGTCAGTCGGCTGTCCGGCAGTTTGCGGTGCGCCGGTCGGCTGTCCGGCAGATTGCGGTGCGTCAGTCGGCTGTCCGGCAGATTGCGGTGCGCCGGCCGGCTGTCCGGCAGATTGCGGTGCGCCGGCCGGTTGTCCGGCGGGTGAAAAGGCGGTGCCGCACTGCTCACAGAAGTTGGCAGCCGCAGGATTTTTTGCGCTGCAGGCAGGACAAATTTTCGAATCTTCCATCGTAGGCTCCTTTTCGGTTTCGGGTGTCGTGGTCGGTTTTACGCAAAAAGCGCGGCAAACTGCCGCCAGTCGGAAAGGTGGGTGCAGGGATTTTTGGGTTGTCTTGGGCAGATGTCGAAATCATCGCCGCAGCGGTACCAGAAAGAGCGCATGCCTGCGCCGGCGGATCCATCGATATCGCAGATGGGATTGTCGCCGCAGAACCAGGTTTCGTCGGCTGTGGTGCCCATTTTGTGCAGGGCCAGCTCAAAAAAGCGGCGCTGCGGTTTGCGGAAAGCATACTCGCTGCTTGCCAGGATAAAGCGGAATGGGTCGCTGGGGAAGCAGGCGTGCAGGCGGCGCTCCAGGGTTGCGCCGGTAAAGCACAGGTTGCTGACTACGCCAAGGGGAATGTCGCGCAGCTGCAGCGCTTTCAGTACCTGCTGAATGTAGGGTGCGGGTGTTGCCGGGGAGCAGATGTCCCAATAAAGTTCCTCTGCCTGCAGGGGGGAAAGGTCCAGCGTGATGTCCAGGGACTCTAGGTAGTAGCGCTGCAGCGAAAGATACCAGGTTTCCAGCGGCTGGGTGTCTTCCGGCAGGTTCCAGCCAAGGTCAGCTTTCGCTTTTTGGGCAAAGGCCATCAGCTGCGGGGCAGTAATGCCGCGCGGATTTGCCACGGCGTGCTGCAGCAGGGCGGCGTAGCCTTTTTCGATACGCGGAGCGGGTTCGGTACACAAAGTCATGCCATAATCAAATAGAACTGCTTTCGGGTACTGCATGAAAACCTCCTAAGAATGAGAAATGGAAAACGAATAGATGTAGTCATCCATCACAAAGCCGCCGCCGATGTCGGTGACGACTGCGTCAGTGCGCACAAAACCGAGGTGCTCGTACACGGCAATGGCCTGTGCGTTGTGTTTATTGACAGTCAGCCAGATGCGGCACAGGCCCTGTTCTTTTGCAAGGCCGCATAAAAAGCAGAAAGCCTGCCGCGCGTACCCGCGCCCGCGGGCCTCTGCTTTGAGGTAAAGCTTGCTTAAAAACAAGCCGCCGCGGGGGTCCGGTTGTACGCCGGTGTAGCCCAGGTCTTTGCCGCCAAGCTGTATAAAGTAGTATTGGTAATTTTCCTGCTGCGTCTGCCGGCGCAGCGCGGGCAGCGACTGAAAGAGCCTGACCATATAGGCCACCTGCTCTTTGCCGATGATTGGGGTAAAGCAGTCTTCCCAAATCGGCTTTGCCAGTGCGGCCAGGCGCGGCAGCTCGGTCGGTGCCGCCGGAACAAAGGAAATGGCTGCCATGAAATGTTTCCCCCTTGTCTTTTTGCAGGATTCTGGTAAAATAAAGAAGTATAAAACGAAATAATCATAGCATGTTTATGGAGGAATTTCAAATGGCAGAAAGAGCAGTTTTGAAAAAAGAAGTAACAGAAGATATGCTGGCGGTCAATGTCGGCAGCGGCAGTCTGCGTGTGTTGGCAACACCCACAATCTGTGCCCTGTTTGAGAATGCTTCCGCGCAGCTGGCGCAGCGCTACCTGACCCCCGACAAGACCAGCGTGGGCTGCTCACTTTCCATTGAGCACACAGCGCCTACACCAATTGGTATGACCGTTACCGTGACTGCCGAGCTGGTCGAGCAGGAGGGCCGCACGTTTCATTTTCACCTGACCGCCGAGGACGAGACCGGTGTCTGCGCGACCGGTGAGCACATCCGCGTGGCCGTGGGCAGCCGGCGCTTTCAGCAGAAAGCGGATGACAAAAAGAATCCGGTAACACAGGCGTAAAAACAGAGCATACAAAATGGGCGTCTGCCGTGTGGCAGGCGCTTTTTTACACTTTATATTCTATACGAATACGAGAATCTCTGCAGGCGAAGCTTGCCGAAAAGCCGCAAAAAAACCGCGGGAAATTTCCCCGCGGCTTTCAGTATTTACAAAAAGATCAATTAGGCGTCGGTCACGACAAAGCCGGAAAGATTGCCGCCGGCTTCTTTGGTGGCGCTGATGGCGCCGCGCATGACATTGTAGGAAGTTGTGCCATACTTTGCGGTTAGAAGCACCGCGTTGGGGCAGGAGGCAATGCTGTCTGCATCGGGGTAGTCCGGCTGAGACGGCGCGCAGATAATTACGCTGTCATATTCGCTTTCGGCTTCTTCCAAAATTTCAGAGAAGCTCTTGGTCAAAAGGTCGGCCGGGTTTTCGCTGCCCGCGGCACCTGCCAGCAGGGAAAGGTTTTTATGGGCGGGCACTTCCACAGCGGCTTCGGTAACAGTGCTGCGGCCGTCCAACACATCGCGCAGGTTCTTTTCGGGTTTTACGCCCAGCAGAGAGGCCAGCTGCGGGTCACGCAGATCGGCATCAACTGCCAAAACGGTGCGTCCAGCCTGTGCAAGGGAAATAGCAAGGCCGGCGGCTGTCTGCGGCGTGCCGCTGTCTTTTCCGGTGCTTTCAACCAGCAGGCTCTTGGCGGCTTTCGGCTGATTTAAAACAGCGGTGCGCATTCTGCGGAAAGCGTCGGCCTGCTTGTCTTTATCGCCGGTATGCGGGACATTACCCAGAAACTTGAGTTCCAGCAGCTCGGCTGCGCCTTTGCCGCTGTTTACCGCGTGGTTTGTCAGCACGCGGATAAGCCCATAGCATACAAAGATTAAGAAACCGAGCGCCGCCCCCAGAATCCCGCCTTTGAGCATGGCGGTATTTTGAGAGTGAGAAGCAGTGTCCAGTGCTTTTTCACTGATGAAAACGGAAAGCTTTGGCGAGGGGAACTGCTGCACCATGTCATCTGACAGAATCTGTGCGGCCGTGTCGGAAATCTTGGCGGCCAGGCTGGCGTTGCTGGTCTGGATTGTCAGCTTTACAGCAGGGGCACTCTTTACCTGCTCGCCGGTAATCTTTTTGATAACTTCCTTTTTAATACCCAGTTTGTCGGCGGTGCTTTCCAGCAGGTCGTTGGAGCTTGCCTCTGCGACAGCAGCCTGTACACGGTAGTTTAAAATATTGGTGTACTGCTGGCGGTAGTCGGCATCCGCGTTTTCCGGCACCTGGCAGTTGAGCATCACGGTGGTGTTGGCGGTGTAGGTATAGCTGGCAGTTTGTAGCGGCAGCAGACTGCATACTACGCCGAACAGCACGACAACCAGCAGAAATTTGATCCATTTGCGCCTAAAAAAGTGCATGACGTCTGAAAAACTTACATACAGCTCCATATTTGGGGCCCTCCTTATTTTTTGGCGTTATCGGCACCCGCAAAACGGAGCACCTTTTCCATAATGATCTTCCAATCGAAATGGTCAGCTGCATACTGCCGCTCCTGCCGGGAAATTTCCGGGTGCCGGCGGCAGCGCTGCGCAAAGCGGACCACAGCGGCTATATCAACCGGCGACGGGTCATTTGCAAGTTTCATAGCAAAAGGCGCATCGACCGGCAGCGTATCTTCATAAGCGTACAAAAACGGAATGCCCGCCGCGCAGTATTCGCGCGACTTTAAGGGCGAGAGCCAAGTCAGGTGAATTTGATATACCCCAAGGGAGGAAACCGCCGCATCGCACTGACTGTAAAGGACAGAAAGCTCCTCTGCATTTTTGTAGCCGAGAAAGACAGCGGCGCTGCCCAGCGAAAGGGACGACGCCCGGGCTTTCATATCCTCGATGGTTTGGTTGGCACCTACAATCTCAAAGCAGACCTCCGGGTCCTGCGGGGATTTTGTCTTTTGGTACTGCGCAAGGCCCTCAAGTACGCGGAAATAGCCGTGCGCGACCGACGTGCCTGCCACGCCCAAAAGGCGGATAACCGGGTCGGTGCTGTTAGGCTGTTTCAGGGCGATTTTGTCGACAGCAACGCCGTTGTCGATGGTGACAGCCGGAATGCCCCACAGCCGTGTGACCGGTGCACCAAAGACCGCAAGTGCATCGACACAGCGCTTCATGCGCGGTGCGGTTATGGCATGCTGCCAGATTTCCAGCAGATGGCCGGCTAGGGCGCGCATATCCTTTTTTTGGCGGTCTACCCGCAGAAAGCGTTTGTACTCACCCCAATAGGGGTAGGTCGCTATCTCAAAAATGACCCGGCAGGCGGGATCTGCCGCTTTAGCGGCCGCGGCAGCTTTCAGAGCATAGGGGTTAGACAAAAACCCCTTAATGTACACGGCATTGTACTGTCCGCTGCTTAAAAAGCCGCAGATTGCCGCGGTAATGGCGGCCTGCCGGTCGCGCCAGCGCAGGCCGGGGGCAAGATCTGTGTGCTGCAGTTCACTGCCGGCGGCGCTGCAGAGCAGGACACGCTCCCCTTGCACGCAGGTGTAGTGCGCCTGCCAGCCCAGGCGGGCGGCGCCCTCGGTCTGCCCGGCTACCTTTTTTAAGATGCCGGCGTACTGTTTGGTTTTGCTGACATTGCTGATATATAGAAAATTCATGATAGGCTCCCACAACTCAGGTCATGATAAAAATTCTGGTAATTTTTTTCTGCGTTGAATTTTTCGGCCCAGAGGCCGCGCGCGTTTTCGCACAGCGCCGTGTAGTCTGCCGTGGGCAGGTCGCGCAGGCGCTTGACCGCCGCTAAAAGTTCCTGCGGGGCAAACGCTTTGGGCAGCAGAAAGCCATTTGTGCCGTCCTGTACCAGCTCGTGGGTGCCGCCCACATTGGTGGCAATCGCCGGAATGCCGAAGGAAGCGGCTTCCATCACGGTGACAGGTACGCCCTCGCTTTCACTGACATTGACAAAGGCGGTGACCGGGTGGCTTTTGTAGTATTCCAGCACTTCTGTATTTTTCATCTGCCCTAAAAATTCGGCTGTGACGTTTGGCGGCAGGCTTTTTGCCTTTTCGCGCAGTTCCGCTTCCAGCGGTCCGCCGCCCAAGTGGGTCCACGTGACGGGAAAGTCCGCCTGCTCCAGCGCGGAAAGAATCAGGTGCAGCCGCTTGACCGGCACCATGTATGAGCACGAAACCAAGTGCAGCGGTGTCTGCCGCGGCTGCCCCAGGCCGCAGTCGTTTGTGCCAAGATAGGCGCAGGTTATCTTTTTGGCAAGGGCCGGCCCAGCTTCTTTCTGCAGCACCGCCGCGCCGTCCTGCGAACAGGGGAAAATATGGTCGAGATGAGCGAAAAGATACGGCCGCAGGGGCAGGTAACCGCTTTGGCGGCGCTCTTTATGAATATCGAAGCCGTGCGCGCGGGAAATCAGGCGTACCGAAACGCCTTTTTGGCGCAGGTCTTTGGCAAAGCGGACCGCGGCCGCGGCCGCTTCATACAGCCAGTAGCTGTAAAGGACCACAGAATCGCCGGGCTCTGCCGACACGGCCTGCTTCAGCGCAGTGTAGATTTCTTCTGTATGTTTTAAAAAATACACAAGGTCGTGGGCGCGCGCGAGGGTATATTGACCGGCTTTGTGCAGAGCAGAAAGGTCCTGCCGTGCGGCGGGGCAGAAAAGCAGGCGCGCATAGGTGCTTTTACCAAGGGGGCTGCGCTGCAGGTGCACAAGCGTGCAGCTTTCGGGAAGGGGCTTTGTCTGCTGCGCGCCGGGCTGCGGGCTGCAGGGACACACCAGAATACGGTCAAACCCGGTCGCCTGCAAAAGCTCTGCGGAAAGAAAATCCTCGCCGCTGCCCAGGGGGAACGATGTGGTCAAAAGAATTAGCAGCTTCAATCAGATGGCACCTCCCGTGCGGGGCAGATACTGCCGTTTGTGCGGCGCAGATGCGCGCCCAAGCGTGCAATGAGCAGCGCCAGCAGGTAAATGCCGATAAAGTAGAGCAGATAGGTAATTGAAAAGGTATTGAATACCCAAGAAAGCGCAAAGTTGCGCGGCACGTACACCAGCTCTTTGACAGCGAGCAGGGAAAGGGCCAGCACCGGCCAAGAGCGCGTGAGCATCGATGAGAAAAAGCGGAAAGCAACCCCAAAAAAGCCGCTGACAACCGCAACACCCGCCATGCCAAAGCCAAGGTAGGCCTCGGCGACATAGGTGGTGCCAAAGCCGCCGCCGGAAAGGTAGCGCGCCGGGTCGACCATGTAGGTCAGCACGTGGGCCAGATTATAGTTTGTCAGTACATACTGTGTGCTTTGGGTGCTGACAATCGGCGAAAGCCCGAAAATCGTTTGGGTAAGCGGATTGTTGTGTACAAATTCAGTACACGGATAGAAAATAAACTGCCAGGCGGTCTGGTGGTCAAAGCGGTCCCAGCAGTTTACGGTCTGCTGTACCACGCGGTAGGTGGCCCCCTGCGAGTAAATAAAGTTTGAAATCATGTTGAGCAGGTTGTGCCCAGAGCCGCTGCCCGAGCGCCGCACCGCCACTACCTGCAGCAGGTACACCAGCACTACGGCCAAAATGAGAATCGGCACAATGCGCTTTTTTTGCACCAAGCGCTGCTCTTTGGGCAGTAGACGGTCGCGCAGCACAAAATAGATGAGCAGCATAAGCGCCTCACAGACAAAGGTGTTGCGCCGGCCGGTCAAAAGGGAAGAGAGCATGTAGACACCGTAGACGAGAAGCGGCAGCCGCAGCTGACGCCGGTCTGGCAGAGTTGCCAGAAACACCGCGAAAGAGGGCACAAAAAACATGGAGAGCCGGCTGATGACGCTTGGCACTTCATTTTCAATCTGCTTGGTGTACGACCCCAGGTACCCGTAGCGCAGCACCACCGAGATGCTGCGCACCAGCATAAAGAAGAAAGCCAGGGAGCTTATCAGCAGCACAATTTTGCTGATTTGGCGAATCAGCGGGGTCAGCTGGTCGTTGTGAAAGACGGCCGGGTCCCGCTTGGCAAGGGCCTTTTCCCGGCGCAAAAACAGCGGCGCACAAAGCTTGTACCCCGCATAGGCAAACAGCAGCGCAAAGGTGACAATCTGCAGCGCTGAAAATAAATTTTCGTAAGAGCTGGCCTCTAGGTTATACAGCAGATCAGCCTGGTCTTTCGCCCAAAAAGCAATGTAGACGCGCCCCAGCAGCAGCAGGTCAAAGGAAAGGGTAAAGACCAGCATGGGGAAGTCGCGCCGAAAATGGCTGCACAGGTCGCAGAGGATGCCGATATTCAGAATAAAGTTGGCCCAAAGAAGCACATACACCGCGCCTGCGTAAAAGAAACTGTTGAAAATCGGCATTAAATTTGCCGCTATGAGAAGAACACCGCCGACACCGAAAAACAGTGTGTTGCGCAGGGTGCTGCGTGCCCTCAGCCGGTCTGCCGTCATGGGTCCACCTCCAAAGTAATTTAAAAGTCCTACTATTATACCATGAAATTTGTGCACTGCCAAATTTTTTTCGGGAAAGGCAGCGCGCGCTGCGGCAGCGCCCAAAGCCCGCCAGAAAGAACTGTACCTTTAAAATTTTTACAAACTGTCTATTTCAATCATTCCAGTTTTTCGGTATGATAGGGATAATTTCCAGTAATACAGCCGAGGGCAAAAACGACCCCCGGGAAAAAGGATGGGTGACAGGATTTATGAATAAAAAGTCTTTACATTTAGGGGTGACAGCCGCGCTGTTTGGCGCGCTGATTTTCGTCGTTACAGCCTATATTCTGCACATTCCGACCCCGGCCACCGGGGGCTACATCCACCTGGGCGACGCTTTTGTGTATTTGGCGGCCAGCATGCTGCCCGCGCCGTACGCGGTTGCGGCGGCCGGCATCGGCGAGGCGCTGTCAGATGCGCTGACCGGCAGCCTGGTGTATGCGCTGCCCACGCTGCTGATAAAGTCCCTGATGGCGCTGTGCTTTTCCACGGCCGGGGCCAAGCTTTTGACAAAGAGAAACGTGGCCGCGACCTTTGTGGCCGGCGCTGTCTGCGTGGGGGGCTACTACCTGACCGAGGCCGCTTTGCTGCATAGCTTTGCGTCGCCGCTTGTTGAGATTGTGCCAAACCTGGTGCAGGCCGGCGCCAGCGCGGCGATTTACCTGCTGCTTGCGCGTGCCCTCGACCGTATCCGCATGAAAGACCGCGTCGCGGCTTTTGTGCATTAAGGCGCATCTGCCGTTGTTATCTGGTGGGAAGCATGGTATAATAGACTCCATATTTATTTTTAGCCTGTAAATTTATGGAGCATACAAACAACATGAAGAAAAAAGAAAAAAGGATACACAGTGACGTTGTCCGGGATTCCCTAAATACCTTTGGCACCAATGCATTTGGTGCAGTGCTGGGCCTTGTTTCGTCCATTGTGGTGTTGCGCCGCGTAGACCCAACGGTAAAGGGCTACTACAATGCGGTGCAGACCTGGGGCGGCGGTTTTTACACCCTGGTTGGGTTGAGCATTGCGGCCTCTATTATCTATTTTGTAGCGCGATTTAAGATTGAAAATACAAAAAAGTCGATTTTAAAACTGGGCGCGGCGGTCTTTGCGCTGATTGCTGTTGTGGGCACAGCGGTTATGGTGCTGCTGCGAAACAGCTCTTTTTTCAGCAAGACGCCATCGCCTTTTTTGGCGGCCATTGTCGTTTACGCGCTGTGCTCGCTGGTGCTAAACCTGTGCACCGGGGTCCTGCGGGGCGAAAATAAGTTTAAATCCTTTAATATGATTAACCTGACACAGCGGATTTTGGCCACGCTGCTGGCACTCTATATTGCGTTTCGGCCCTCGGCCTCTTACTGGATCTGGGGCACGGTCGCCATTTCTGCCGGCATGATTGTGTTTGCCCTGGTGTGCATCCGCCGCTGGAACGGCCCGCGGCCCAAGCCGATACCGGATGACGACTACCCGGTGCCGCAGGGCGCCATGCTGAAGTACAGCCTGAAAGCACATGTCAGCAACGTTTTGACGTATATCAATACTTTTTTAGGGACTTATATTGTACAGGGCAGATACGGAATTAAGAATCTGGGCGTTTACTCTACGGCATTTACCATTATGCAGCAGGTCTGGATTTTGCCGGACGCGGTCAGCCAGGTCATTATGAGCCGCATTGCCGCCATGAGCGAGCAGAAAGACAAGCTGCACCTGACGCTGATTTCGACAAAGGTGGTCACGTACGTCACAGCTGTGGCGGCCCTGCTCATTTTGTGGCTTGCCAATATCTTTGTGCCGTGGCTGTTCCCCATGTACAAGGGTGCTTTGGCGCCTTTGGCGTATTTGATTGTCGGTTCTATTTTCATTTCCTACGCAAAGGTGCTGGGCAACTCCATTTCCGCCTATGGCCGGCCAGAGCTCAACATTATCCCCACGGTGCTGGGGGTTGTGTCAAACTGTATTTCCTGCCTGCTTGTGATTCCGCTGATGGGGATTAACGGCGTGGCGCTTTCCACCTCTATTTCTCTGACAGTGCAGGGCCTTTCCAGTGTGGCAATTTTCTGTGCCTATTCACACACGCCGCTTTACCGGCTGTTTGTGCCTACCCGTGAAGAACTGCGCTCGGTAAAGAATGTCTTTAAAAAATAAAGCAAAGCGGTGAGGCCTGCCCGGATTTTAGGCCCCCTGAGATGCTGAAAAAGAATGCTCTGCCGGGAGAAAACCGACAGGGCATTTTTTATGCTTGCATGGAGCGAAAACGAAACAGCCGGCAGGCAATAGGGAGCATTCCACCGAAAAAGCGGCGATTCATCCCGTATACCGCCGAAAGCATATATCTGTCTAAATGGAGCGAAAACGAAACAGCCGGCAGGCAATAGGGAGCATTCCACCGGAAAAGCGGCGATTTATCTCGCATACCGCCGAAAGCATATATCTGTCTAAATGGAGCGAAAACGAAACAGCCGGCAGGCAATAGGGAGCATTCCACCGGAAAAGCGGACGCACAAAGCATAGAAAGGCCCGCGGACAGCGCTGCTGCCGCGGGCCTTTGGCAAAGGGAAATTTATTGCTTTTCATCAGAATCTGTGCTTTCGGCCGGGTTGGTGCTCTGCGCATTGTCTGCAGGAGCGTTCTGTGTATCGTCCGCCGGGCTGGTGCTCTGCGCATTGTCTGCAGGAGCGTTCTGTGTATCGTCCGCCGGGCCGGTGTTCTGCGGATTGCCGTAAGGTGCGTTCTGCGGATTGCCGTAAGGTGCGTTCTGCGGATTGCCGTAAGGTGCGTTCTGCGGATTGCCGTAAGGTGCGTTCTGCGGATTGCCGTAAGGTGCGTTCTGCGGATTGCCGTAAGGTGCGTTCTGCGGATTGCCGTAAGGCGCGTTCTGCGGATTGCCGTAAGGCGCGTTCTGCGCATTTGCCGTATAAGAGCCGCCAAATGGGTGCGGTTGATACGGTGACTGCTGCGGGGCAAGGCAGAGCTCAGCGGGGTTCAGTTGGCCCATCTGAATGGCGCGGTCGCGCACGAAAATGTACAGCTCTGCGCGGGCACTGTCCAGATAGGGGGCCAGGAAAGAGGCGCTCATGCCCAGCGTGATTACCGAAGTGAGGCCCACTAGGACATACCACCAAAAGAAAGAGAGGTCAAAGACAAACAGTCTGCCTTTTTCGCCGTCAGAGAGCATACGGCTGAGCTGACGGGCGCGTTCCCCAGAAAGGTTGGGGTTGTCGGCCAGCAGGTATTCCACATAGTAGTACTGATAAGATTTTACAATACCAGGAATGAAAAACAAAAGACTCCACAGCGTGATAAAGAGTTTTGTCAGGAATACCGCGCCAACGGTGTTGCCCCAGTTCTGTTTAAAACCGCTGAAAATAGTGGAAAAGCGGGTATCGCCAAAGCGTTTGTGCAAAAAGAAACGGCACAGGCCGACCGAGAGGGCAATGCCGATAAAGATAGAGACCAGTACAGTCACCAGCCACATAATCGGGGAAATCGTGCTGAAAGGCATTAGAGGTACGCGGTATCGGTAAGAAAAGACGCCATAGTCATTGTAATAAGTACCGGAATAGAATTTACCCCAATGGCCCATTCGGGTTATTAGCTCAGGCCAGCGCTGCGCTATACAGACTGTGGAAAAAATACCGCCGGAAAGCAAAAGCGTAACCAGGCAGGCGGCAAAGCTGACCCAATAGTGTCCCTGCAGGGAAACTTTGGCGTTGCTCTTTATAATGGATCGCTGCCATTTCATAAAAATCACCTCACATAAAGAATGAAAAGACAAAAGATATATTCAAAGTTTATCATGGAGCCTGCTGAAAAGCAAGAAAAAGCCGCACGGGGAAAAGGTTTCCCTATGCGGCTTTTCTTACAGGGGTTCTGTATGCTAAAGGAACAATTAGTCAGCGTACTTTGTGTTGTCCTTGTTCCAAGAGTACATTTTGCGCAGCTCTGCACCAACTTTTTCAAGCTGCAAGTCTGCATTCATCTTGCGGCATGCATTGAAGTGGCAGCGGCCGTTCTTGTTCTCTGCAATCCACTTGGAAGCAAAGGTGCCGTCCTGGATTTCGTCAAGGACCTGCTTCATAGAAGCCTTGACAGCCGGGGTGACGACGCGCTTGCCAGTCTCGTAATCGCCGTACTCGGCGGTGTCAGAGATAGAGTAACGCATGAAGCTGAAGCCGCCGGTGTAGATCAGGTCAACGATCAGCTTCATCTCATGAATGCACTCGAAGTAAGCGTTCTCCGGCGGGTAGCCAGCCTCGACCAATGTTTCAAAACCGGCACGCATCAGGGCAGTTACGCCGCCGCAAAGGACAGCCTGCTCGCCGAACAGGTCGGTTTCTGTTTCAATCTTAAAGGTGGTTTCCATCAGTGCTGCACGTGCTGCGCCCAGGCCTGCGCCATAAGCCAGCGCGGTCTCAAGGCAGTGACCGGAAGCATCCTGATATACAGCGACCAGTGCCGGGGTGCCTTTGCCCTCGACAAACTCACTGCGCACAGTGTGGCCCGGTGCCTTTGGTGCAATCATGAAGACATCGATATCCTTCGGCGGGACAATCTGGCCGTAATGGATATTGAAACCATGAGCAAAAGCAAGTGCCTTGCCAGCAGTCAGGTTAGGCGCAATGTCGTCCTTGTAAATCTGTGCCTGCTTCTCATCAGGTGCCAGCACCATGATAATATCAGCGGCCTTTGTGGCCTCTGCAGTGGTTAGAACCTTAAAGCCCATGTCTTTTTCCGCATGTTCCCAGCGCTTGCTGCCTTTGTACAGGCCGACAATGACGTTGACACCGCTGTCGCGCAGGTTTAGCGCATGGGCATGGCCCTGGCTACCGAAACCAATAACGGCAACAGTCTTTCCTTTGAGTACATTGATGTCACAGTCCGCGTCATAATAGATCTTTGGCATTGTTCTGTTCCTCCTTGTCTTACTGTTAGTAAGAGAATTAAGTATATAACGGAACTCTTGGAGCACTTAAACCAAGACTCGCCCCCACAAGCGCCGGGCGCTCCTCATTGCGTAAGAAGCTCTGGAAAGAGTTGGGTTGACAAAATAAAAATAGAAATCAAAATAACAAATACAGGAATGCGCCTTAGTGGCAGCCTTTTTCTACTGCAATGGCGCCCGCCCGCACAACTTCTTTAAAGCCGTACGGCCGCAGCAGGTCCAAAAGGGTTTCGGTGCGCTCGTCTGTGTCACAAAACTGCAGGGTCAGCGTACTGGTGGTGACATCGACAATGCGGGCCTGCATCAGCTCGGCAATTTTCATTACGTCGCCGCGGTCCCCTGTGCGGCAGCTCACCTTTACCAGCGACAGCTCGCGCGAAATAAAGCGGCCGGGCTCCAGTACACGCACCTTGATTACCTGTATCAGCTTGTTGAGCTGCTTTTCCACTTGCTCGACCATGTGCTCGTCGCCATCGACGACAATCGTCATGCGCGAAACCGTGGGGTCCTCTGTCACGCCAACAGCTAAAGAATCAATGTTAAAGCCGCGGCGGGAAAAAAGCCCCGCTACTTTGGAAAGAATGCCCGGCTGGTTTTCTACCAGAACGGAAAGCGTATGTTTCATTTCCGGCGCCCCCTTATATGCTGGGTGTGGCGGGGTCTACCCGGCACACCAGAATGTACGGGCCGTCTTGCTGAAGCATTTGGGCAGCCTGCTCTTTGGCGGCGGCATTGTTTTTGGCAAAAGAGGCGCGAATGCCGTAACTTTCGGCAAGCTTTACGAAATCGGGCTCGCCGCCCTTTAAGATTGTGCCGATGTAGCGGCCTTTGTAAAGCTTGTCTTGAAATTCTTTTACCATGCCCAGAGTGCCGTTCTGCATAATGATAATTTTAATGTCGGTGCCGGTCTGCACCAAGGTGCCAAGCTCACACATGGCCATTTGGAAAGACCCGTCGCCGCATACGGCAACAACCTGGCGGTGCGGCTTTGCCATTTTTGCGCCCACCGCGGCGGGAATCGCGTACCCCATGGTGCCAAGGCCGCCGCTGGTTAAAAAGCGGCCTTCCTTGACATTGAAGTTGCGCGCGGCCCAAATCTGGTTTTGGCCGACATCCGCAACCAAAATGGCGTTGTCCTCCATCATGGCGGAAAGGTCACGGATAAACACACGCGGTTCTACGAAATCTTCCCGCGGCTCGCCACGCGGCGGAAACTGGTTTTTGTAGTCCAGCACCTTCTGTTTCCACGCCTCGGGCACGGTGTCGGTCACGCCCTCGGTCAGGCTCTTGAGCACCTGCCGCACGTCGCCGACAATGGGAATATCAACCGGCATGTTTTTGCCGATTTCGGCGGGGTCTACATCAATGTGGATAATGCGGGCCTTTTCGGCGATCTGCTGCGGGGCAGAAACCGCGCGGTCGCCCACGCGTGCACCGCACAGCAGCACAAGGTCGGCCTGCTGCATGGTCAGGTTGGCGCTTTCGCGCCCGTGCATGCCAATCATGCCCAGGTACAGATCGCTGTCCATGGGTATGACGCCAATGCCCATCATCGTGGCGCATACCGGAATGCCGCTTTTTTTGGCGAAAGCAGTCATTTCGTCGCGGGCATTTGCCAGCACCACGCCGCCGCCGCAGCAGATAATCGGCCGCTCGGCCTCTGCAATGGCGGCAAGCGCTTTTTTCACCTGCAGGGCGTGGCCCTGTGTGCGGGGCTTGTAGCCGCGGATATTAGCCTTTTCCGGGTACTGCCACGTGGCAACCGGCTGATTCTGTACATCGGTAGGTACATCAATCAGCACCGGGCCGGGGCGGCCGGTAGAGGCGATATGAAAAGCCTCTTTAAAGATCCGCGGCAAGTCAGCGGCATCTTTTACGAGGTAACTGTGTTTGGTAAAGCTTTCGCAGGCGCCGGTGATGTCGGCCTCCTGAAAAACGTCGCGTCCCAAAAGCCACGAGTTCACCTGCCCGGTGATTACCACAAGCGGAATGGAGTCCATGTACGCGGTGGCGATGCCGGTGATGAGGTTGGTCGCCCCGGGGCCCGAGGTGACAACGCACACGCCCACTTTTCCGCAGGAGCGCGCGTAGCCGCTGGCCATGTGGGCGGCGTTTTGTTCTTCCCGTACAAGGATGTGCTTGATTGCAGAGGCAGACAGGCAGTCGTAAAACGGGCAGATTGCCGCGCCCGGATAACCGAAGATCCGGCGGACGTTCTCTTTTTCCAGGCACTTGACCATGATCTCTGCGCCGGTTGCCACTGCAAACACCCCCTTGTGCTGCTTTTTTGGGTACACAAACATGAATCAACAAGTACTGCTGATTCATGTTTGACTTTGATTATATTATGAAAAAGTGGCCGCGTCAATATGCTTTTGGCATTTAATAGCGTAAAATCAAAAATATTTTGCAAGAAAGGCGGATATAAACTGCAAAAAGCAAGAAAAAAGGCGGCTCAGCGCAGAATATCCATCTGGTTCATGGCAAGGCCCGTGATGAGTTTCGGGTAAAAGTAGGTGGATTTCTGCGGCATCTTCTCGCCGGCGGCGGCCACGTCGCGGATTTCGGTGACGCGGGTGGGGTTCATTAAGAAAGCGCACTGGCTTTCCCCTTTCTGTACACTGGCGACTGCTTCCTCAAAATCGCGGGTATAAGAAAGGTTTATCTGCTTTGCCATATTTTCCTTGTCAATGCCCAGTACCTTTTCGAGAATCAGCGTATGTAAGACCGATACATCCAAACCGCGGCTGGCGGCGGATTTGTCGGGAAGGGCTTTGTCCATGACAGAGAGGTCGCGCAGGACCAACAGGTCCCAGTCCTCGCCGCCGCAGTAGCAGGCAAAGGCTTTTTGGCCGGCCGCATAGCATGCGCTGAGTTTTTCGGGAATGCTGGCAAGGCCGGAGACGCGGGTGATGTCAAAGGAGCCGCGGCAGCCGTCCAGCAGCTTTTCTCGGCTGAAGTCCTTTAGACCGTGGATCAGCCGGTGGGTCGGGAACACGACCAGGCCCGGGTTTTCCATGTCGACCAGCATCATCATGCAGTAGTCCGGTTCGCTGGAGATAACACCCTGGTCGCGGCACCAGTTGCGAAAATTGAGTGCAGTCTCGTAGCGGTGGTGGCCGTCGGCAATGTAGAGGCGGCGGGTGGCAAAGTCGTCACAGACAGCGGCAATGGCGACCGGGTCGTTGACAAGCCACAGCCGGTGGGTGACGGTGCCGTCGGAAAATTCATAGCGGGGCGTGCCGGTGCTCAGGGCGTCAATGCGGTTTCTGGTAATCTGTTTTGGGTCCATATATAAAGAATAGATTTGGCTGAAGTTGCAGTAGGTGGCCTGCATTAAGTCGAAGCGGTCCTTTTTGGCGCGGCTCAGGGTCTCTTCATGCGGCAGAATGACGCCATTTTCAAACGGCTCCAGCTTGACGCGGCAGATAAAGCCCTTGATGCGGTTTGTCTGGCCGTTGGCGGTAAATTCCTCTTCATAAATATAGAGACCGGGCTGTGTGTCTTCCTGCAGAATGCCCTCGGCTTCCCACTTTTTCAGCACAGAGCCAGCCTGGGCATAGGGATTTTCGCCGCGGGGCAGCTCCAGCCGAATAATATTGTAGGGACTTTCGGCAAGAAACGCGCTGCGTTCCTCTTCGCTGATGATATCATAAGGCGGGCAGGTCAGCTTGGCAATATCGCCGGCCTTTTGGGTATAGCGCAGTGCTCGAAACGGTTTGATAACGGCCATGAAAGGTGCCTCCTCAAAATACGGTATCGAAACATACAGAATTTGACGGCCCCGCGGCAGGCCCCAAAAGCCAAGCGGCCTTTGGCGGGTTTGTATTATTGTAACCGCAAAGGTACAGTTTCGTCAAGCAAAGCGGTAAAACTTTCTCCCTTTTTGGGGAAAACGAAAGAAAGCAAAGAAAAACCGCAGGGGAAATTTGCAGGCAGTCTTTTACGTGGCTTTCTGCTGTTTTCAAAGCAAGCGGGCAGGGGGCAGATCCGCTTCTTGTACATGGCTTTATCAAGTCACCCGAAATTCACACAAAGTTCAGAAAGGGGCAGTATACTTGCAAAGACTGCGAAACTTTTCGCAACCGGCCGCCTGCGGGCGGGCAAGAAAGTAACACATAAAGGAGTTGGAAACGGATGATCGAAGTCAGCCACCTCACCAAACGGTACGGCCTTAACACAGCCCTGTCGGATGTGAGCTTTTCGGTGGAAGGCAGCGGCGTAGTTGGTTTTCTAGGGCCAAACGGCGCCGGCAAATCCACAACCATGAACATCATCACAGGGTATCTTTCGGCCACCAGCGGAACGGTTACAGTAGAGGGACACGATGTACTCGATGAGGCCGACGCCGCCAAAAGCTGCATCGGCTATCTGCCGGAGCTTCCTCCGCTTTACATGGATATGACCGTGGAAGAATACCTGGACTTTATCTTTGATTTAAAGAAAGTAAAGAAATCAAAGAAAGCACACATCGGCAAAATTTGCCGCTTAACAGGGATCGACCACGTCTATCCGCGCCTGATCGGCAACCTGAGCAAAGGCTACCGCCAGCGGGTTGGGCTGGCACAGGCCCTTTTGGGCGACCCGCCGGTCCTGATTTTGGACGAACCCACCGTAGGGCTTGACCCAAAGCAGATTATCGAAATTCGCAACCTGATAAAGAACCTTGGCAAAACGCATACCGTCATTCTTTCTTCCCATATCCTGCAGGAAGTAGAGGCAACCTGCGAGCGTATTTTAATCATCAACAACGGCAAGCTGGTCGCGGACGGCACCCAGGAAGAGCTGGCAAAGACCGTAGAGCCGCAGCGCCTGCAGGTGGAAATTGAGGCACCAAACAGCGAGGCGCAAAAGGCGCTGAAAGCCCTGCCGCATGTCAAAAACGTGCAGCTGCAGGGACAGAGCGAGACCGGCGTGTGGAAGTATTCCCTCGACGAAGACGCCGACACCCGCCGCGAAGTTTTCAGCCTGTGCTGTGACAAACACTGGACCCTGCTGGCGATGTCACCCCGCCGCAATACGCTGGAGGAAATCTTCCTGCGCCTGACTTCCGGCGAAACGGAAAATACCCAGACGGAAGAAATCGAAAAAGAAAGCCGCAGCGTACGCGCCGCGGCGGCCAGTGTGGTCGGCTACACAGTGCCAAAAACAGACGACGAACTGTCGCGCAAAGAAGAGAAAAAGGCCGACAATCAAGCGGAGAGCAAAAAGGAGGAGAAATAAATGGGTGCAGTGACCAAAAAAGAACTGAAACAGTATTTTCACTCGCCAGTGGCGTATGTCTGCCTGGGCGTGCTGGCGGCGC
The DNA here is from genome assembly GCA_022483045.1 of Oscillospiraceae bacterium. NCBI lineage: Bacteria > Bacillati > Bacillota > Clostridia > Eubacteriales > Oscillospiraceae > Oscillospiraceae bacterium. The sequence goes on along the minus strand of JAKVOA010000002.1, from coordinate 206,628 downwards.
TGTTTGGATTTTCCTATGCACAGGTTTATCTTTCCGGCAGCTCTTCTAATATTTCTTACGTGTACAATAATATGTTTATCTGGTGTATGCTGATTATCCCGATTCTCACCATGCGTACTTTTAGTGAAGAGCAGCGCAGCAAGACCGACCAGGCGCTTTTGACCGCGCCGGTCAGCACCATGGGGATTGTGGGCGGCAAATTTGTCGGCGCTTTCTGTATTTACTTTATCGGCATGACCCTGTCGTTGATTCCCGCAGTGGTGCTCTCCTTTTCGGCATCGCCCAGCTGGTCCATGATTTTCGGCGACTACCTGGGCGCGCTTTTCTTTGGCGCAGCCATGACCGCTATCGGCATTTTTATTTCGTCCTTAACCGAAAACCCGATTGTCGCGGCAATTGGCAGCATGGGCATTGCCGTGCTGCTGATGGTGATTGACAATATTTCCAGTGCGGTAAACAACGAAATTTTCTCTAAGATTGTTTCGTGGATTTCTTTTTCCAGCCGCTACAAGCAGTTTACTTCCGGTACATTTGATATCAGTGCAGTGGTGTTTTTTGTTTCTGTTACAGTAGCGCTGCTGTTCCTAACCGCCCGGCGGCTTGAGAGCCGCCGCTGGCACTGAGGGGAGGCAGTGAGCAGATGAAAGATAAAAAAACAGACCTGCAAAAATCAGAGTACGTGAAAGATAAAGAAAAACAGGCTGCCGAAGACGCAGCCCAAAAGCGCCGCAAACAGGAAAAAGAAGCGAAAAAAGAAAGAAAAGAAAGCCGCCCGCCCCTGCGGCAGCGCATGCGTTCACAGCGGTTCCGCCACGGTGCAGCTGCCCGCGCGGTCACCGCGCTGGGTTTGGTTGTGCTGGTGCTGGTGAATGTGCTGGTTTCTTCTTTGTCAGACCGCTACCCAAGCATGAATATTGACCTTTCCGCAGGCAGCCTCAACTCCCTGAGCGACAGTGTCAAAAAAGTGGTGGACAATGTAAAGCAGGACACCCAACTGATTATTATGGGTACAGAAGAGCAGGTCAAGAACAACGAGATTCTCTCTTCTTACAGTGTAAAGTACAGCCAGGTGGGTGTGCTTGCCGGCAAAATGGCCGAGCGCAACCGCAAAATTTCGGTTGTATATAAGGATTTGGATAAAGACCCGACCTTTGCGACCCAGTACTCCAGCGACAGCCTGACAACCGGCGACGTGGTGGTAAAAACCGCAAAGCGGTCTTATGTCGTCAAATCTACAGATTTGTTTGATGTGCAGAGCGACAGCACCACGGGCAGCCAGTCGGTTTACACCCAGGTGGGCGATGCACTGGCCGCGGGCTTAAATAACGCCAACTCGGACAACCTGCCGGTCATTGCCTTTGAGACCGGCCACCAAGAGCAGCTGGACGCAAGCGCTATGAAGAAACTGTGCACCAGCAACAACTTCCAGACCAAAGATGTCAACCTTTTGACTGACAAGATTCCGGCCAACGCCCAGATGGTGTTTATCGGTGCACCAAAGACCGACTACACCGACAGCGAAATTAAAAAACTGGACGCCTTCCTTTCCTCCACCAGCAGTACGGCCGACCGCGGCATTCTGCTCTCGGCCCATGTCATTGACCCCGCGAAGTTCCCGAAGCTTTCGGCGTTCCTCAAGGAATGGGGCATTAACCTGCAGAACAGCGTGGCGATGGAGTCGGACGCAAGCAAATATGTGATGGAGCAGCCGGCCTATATTTTGGCGGATGCACAGACCGATATCACGCTGAACAAATCCACTACTTCTTACAGCAACCTGCTGATGCCGATTGCCCAGACCATGACCCTTTCTGAGGTCACCGGTGTTACGACCAGTGCGCTGATGAAGTCTGGCAGCACTTCTTATAATGTGGGCACCACTGGCAGCGATACCTCGTCTTCCGGCAAGACAAAGCAGGCCTCTGTCGTGGCGGCGATTGGGCAGAAGTCCCTGACCTCTGGCAGCAAAAAGATGACCGCAAGCGTAGCTGTATGCGGCAGCGCGGTCTTCTTTACCGACGGCATTGTCAACGCGAATACTTACGCAAATGGCACCTGGAGCGCCGACCTTGCCCGCTATATCACCGGCACCGGCGGCACCGGCTCGGTGACAGTGACGCCGATACAGACCAATGCTTCTGATATAAAGCTTTCCAGTGCGGCGGCCATGGTGCTTGGCTTTGGCGTATTTACCGTGATCATTCCGCTGTGCCTGTTTATTGCGGGCATTGTGGTTTACCGTAAAAGGAGGAAGCTGTAATGAAGCACCCGAAACGGACGCTGATCGTGCTGCTGGTCTGTGTAGCGGGCCTGGCGGGCGCGCTGGCGTGGCTGCACTTTTCCCCCTCCAGCAGTACGAGCTCTTCCTCTTCCAGTTCGTCGGAAAGCACCGTTTCCCTTTACAGCTATAAAGACAGCGACCTTGCCAGCATGACCGTAAAAAACAGCACCGGCACCTATACTTTTGTGCCGGACGCGGCGGCTACGGCAAAGGCTGCCAGTGAGTCGGCCGCCTCTGCAAAAGCGGCGGCTGCCTCGGCGGGGTCTTCTGCGGCAAGCAGCGCGGCCTCCAGTGCATCGGCGAAAACTGTTTTTAAGATTCAGGAGCTTTCCGGGGTGTCGACCTCAGCCGATACCGTCAGCACCGCGGTGCAGGACGGCTACAGCCTTTCTGCAATTAAAAATATCGGTACAGCGGCGAGTTCCCTTGCGGCGTATGGGCTGGAAAACCCGACCATAACCATTACCAGCACCTTTAAAAGCGGAAAAACCATAACGCTGTTGGTCGGCAATGAAACCCCGCTGGATACTTCCGCGCGGTACGTGAAACTGAAAGACAGCGACAGCGTCTACGCCGCGAGCATTTCCGATACCCTCTTAAAGGGTCTGCCAGCTTACCTTTCCACACAGGTGACCAGTATCTCGGCGCCGGCTTCTTCCTCCACGTCTTCCGATTCTTCCACTTCGTCGGAATCCTCAGCGGTGGCCATGGCTTTCAGTAAAATTGATGTAAAAAATCAGAATGGAAGTTTTTCGCTGGTTCGTTCCGGCAGCAGCTGGAGCGTAAATAACCGCCCCGCCGATGGCGACAAGGTAGAGATCCTTGCCAGTGCGGCCTCGGCGGTCAGCGCCTCCAGTGCAGTGGCACTGGACCCGACCGCGGCGCAGCTGAAAACCTACGGGCTGACAAATCCGGCCTGTACACTTTCCTATACCTCCACTTCCGGCAGCGGCACGCTGCTGATCGGCGGGCAGGAGAGCAGCGGCGGCTACTATGTGATGATGAAAGGCGGCCGTGTCGCTTACCTGGTAGAGAGCAGCAGCCTTTCCTGGCTGACACAAAAGGCCTTTGACCTGCAGCGGACGACAATCCTGGAAAATACACAGACTGAAATAGCCGGCGTTACGCTCAAGAGCAGCAGCGCAAGCTACAATCTGGTCATCACGCGCGCAAAGAATGCGAGCTCCTCGACAGAGGACAACACCGCCTATACTTACACCGTTCAGGCTAACGGCAAAAAGATTTCCGGTGAAACCGCGTATTCTACATTCTTTACCAAAGCTGCCGCGCTCAAAGTGCTGGAAGACAGCACCGCAAAGCCGACAGGCACGCCCGCATGGACATTGACGCTGACCGGTTTTGACTCGAAAGTGCACCATACCTACCAGTTCTACACTTCCGGCGACCGGCGCTATCTGGTTACAGCAGACGGCACGACGCTGGGCCTTGTGAGCAGCAGTGATGTGGATGCACTGGCGACGGCTGCAAAAGCAATTCAATAATCAAGGAAACAACAGAAGAAAAGCAAGACAAAAAAGAGCCGCGTGCCCCGTAAAAAGGGTTCGCGGTTCTTTCTTTTTGGAGAAAAAAAGGCAAAGAAAAACCATAGATTTTGTTTGCAGGCGGTGCTTGCCCCGCCCGTCTGGCTGTCTTACCCTGCTTTCTACCGCTTTCTCAGAAAGCGGGCGGGGTTTGGGGCGGCGCCCCAAGACCTTTTTCTGTAAAGCAGGTTTGGGCTGCAAGCCCAAGTAGGGAGTCTGTCCCTAACGCAGGTCGGGACCATTCCAGTGGAATGGCCCCAGCAGACAAAGCTTTCTTGATGATTTTCTTTACTTTAGGTTTTGCATAGGTTTTACAGCAGAAAGCACAGACGGCAAGAAACCGGGAATGCGGCGGTGCTTGAGAAAAACCAGCAGAAACATGCCGGCAAAGCTGCCCACCGCCACGGCAGCCAAAAACAACAGGCCGTTTTGCATGAGCGGCACCACGAAAATGCCGCCGTAGGGTGCGGAAAGACGGCAGCGAAACAGCATAGTCAGCGCACCAGCACAGGCCGACCCCGCAATGCAGGAGGGCAGCACCCGCACCGGGTCTGCCGCAGCAAAGGGAATGGCGCCCTCGGTCAGGAAACAGACGCCAGTGAGATACGAGGAAAGGCGCAGCTGGCGCTCTTTTGGAGAAAACAGTTTCGGGAAAAAAGTAGTGGAAAAGGCCAGTACCAAAGGCGGCACCATGCCGCCCGCCATTACGGCAGCCATAATGCTGCTGGGTACCACGCTGCCGTTGACAATCAGGGCGGCCGTGCCAAAAAGGTAGGCGGCCTTGTTGATAGGGCCGCCGAGGTCGACGGCCATCATACATGCGAGCAGTGCCCCAATCCAGATATCGATTGCGGGGTGAATGCCCGCATTCAGCAGCGAAAGCAGGAAATTTGCCCAGTGGTTCAGCTGAGAAAACAGCGGATTCATCAGAAATAGACAGACTGCCCCCGCCCCGGCCGTGCCGAGAAGCGGGTAGAGCAGCATAGGCCGCAGGCTGTCGACAATGGCGGGCAGGTGGCAGCTGATTCTTTTAATCCCCAAGACGACCAGTCCGCTGGCAAAACCGGCGGCAATTACCCCGATAAAGCCGGAGCTTGAGACAATTTGCCCCGCGGTCTGGGTGCTGACCAGCCGGCCGCCCTGAAAACAGTAGCCGTACGAGGCGAGCCACCCGCTGATAAGGCCCGGCACCAACCCGGGCCTGTCCGCAATGGCAATGGAGATGTACGCGGCAAGTACCGGAAACATTAAATTCAGCGCGGCCTGCCCCAGCAGGCGGCAAAAGCTGCCGGCGGCCGTGTTGGTGCCAATCTGTCCGGCGCCGGGCGCCAGAAAGCTGTCGAGTAAAAAAGCCAGAGCGGTCAGCACGCCGCCGCAGGTGACAAAGGGCAGCATGTGGGAAACACCGCTCATCAGGACGCTGTAAAGCCAGTGCCCAATATTTTTGTAAGAAGGAAGAGAAGACGAAAGGGCTTTTTCGGGGCGGTAGACAGGCGCTTTGCCCGCGGCGGCACACTCCAGCAGCTGACGCGGGCGGCTGATGCCGTCCGACACGGGGACCCGCAGCAGCGGCTTTCCCGCAAAGCGCGAAAGATCCAGTGCACGGTCCGCTGCCACAATGACCCCGCTGCAGCCGGCAATTTCCGCTTCCGTAAGCTGGTCTTGTACGCCGCTGGCACCGTGGGTTTCTACTTTCAGCGTAATGCCCATTTCTTCCGCGGCCTGGTACAGGCTGCGCTTTGCCGTGTAGGTGTGCGCAATGCCCAGGGGGCAGGCGGTCACGGCAACCGCGGTGTAGCGGCCGCCCGCTTTTGGTGCAGGGGCGCCCCGGTCGGCCTCGGTTTCTTCTTCTGCTTGAGTCAGGGCGCTGCAGAAAGCGGAAAAATCCGGTGCGGTCATCAGTTTTTGTATAAGGGATTTGTCCAGAAGCAGCTCGGCCAGGCGGCTTAACAGCTGCATGTGGGTGCTTGCATTTGGTGCGGCAATCATAAAGAAAAGATAGACCGGCTTGTGGTCCAGCGCATTAAAAGGGCAGCCCGCAGCAACGCGCATGACCGCCAGCGCCGGGCGCGTGACCGCCGCACAGCGGCCGTGCGGAATGGCTAGACCGTCGCAGCCGGTAGAAACCGAAGCCTCGCGCTCCAGTACATTTTTACGGAACGCGGCGATGTCGTTTATGCAGCCGGTGCGCGCCATCAGGCAGATCAGCTGCTCCATTGCGGCCTGTTTGCTGTTGACAGATGCAAAAAGACTGCACGCCGCCGGACTCAGCAGGTCCTGTATGTGCATGGGGGCTTGCTCCTTTCTAAATATAGCAGGTTTTATACATTGAGGATAGCATGAAAAGAACCAAAGGTCAATCAATCCGCAAATTGCATTTTCACGAAATTCGTGGTACAATTTTGTCATCTTTATATATATCAAAATGCACAAAAAATACAGAAAGGAAGCCCTTTGGGCGCCAATCCTTTCTGACAGGAAAGCAGGTACAGCAATGGCACAGTTATGGGGCGGCAGATTTACCCGCGAAACAGACAAGCTCGCCTATCAGTTCAACGCATCCTTTTCCTTTGACCGCCGCCTGCTGCCGCAGGACATAGCGGGCAGCTGCGCGCACGTGAAAATGCTGGCAAAACAGGGCATTTTGACACAAAAAGAGTGTGACGATATTTTAGCCGGTCTGCAGGGCATTTTGGCGGATGCACAGAGCGGCCGGCTGCAGATGACCGACGAGTACGAGGACGTGCACAGCTTTGTCGAGGCAAACCTGATTGACCGCATTGGCGACACCGGCAAAAAGCTGCACACCGGCCGCAGCCGCAACGACCAGGTTGCGCTGGATATGAAGCTGTATGTGCGCGATGAAATCGGCAATATCGACACCGAGCTCAAAGAACTGCTGGAAACGATTTTAAAGCTGATGAAAGAAAATACAGAAACGTTTATGCCGGGCTTTACCCACCTGCAGAAAGCACAGCCAACCACGCTGGCGCATCACCTGGGCGCCTACTTTGAGATGTTCCGGCGCGACCGCGGCCGCCTGGCAGACACCAAAAAGCGGCTGAACCTGTGCCCGCTGGGGGCAGGCGCCCTGGCCGGCACGACCTATCCGCTCGACCGCGCCTGTGTGGCCTCTCTGCTTGGCTTTGACGGGCCGACCCGCAACAGCATGGACTCGGTCTCTGACCGCGACTATCTGCTGGAATTCCTTTCTGCATTGTCTGTAATCATGATGCATTTAAGCCGCTTTTGCGAAGAAGTCATTCTGTGGAACTCTAATGAATACCAATTTGTCGAAATCGACGACCGCTACAGCACCGGCAGCAGCATTATGCCGCAGAAAAAGAATCCGGATATTGCCGAACTGGTGCGTGGCAAGACCGGCCGGGTCTATGGGGCGCTGGCGTCGCTGATGACGACCATGAAGGGTATTCCGCTTGCGTATGACAAAGATATGCAGGAGGATAAAGAGCTTTCGTTTGACGCGATTGATACGGTCAAGGGCTGCGTGCGGCTGTTTGCCGACATGCTGCGCACCATGCGCTTCCGCAAAGACCGCATGGCCGACAGTGCCCGCCACGGCTTTACCAACGCGACCGATGCGGCCGATTACCTGGTGAAGCACGGGGTGCCGTTTCGTGACGCACACGGCATTGTGGGGCGGCTGGTGCTTTACGGTATTCAGCACCAAAAAGCGCTGGATGACTTTACGCTGGAGGAATTCCAGAAAGAAAGCCCGGTCTTTGGCCCGGATATCTATGAGGCAATCAGCCTGACAACCTGTGTCGAAAAGCGCAACACCACCGGTGCCCCTGGCACGCAGGCTATGGCAGATGAAATCGCAGAGGCAGAAGCATATTTGAAAGCGGCAGACTGACCTTCTTCCTTTTTAGGAAAAAAGAAAGAAGGCAAAGAAAAACCACGGATTTTGTTTGCAGGCGGCGCCCCAAGACCTTTTTCTGCAAAGCAGGTTTGGGATGCAAGCCCAAGTGGGGAGTCTGTTTCTGGTGCGAGTCGGGAACATTCCGGTAGAATATTCCCAGCAGACAAAGCTTTCTTGATGATTTTCTTTGCGAAATAAGTTTCCCATACCGGAAGCTCTGTCTTATTTACAAAAGAATAATATAACTCTTTTCGTAAAAATAGCAAAAAGCTGTGGAAAACAAAAATTCCACAGCTTTTCTTTATACATTCCTTATGAAAAAGAGGTTTATGTCTAGTCTGCTGCGTCCTGCCCCTTTGGCAGGCGACGCATAATCAAGACATAAGCGATGCACAGCGGCACGCAGCTGCCAATCCACGCCAGCGGGTTAGAGGCCGATGCCCCCGCAAAGCCAAACGGCCCGACCAGCGCCAGCGCCGCAATGGTGCGCATGACCAGCTCCATAACACCCGCGAAAGTTGGCACAAAGCTTTTTCCGAGGCCCTGCAGGGTGTAGCGGATGATAAACAGGATAGCCAGAATAAAGTAGCAGGCACTGTTGATAACCAGATAAACATGCGCTAAGTTTACGACATTTTCGGCGCTGCCGACAAACAGGCGCACCAGGGATTTGCCGAAAAGAATGTTGACAAACGCCATGGCAATACTGAAAGAGACCGAAATCAAAAGGCACTGCCGCACCCCGGTGCGGATACGGTCAAATTTGCCCGCGCCGTAGTTTTGAGCGGAGTATGTAGCCATGGTCATGCCGAAAGACATCATGGGCTGCACCGAGAACTGGTCCACTCGGCAGGCGGCCGTGTAGCTGGCCACGGCGGTAGCGCCCAGGCCGTTGAGCGCGGTCTGCAGGAACAGGGTACCCAGGGCGATAATGCTGCTCTGAAACCCCATGGGGAACGCCAGACGCATGTGCGCGGCAAATTCCCACCCGGAAAGGTGAAAATCCTGCCGGTGCAGGCGCAGAACAGGGAACTTTTTTACGATGAAAACAAGGCAGCATACACAGGAGATCAGCTGCGAAGTGACCGTGGCCGCTGCCGCGCCCGCCACGCCCCAGTGAAAGACGCAGATAAACACCAGATCCAGCACAATATTGACCACGCACGCGATGACCAGAAACAAGAGCGGGGTGCGGCTGTCGCCCAGCGCGCGCAGGGTGTTAGAGAGCAGGTTGAACAGCATAGAGGCCACAATGCCGCCCATAATAATGATGATGTAGCTGTAGGCATACGGAAGAATTTTGGCCGGCGTATTCATCCAAAGCAGCATTTGGCGTGCAAAACATACGCCGAGCAGCGTCAATAGAAGCGTTGTGCCCGCGGAAATCAGTAGGCCGGCGGCAAAACAGCGGCGCACGCCGTCGTTGTCGCCTGCACCAAAGCGCTGCGCCGTTAAAATGGAAAGGCCGGCCGTGATGCCCTCTGCAAAACCGAGGATCAGAAACGAGATGCCGCCGGTGCAGCCAACGCCTGCGAGCGCATCAACGCCAAGCGTACGCCCCACAATCAGCGTATCAGCCATGTTGTAAAACTGCTGAAACAGGTTGCCAATAAGCAGCGGAATGGTGAAAAAGAAAATCAATTTGGCAGGGCTGCCGTGTGTTAAATCTTTGGTCAAGGTGGTGGTTTCCTTTCCTCATAAAAATAGGCCCTGCAGAAAGCAGGGCAAAAGAATAAAAACAGTGGTTCTATACTAATACAAAGGGGGAGGGGTCTGTCAAGGGCTTTTTCAATATTTCGTATATTTTTTATGCCGCGGGCAAGGCTAAGCCTGTGAAAGTAAAAATGAGGTGACAGAATTGGATATCCTGCGGGCATTTTTGGTGGGCGGTGTCATCTGCGTGGTGGGGCAGCTGCTGATGGACCTGACCAAGCTGACCCCGGCGCGCATTTTGGTGAGCTTTGTCACGGCCGGCGTGGTGCTGGGCGCGGTGGGCCTTTACGGGCCGCTGGTCGAGTGGGCCGGCGCGGGCGCCACGGTGCCCTTGACCGGCTTTGGCTATCTTTTGGCAAAGGGGACAAAAGAAGCGGTAAAGAACCTGGGTGCACTGGGCATTTTTACCGGCGGGCTGGCCGCGGCGGCGGGCGGCGTTGCGGCGGCGGTGGCCTTTGGGTACCTGGCGGCGCTTTTAGCGCGGCCGGGCGACAAAAGTTAGCACAGAAAACGGGCGGGCCTTAAAAAAGGCCCGCCCGCGTTTGTCTTTTTGATACGGTGTTTACTGAATAGAGCAGTCCAGATAGTGCTCCAGTTCTTCTTCATCCTTGCGCTTTTTTTCAAAGTAAAGGGTGGCCGCAATAATTGCCGCGGCAATAGCCGCTAAAGCGGAGACAATGGACAAAAACACCGTAAAGCTGCTTTTATTTTTCATGCGAGCACCTCCATCTGTAAAATTCCGATAGAATACTATAATCTATCATACCCGAATCGTGCCAAAATGTCAAGCTGCGGCGGGGCGCAGGGAATAAAAAAAGCAGGGCCATTTCTGCCCTGCCTTGCACAAAACCGGAAAGGGAACTTAGCCGGCAGCGTTGAGCTGGCGGGCCAAAGAACTCTTCTTTCTGGCGGCAGCATTCTTTTTGATGATGCCCTTTGCAGCAGCATGGTCGATTGCCTTTACGGCAACGCGCACTGCCTCTGCTTTATTGTCGGCATTTGCCCCGACAGCAGCGGAAGCTCTTTTAATATCGGTTTTCAGGCCGGTGTTGATTGCTTTGTTGTGTGCGGCTTTGGTAGCAATGACCTTTACGCGCTTTTTGGCGGATTTAATATTTGGCATGGTCACACCTCCTTTTCAATAGTCGTCACGTACTAATCATACTAGCATTTTTTGCGTGTAAAAGCAAGCTTTTTTGCAAAATAAATCGGCCGGCCGCGGCACGTTTTTTTGCGCTTTTGCGGGGGATACTGAAAAGGAAACCAGAAATAAAGGAGAGACCGCCCTTGGGTTACCGCACTGACCTTGCGCTGGAGCGCGCCGAAACAAAGTCCGCAAAAGAGACTGTAAACGGCCTGCAGGTGAGCCGTATGGAAGAAAACGGAATTCATTATATTACTGTAGAGGCCCCCCAGATTACCGGCACAGCAGACGGCGACGGTAAGCTGCGCAGCCTGCTTTCACAGGAACTGGCGGCCCTTTTGCCCAAAGAAGGCGAGGTGCTGGTGGCGGGTCTTGGCAATCCGCAGGTCACGCCGGACGCACTAGGGCCGCTTTGCGCCGACCGTGTGCTGGCCACGCGGCACGTGCGCGGGCATATCGGCGCCGAAGCGGGGCTTTCGGGTCTGCGCAGTGTGTCGGTGGTAAAACCGGGCGTGCTGGGGACAACCGGAATTGAGACTGCCGAGCTGCTGCATACGCTGATAAAAGGGCTGCACCCCGCGGCTTTGGTGGCGGTGGATGCCTTAGCAGCCGGGCGGCTGTACCGGCTGGGCAAAACCGTGCAGCTGAGCGACGGCGGCATTTCGCCGGGCTCTGGCATTGGCAACGACCGGCCCTCTCTGTGCGAAAAGACGCTGGGGGTGCCAGTGATAGGGGTGGGCGTGCCCACGGTGGTGGACGCTGCGACGCTGTGCAGCGATTTGTGTGCGCAGTCGGTGCCGGGCGCAGCGCAGATGATGGTGACACCGCGCGGAATCGACAGCTTGGTGGCGCGGGCGGCGCATCTGCTGTCGCTTGCGGTCAACTGCGCGCTCAACCCAGCGCTGGAGCCGGAAACCTATGAGCAGCTGACCGGCGCATAAAGCGCCTATCCCGCGAGGGTTTTCAGCTGCTGTGCAAGCACTTTGCCAAAAAGCGCGCCGGAATAGGTCGCCTCGTCTAAGGAGTTGACTTCGGTACCGAATTCTGCAAGCAGAGAGCCGGGGGTGATCTGCTCGTTGTAGCGGGTCGGGCCGAAAGACAGCGGGCGCATCAGGTGGGGGCACAGGTCGGCGGCACTTTTCTGCAGGCGCACCGCCAGACGCAGGTTCTGCTCCCAGCCGGGGAAATCAAGCGTGCCGTTGTCGTCGCAGCCGGAAATAATCATGATTTGGCAGGCACGCCTGCCGTTTACCAGGACCGTCGGTTTGTAGCGGGTGCCGCTTTGGCTGGTCATGGTGTCGCGGTGCACGTCGATGGTGACCTGGATACTTGGATATTTGGAAAGATTTTTCCGCATGGTTTCGGCGCTGCGGGTGTAGCTGCCGTTAAAGGCAGGGTCGTCGTGAATGGTGGTGTCGTGCACCGCGCCAATGCCGGCGGCGCGCAGGCTTTTGGCAAGTGCCTCGCCCACGGCGACTACGCTTTTGCTGGCGTCGCGGGTGCGGGTGACGCCGGCATAGGCTTCTGTTGTATGGGTGTGGTAAATCAGCACCATGGGGGTGCCGTCTGTTTTGATTTTCAGGGGCGGGCGCTCTTTCAGGACCGAGGCAACGTCGAGCTTGTGGTTTTGGTTGGCGTTTTTGTAGTGAATGCCGCAGGCACTTTCGCCGCTGTCGGAAAGATCGGTTTCATAAATGCCGCCGCCCAGTTCTTTGCCGGGCAGCTTTTGGGTTGTCAGCCTGCCGGAAGGCAGGGAAATGGTGCTTTGAGCTGCAGAAGAGGCCTGTGAAGAGGCAGCGCGGGAGGCCGCGGCGGAGGGGGGAGCCGCCGCGGAAGAAACCGCGGAGCTGGCCGTGCTGCTCTGCTGTGTCTGCATGGCGCCGGTGGGCAGGATGAACTTCGCGGCAGCCAGGGCGCTCTGCTGGGCAGAAAATGCCGGCAGGCGCAGCACTGCGCAGAAGCACGCCGCCGCCATCAGCAGGACAGCACACGCTGCTTTTCCTTTTTCGTTCATCAGCGGTTCCCCCGATTCTTTTAAAATCCCGTACAGAAATTCAGTATAATAAATCTTATGGAAAAATTCTGCCGGATATGAGGGGGCACAAAGATGAAACTGCAGTGCGGCGTAAAAAAACGCCTGACCGGCGGACAGAAGCGCGTGTTTTGGACAGCTTTTGTCAGTGGCTTGGCGGCTTTTTCCCTGCTGGCGGGGCTGGGCGCGGCAGATGTGATTTGCAGGCATACCGCCTTTAAAGATGGCGAAACGCTTTATGAGAGCAGCCTGCGCCCGGCGCTTGTATGTGAGAAACCGATTTGTAAAATAACAGATGTATGGTATAATCAATTTGTAAAAATGATTTGCCCTGAAGCGCTGGAGGACTGCCTGTGAAGTGTTGTAAAGAAAAACGAAACCGGTTTCTTTTTTGTGCCGCTGTGCTGCTGTGCGCGGCGGCGGTGTGCTGCACGTCTTTGCTGCCGGTGTGGGCGGCGGGCACCTCGTCGGTCCAGAGCTCGCAGACAATAAGCTCTAAACAACCCTCAAGCGCTCTTTCAAAGGTGACTTCCTCAAAGAAGTTTACCCCCTCGAGCAGCAGGAAAAGCAGCTCTTCCCGCAGCAGCTCTAGCAAAAAGCGGTCTTCGCGGGCATCAACAAAGGCGTATACATATGATACGTCCAGTGCGGCCGTGTCGTCGCAAAGGACGGTTTCCCACACAGCGGCTGCTGTATCATCGTCAAAAAGAGCCAGCTCTTCTTCTGCTTCCTCAAAAAAGGTGTCCTCTTCCTCAAAGGCGGTGGGTGGTATTTCGCTGCCGAGTATCAACAGCGTGTCGGAGGAAAATCCGTTTGCGAACCCGGTGCAGACCACTGGCCGCGACACCGCCATAGACGGCACCGGCATTGCGCTGTGGGCGCTGGTGGCTGCGGCGGTCGTTGCCGTGGTGCTGGTGCTGCGGCGCAACCGCAGGCGGAGCAAGGCCGATGTTGTTGCGTTTCATCAGCATAACCCCAACCGGGTCGGGAAAAAGAAGCATTTGCTGGACGACAAATACTATAAAAATGATTTCAGCCATTTAAAATAAGCAGAAAAGAGCCGCGGGCCCCGTAAAAAAGGGTCCGCGGCTCTTCCTTTTTGGGGAAAAAAGAAAGCAAAGAAAAACCACGGATTTTGTTTGCAGGCGGTACTTTCCGTCGCCCCAAGACCTTTTTCTGTCCAGCAGAAAGGAGGCAAAGACTGGCAAGGGCTGCCCGGCCGGCCCTTAAAGAAAGACCGCAGGTTTTTTGCGCTGAAAGCCGCCCTCAGCCCGCTTATTCGCCCTGCGGGCGGTAGCGGCCTAGCACCGTCCAACGTGCGAGAGAACGAAAAAGAAAGTCATTCGTCCAGCTTCAGGACAGCGAGGAAAGCGTCCTGCGGCAGCTCGACCGAGCCGACTTTCCGCATGCGCTTTTTGCCTTCTTTCTGTTTTTCCAGCAGCTTCTTTTTGCGGGTGATATCGCCGCCGTAGCACTTGGCAAGCACATCTTTGCGCAGGGCCTTTACAGTTTCGCGCGCAATAATCCGCCCGCCCACACAGGCCTGAATCGGCACCTCAAACAGCTGGCGCGGGATTTTCTCTTTCAGTTTTTCGGCCATTTTGCGGGCGCGGGCGTAGGCTTTGTCCGCGTGGATAATAAAGCTTAACGCGTCCACGGTTTCGCCGTTAATCAAAATATCAAGCTTTACAAGGTCGCTTTTCTGGTAGCCCATCAGCTCGTAGTCAAAGCTTGCGTAGCCGCGGGTGCGGCTCTTGAGTGCATCAAAAAAGTCATACACAATTTCGTTGAGCGGCAGATGATAATGAATATCGACTCGGTCGGTGTCGATATACTGCATATCCAAAAACTCGCCGCGGCGCTCTTGGCAGAGCTCCATGATGTTGCCAACGTACTGGCTGGGCGCGTAAATATGCGCGTCGGCAATCGGCTCGCGCGCCTCGGCAATGGTAGAGGGGTCGGGGTAGTTGGTCGGGTTGTCAATTCGTTTTACCGTGCCGTCCGTCAGGGTCAGCTCGTACACCACGCTGGGCGCGGTGGTGATTAAGTCCAGATGATACTCGCGCTCCAGGCGCTCCTGTACAATCTCCATGTGCAGAAGCCCCAAAAAGCCGCAGCGAAAACCAAAGCCAAGCGCCACGCTGGTCTCTGGCTCAAACGAAAGTGCCGCATCGTTGAGCTGCAGCTTCTCAAGCGCATCGCGCAGGTCGGGGTACTTTGCGCCGTCCGCTGGATAAATGCCGCAGAAAACCATCGGCTGGGCCGCGCGGTAGCCGGGCAGGGCCTCTTTGGCGGGGCGGTCGCGCAAGGTAATGGTGTCGCCCACGCGGGCTTCCTTTACTTCTTTAATAGAGGCCGTAATGTACCCGACCTCGCCCGCCTCCAGTACACCAGAGGGCTCAAATGAAGTGGCCCGCATGTAGCCGCACTCTACAACTGTAAAGTCGCAGCCGGTGGCCATCATGTGAATTACGTCGCCGGTTTTGACCGTGCCGTTTTTCAGCCGCACGTGTGCCACGACCCCGCGGTAAGCATCGTAATACGAATCGAAAATCAGCGCCTGCAGCGGCGCGGAAGCATCGCCTTGCGGCGGGGGCACCAGCGCCACAATCTGTTCCATCACGTCGGGCACGTTCTGGCCGGTTTTTGCGCTGATGCAGGGGGCGTCCTGCGCGGGAATGCCGATAACGTCCTCAATTTCTTTCTTGACGCGGTCGGGGTCGGCACTGGGCAGGTCGATTTTGTTGATAACGGGCACAATCTCCAGCCCGGCGTCCACAGCAAGGTAGGTGTTGGCCAAAGTCTGAGCCTCGATACCCTGGGTAGCGTCCACTACCAGCACGGCACCCTCGCACGCGGCAAGAGAGCGGCTGACTTCATAGTTAAAGTCCACGTGGCCGGGGGTGTCGATTAAGTTAAAGACATAGTCCAGCCCATCTTTTGCGGTGTACACCAGCGTGACGGCGCGGGCTTTTATGGTAATGCCGTGCTCCCGCTCCAAATCCATGTCGTCCAGAATCTGGTTTTCCATTTCGCGCAGCGGCACGGACTTGGTCTGCTCTAAAATGCGGTCGGCCAGGGTTGACTTGCCGTGGTCGATGTGTGCAATAATGCTGAAATTGCGGATACGTTCGCGTGGAATCTTCAAAGCGACTGCCCCTTCCCCGGAAAGTTCGGTTGCGGTTTTTTAAAATTCGGGTAAAATAGATAGTACTATCTTACAGGTAAAACAGATAGCACTATTATAACATAAAGGAATGCTTTGCAAAAGGGGAGGCGGTCTTTTGCGGCCGATCGGTCTGTATATCCATGTGCCGTTTTGTGACGGAAAATGCCCATACTGCGATTTCTTTTCGCTACGCGGCAGCGGCAGCAGTATGGATTCTTATACAAATTGTATTATTTCGCATTTAAAAAAGTACAGAATGGAATACCAAAATCTGCGGGCAGACACGCTTTACTTTGGCGGCGGCACGCCAAGTCTTTTGGGGGAAGCGCGCCTGTGCCGCATAATAGAGGAGGCCCGGCGGGATTTTGGGCTGGAGGACGCGGAAATTACGCTGGAGGCGAACCCCGGCAAAGCGCTGTACCCGCTTTTTAAAGCGGTGCACGCCGTGGGGGTCAACCGCGTTTCGCTGGGGCTGCAGAGCGCCGATGCACAGGAGCTTGCGCTTTTGGGGCGGCAGCACACCGCGGCAGACGCCGCCCGCGCGGCCGAGGACGCACACCGTGCCGGCATTGACAATGTTTCGCTGGACCTGATGCTGGCGGTGCCGGGGCAGACCGAGCAGACACTGCAAAAGAGCGTGCGCTTTTGTGAAAGCTGCGGCGTCACGCATCTTTCCATGTACCTGCTGCGGGTCGAAGAGCACACCGCCTTTTGGCAGCGCCGGCAGGAGCTTGCTCTGCCAGATGACGACCGCGCAGCCGAGCTGTACCTTGCGGCCTGCGCCTTGGCAGAGCAGGGCGGGCTTGCGCAGTACGAAATCAGCAACTTTGCCCGCCTGGGGTACGAGAGCCGGCACAATTTGAAGTACTGGAATTTAGAGCCATACTTAGGTCTTGGCCCAGCGGCGCATTCCTATCTGTTTGGCCGGCGCTTTTACTGGCCGCGCTCGCTGCGGGGTTTTTTGGCGGGAAGCCCGCCGCTTCCCGAAGAGGACGCGCAGATTTCGGCCGGCTCGTTTGCCGAGTACGCGATGCTGCGCCTGCGGCTGACCGCCGGCCTGAGCGAAACAGCCTGCCGGCGCCTGTTTGGGCACGGCATTCCGGCAAAGATGCGTGAAACTGCACGCCGGTACGTGCCCGCCGGTCTGGCAGAGCTTTCGCCGCAGCGTTTGCGGCTGACGCGGCGGGGCTTTCTGGTTTCCACTCCCCTGCTGGAAGAGCTGCTGGAAAGCTGAGCGGCGCCAGACCGCTGCCGCCCGCTTCCTGAGAAAGCGGGCGGAAAGCAAAGAAAACATCCATTCGGCATGTCTGCCGAGAACACTTGATTGATTTTTAGAGAAAGCAAAGCTCCCCTGAAAAAACCCACAGCACCAAAACACTGAAAAACGCCGCCCCCTGAGGGCGGTTTTTTTATGAAAACTTACAAATTCATAATGTATTTACAATTAACCTATTGACACGGGGGCAAAGTAATGATACATTTAGTACTGTAGTTAGCACTCATAAGCATAGAGTGCTAATGAGCAAAAGAGGTGAGGGATATGGAACTGACACCGCGCAAACAGAAAATCCTGTCGGCAATTATCGAGCTGTACACGGTTTCCGGTGAGCCGGTGGGCAGCAAGGTCTTGTGCGACAGCCTGGATTTTTCCGTATCCAGCGCGACCGTACGAAACGAAATGAGCGACCTTGCGGCGATGGGCCTTTTAGACCAGCCGCACACCTCTGCCGGGCGGGTGCCCAGCGAAAAGGGCTACCGCGTGTACCTCGATGAGCTGATGCAGCCCGCCGCCGTCACCCCGGAAGAGCGCCACTTTATCGACGCCCTGCTTCTGCCCAGCGCCTACGACCCAGAAAAGCTTTTAGACGGCGTCGCGCGTATTTTGGCGGGGGTCAGCCATATGGCGGCGATTACCACCACACCCAGCGGCAGCGCCGCTTCTGTAGCAGGCGTGCAGTTTGTACAGACCAGCCGCCGCACCGCAATGCTGATTTTGATGACGACCTCGGGCACCATGCACAGCCGCGTGTTTCACTGCGACTTTGAGCTTTCGCCGGAAATCCTGCGGGTCTTTTTCCGTGTATTTAATGAAGACCTTGCCGGGCGGCCGGTCAGAAGCATTACCCCCGCGTACATCCAGACCATGGGTGCCGCGATGGGCGAGGCTGCGCTGCTGATGAGCAGCGCGCTGATGGCGCTGCAGGACGTGGCCCGCGAGGCCATGGGCAGCGACGTGCGTATGGACGGCCAGACCAACCTGCTCTTTTTTCCAGAGCTTGGCGCGCAGGACCTGCGCCGCATGATGCGGTGGCTTTCACAGCCGCAGCAGGTTTACCAGCTGCTGCGGGGGGCGGGTTCGCGGGTCTATTTGGGTAGCGAGAGCGGCGTCCCCGCTCTGCGCGGCACCGGCATGATTGTGGCCCACTACGCAGTACGTGCACAGGACGCCGGCTCTATAGCAGTCTTGGGCCCGATGCGCATGGACTACCCAAAGCTTTTGGGCAGTGTCGATTACCTTTCCCGCAGCGTCGGGCGCATGCTGACCGAGCTGATGGACCTGCAGTAACAAAAACAAAAAATTCCTACAGATGGATGCAAATACAGCAAGGGGGTAGATGAAACTTTGAATAACGAAGATAAAAAAGAAACGCAAAGCGCCGAGCAGACCGCGCCGGCACCGGAAACAGAGCAGCCCCGGGCACAGCAGCCAAAACCGGCCACGGCCCCGCAGAACGAAAAGACCGAGGAAACAGAAAGCCCTGCACAGCCCGAAAAGGCTGAAAAGACCGATAAACAGGCCGCGAAAACAGACAAAAAGGAAAGCAGAAAACTGAAAGAAGAGGTGGCAAAGCTGCAGGACGAGCTGGCCGCCGCCAAGACCGAGCAGGAACAGGAAAAAGACCGGCTGCTGCGCACCGTGGCAGAGTACGACAACTACCGCAAGCGCACCGAGCGCGAAAAAACCGCGCTGTACGCCGACGCCACCGCCGACACCGTGAAAGAGTTCCTTTCTGTTGCGGATAACCTAGAGCGCGCACTGGAGCAGGAGACCTGCTCTGCAGAGGACCTGCGCAAGGGCGTCGAGATGGTGCAGAAACAGATGACAAGCGCACTGGAAAAGCTGGGGGTCGAGTCGATGGGCGCGGCCGGCGAGCCGTTTGATGCACAGCTGCACAACGCCGTCTCTCATGTAGAGGACGGGGACCTGGGCGAAAATGTCATTGCAGAGGTTTACCAGAAAGGGTACCGCCTGGGCGACAAAGTGGTGCGCCACGCCATGGTGAAAGTCGCAAATTAGCCTGTACAACGCGCGGCAAAAGCGCGTTTCAAATAAATTCTTTACGAAAATAAGTACTTGACCCGTATTTGGGAATAAAACTTGGAGGTAAGCGTTATGAGTAAAACCATTGGTATTGATTTGGGTACAACGAATTCCTGCGTCGCAGTCATTGAGGGCGGCGAGCCGGTCGTCATCGCCAACGCCGAGGGCGCCCGCACAACCCCTTCTGTTGTTGCATTTAAGAAAGACGGCGAGCGCATTGTCGGCCAGGCCGCAAAGCGCCAGGCCATTGCTAACCCGGACCGCACAGTCAGCTCGATTAAGCGCGAGATGGGCTCTGACTATAAAGTGAAAATCGACGACAAACAGTATACCCCGCAGGAAATCAGCGCCATGATTCTGCAGAAGCTCAAGGGCGACGCAGAAGCTTACCTGGGCGAGCCGGTTACCAGCGCGGTCATTACCGTGCCGGCATACTTCACCGACTCTCAGCGCCAGGCAACCAAGGATGCCGGCAAGATCGCTGGCCTGGATGTCAAACGTATCATCAACGAGCCGACCGCCGCAGCCCTTTCCTATGGCATAGACAAGGGCGGCGAGCAGAAGATTATGGTGTACGACCTGGGCGGCGGCACCTTTGATGTTTCTATTATTGAAATGGGCGACGGCGTACAGGAGGTTTTGGCTACCGCAGGCAACAACCGCCTGGGCGGCGACGACTTTGATAAGCGCGTAATGGACTGGATGGTAAGCGAATTTAAGAAAGAAAACGGCATTGACCTTTCTAAGGATAAAATGGCTGTACAGCGCCTGAAAGAGGCTGCCGAAAAGGCGAAGATCGAGCTTTCCGGCATGACCAGCACCCAGATTAACCTGCCGTTTATCACCGCCGACGCAACCGGCCCGAAACATTTGGATATGACCCTGACCCGTGCAAAGTTTGACGAGCTGACCGCTGACCTGGTCGAAAAGACCATGGGCCCGGTAAGCCAGGCTATGAAGGACGCAAGCCTTTCCTTCAGCGATATCAACAAGGTGCTGCTGGTGGGCGGCTCTTCCCGTATGCCGGCTGTACAGGAAGCTGTCAAAAAGATTACCGGCAAAGAGCCGTTTAAGGGCATTAACCCGGATGAATGCGTTGCCATTGGCGCCGCGCTGCAGGCCGGCGTGCTTGGCGGCGAGGTCGAGGGCCTGCTGCTGCTGGATGTCACCCCGCTGTCTTTGGGCGTTGAGACGATGGGCGGTGTCATGACCAAGGTCATCGACCGCAACACCACGATCCCGACCAAAAAGAGCCAGGTCTTCTCTACCGCTGCAGACGGCCAGACACAGGTCGAAATCAACGTGCTGCAGGGCGAGCGTGAGTTTGCCCGCGACAACAAGCAGCTGGGTATCTTTAAGCTGGACGGCATTGCCCCGGCACCGCGCGGCATTCCACAGATCGAGGTCACGTTTGATATTGATGCCAACGGCATTGTCAACGTCTCCGCAAAGGATATGGGCACCGGCAAAGAGCAGCACATCACCATTTCTTCTTCCTCTAACATGAGCAAGGACGACATCGACAAGGCTGTGAAAGACGCCGAAAAGTATGCTACAGAGGACAAGAAGCACCGCGAGGAAGTTGACACCAAGAACAGCGCAGAGCAGATGGTGTACACCGCCGAAAAACTTATCTCTGACAGCGGCAGCAAGATCGACGCCGCCGACAAGAGCGAGCTCGAGACCAAAATTAGCGCCCTGAAAGAAGCCAACAAGGGCACCGACGCCGCCGACATCAAGGCAAAGTCCGACGAACTGCAGAAGGCTATGTTTGCTGTCAGCGAGAAGCTGTACAAAGCAGCCGGCCCGCAGGCAGGCGCACAGGGCGGCCCGCAGGCTGGTGCACAGGGCGGCCCGCAGGCTGGCCCAACAACCGATGCCAACGGCAACACCGTGTACAATGCAGAGTACAAAGATGTAGACGACGACAAGAAAAAGAAATAATTCCTGTACGTTTTTTAAGATACAAAAGATTGTTACAGACAGCAGGCGGCAGGGGCTTCCGAAAAAGAAGCCCCTGTTGCCCTGCCGGCAGCACAGCGGTTTTTTACCCAAGCGGATGTTTTTCCTGTGAGGAGGGATTTTTGTGGCTGAAAAAAAGGATTA
Source organism: Oscillospiraceae bacterium (assembly GCA_022483045.1). Taxonomy (NCBI): domain Bacteria; kingdom Bacillati; phylum Bacillota; class Clostridia; order Eubacteriales; family Oscillospiraceae; species Oscillospiraceae bacterium. The sequence goes on along the minus strand of JAKVOA010000002.1, from coordinate 185,437 downwards.
CTATGAAGTAATGGGCGTGCCGAAGAATGCCTCTGAGGAAGAGATTAAAAAGGCATACCATAAGCTGGCAAAAAAATATCACCCGGACCTGCACCCCGGCGACAAAGAAGCCGAGGCAAAGTTTAAGGAACTGAATGAAGCGTACGAGGTGCTGTCTAATAAAGACAAGCGCGCGCGCTATGACCAGTTTGGCCACGCGGGCGTCGACCCCAACTTTGGCGGCGCAGGCGGCGGCAGCCCCTTTGCGGGCGACGTGGATTTTGGCGATATTTTCGATACGTTTTTCGGCGGGGCCAGTCCTTTTGGCGGCTTTGGCGGCAGCGGCGGGCGCCGCTCTTCCCCGAATGCACCGCGCCGCGGCACGGATATTGAGACGCGGCTGATCATTGAGTTTGAAGAAGCGGCCAAAGGCTGCCGCAAGACCGTCACCTATGATAAGGTGGAGGCCTGCCCGGCCTGCCACGGCACCGGCGCAAAAGCCGGTACCAGCGCCTCTACCTGCCCGGCCTGCGGCGGCTCTGGTCAGGTGCGCGTTACACAAAAGACCTTTATGGGGGTCGTGCAGACCACCCGTGCCTGCGACCGCTGCGGCGGCTCGGGCAAAGTGATTGATACGCCCTGCCCCAGCTGCCACGGCTCGGGCCATGTGCGCACGCGCAAGACCGTAGAGGTCAACGTGCCCGCCGGCATAGACAACCAGCAGGTCTTAAATGTGCCCGGCCAGGGCAACGCCGGCGCCAACGGCGGCCCCGACGGCGACCTGCACCTGGTTATCAGCGTGCGGCCGCATCTGCTGTTTGAGCGGCGCGGCAACGATATCTGGTGCGATATGCCCATTACGTTTGCGCAGGCGGCTTTGGGTGACGAAGTGATCGTGCCTACTTTAGACGGCAAGGTCAGTTACCAGGTGCGCGAGGGCACCCAGCCCGGCGATGTCTTTAAGCTGAAAGGCAAGGGCGTACAGAAGCTTTCCGGCCGCGGGCGCGGCGACCAGTATGTGCGCATGGTGCTGGAAGTGCCCAAAAACTTGACAGCAAAGCAAAAAGAGCTGCTGCGCAAGTTTGAGGACAGCACCGGCGAGCGCAACTATCAGCGGCGCAAAGGCTTTTTTGATAAATTAAAGCAGAAGTTCGGCGAATAAAACAGAAAAGACCGCGGACCCTGCCCCAGAAAGGGCGGCCCGGCGGCCTTTTTTGCGCACCCGGCGGCATTGACAGCCGCACAACGATTCATTATAATAAATAAGTATATCTCAATGCGGGAGCGTGCTCCCTGAAAAGGTGGTTTTACCATGCAGAAACAAACCGTTTTGACCAAAGAAGGCTACGAAAAGCTCGAAAAAGAGCTGGAAGAACTCAAAGGCGTAAAACGTAAAGAAGTTGCGGAAAAAATCAAAGTGGCTTTGGGCTACGGCGACCTTTCCGAAAACAGTGAATATGATGAAGCGAAAAACGAGCAGGCAATTTTGGAAGCACGCATCGCCGACGTAGAGGTTACCCTGAAAAACGCCCGCGTGCTGACCGAAAGCGAAATGAACGACGAGCAGATTCATGTTGGCTCTACCGTGCGTGCGCATGTTTCTGACGCGGGCAGCAGCGACGGCCGCGAAATCAAACTGATGGTTGTCGGCAGCAGCGAGGCTGACCCGATTTCCGGGCGTATCAGCGACGAAAGCGCCGTGGGTGCCGGCCTGCTGGGTCATGTTGAGGGCGACAAGGTGGAAATTGAAGTGCCTGCCGGCCGCAAAGTTTATCAGATTTTGCAAGTCATCAAATAAAGAAGTGTACGGAAAGCTTTTGCGGCCTGTGCTTTTGTGCTGCGGCGGCCGCCCCCGCGCGAGGGGGCAAAAAGACAGCAGCACCGCGCAGGTGCGCCCCTTTTCAAATAAGTTTTCCACTATGCTTAGGGAGATAGTTGAATCTCTGTAAATTTGAGAGGGGAATCCTGCACGGCGCCGCCCCCGCGCGCAGCGCCTGCGGCCGGCCCCCTTCTGTACCAAAATTCAAAAGAGAGCACTGCCTTACACTGACGAGAGAAACCATATAAAAATCCGACACCGCGTTTTGGCTGCGGCGCCGTTAGGAAGGAATCAGATTCATGAGCAACAAGCAGAACAAGCCCCAGCAGACAGAGGAACAGGACATCGGCGAGCAGCAGCGCATCCGCCGCGAAAAGCTCGATGCCCTGCGCGCCGCCGGCAAGGACCCCTTTGTCATTACCACATGGCCGCGCGACAACTACGCCGCCGACATCAAGGCCAACTTTGAGCAGCTGGAGGGCAAACCCGTTTGCATCGCCGGCCGCCTGATGAGCCGCCGCGTGATGGGCAAAGCCTCTTTTGCCGACCTTGCCGACAACTCCGGCAGAATCCAGATTTACGTGCGTATCGATGAGGTGGGCGAGGAACCTTATAAGGATATGAAAGCCTACTGGGATGTAGGCGACATTATCGGCGTAAAGGGAAACGTCTTTCGCACAAAACGCGGCGAAATCAGCGTGCGCGCCACCGGCGTCACCCTGCTGAGCAAAAGCCTGCTGCCGCTGCCGGAAAAATTCCACGGCTTGACCAACACCGACACCCGTTACCGCCAGCGCTACCTGGACCTGATTGTAAACCCGGAAGTAAAGGATACTTTCATTAAACGCAGCCAGATTATTACGGAAATCCGCAAGTACCTGGACAACAACCGCTTTTTAGAGGTCGAAACCCCGGTCCTGCACACCATTGCCGGCGGTGCAGCCGCGCGTCCCTTTATTACCCACCACAATTCGCTGGATATGGATTTGTATCTGCGCATTGCACTGGAGCTGTACCTGAAGCGCCTGATTGTCGGCGGCTTTGACCGCGTGTACGAGATCGGCCGCGTGTTCCGCAACGAGGGCATGGATGCCCGCCACAACCCGGAATTTACCATGCTGGAACTGTACCAGGCGTACACGGATTTTCACGGCATGATGGACTTGACCGAGGACCTTATCCGCACGGTCGCCACTAACGTGCTGGGCACTACCAAAGTGGTTGCCCGCGGCGGTGTGGAGGTCGACTTTGCGCAGCCCTTTGCGCGCATCAGCATGAAAGACGCCGTGAAAAAGTACGCCGGCGTTGACTTTGACCAGGTCGAGACCTTAGAGCAGGCGCGCGCGCTGGCAAAGGAGCACCACCTGCAGGTCGAGGAACGCCACAAGATCGGCGACATTATGAACCTGTTCTTTGACGAATACTGTGAAGACAAGCTGGTACAGCCGACCTTTTTGACCTACCATCCGACCGACATTTCCCCCTTGGCAAAAAAGAGCCCAGAGGACCCGCGCTACACCGAGCGCTTTGAGCTTTTCATCGCGGGCATTGAGCACGCCAACGCCTTTTCTGAGCTGAACGACCCCATCGACCAGCGCCAGCGCTTTGAGGCACAGGCTGCCGCCAAGGCCGCCGGCGACGACGAGGCCTGCGATATCGACGAGGACTTTTTGACCGCTTTGGAGTACGGCATGCCGCCTACCGGCGGTCTTGGCATCGGCGTAGACCGCCTGATTATGACGCTGACCGGCGCCGACGCTATCCGCGACGTGATTCTCTTCCCGACGATGAAACCCATTGACTGAATAAGTCGTTAAGGGTAGTTATAAGTAGTTATTTGTAGACCCTTGTAGGGGGCTTACACCACGATTTACACCAATTTACACCAAAACTACACCAAACCCTACGAACAAAATCTGCGAATCTACAATGCTCTACGATAGAGTACGAAGTCCTACGAGCCCGCTGAGAAATCAGCGGGCTTTTCTTATTTGCGGCACAAATGATGATTGCCGCTTACATAGCCGTCGCGTCGCCGCAAGCGTCGCAGCATTCGCTTCCATGTGAACATGAAAGCTCATTTACTATGCTGTGGCTCCTTTTCCCAAAAAGTCTTTCGACTTTTCGGGAGCCCTGTGATGCGGCGGCTATTTCTATTTCTGAGAAAGGAGGAACCGCAAATGGAAAACTGTAAAGTGATCGCCATCACAAACCAGAAAGGCGGCGTAGCAAAAACAACATCGACAGTCAACCTCGGCGTCGGTCTTGCACAGAAAGGAAAGCGAGTGCTTCTTGTGGACGCCGACCCGCAGGCCAGCCTGACCGTCAGCCTCGGCATCAAACAGCCGGACGAGCTTCAGGTATCGCTGTCCACGGTTATGCAGGCCGTCATTGAGGACAAACCGCTTCCGCAGGACTGTGGCATCATCCATCACAACGAGGGCGTTGACCTGCTTCCTGCGAACATCGAGCTGTCGAGCCTTGAAGTCAGCCTGTTCAACACAATGAGCCGTGAGTATGTTCTGCGGAGCACGCTGGAGGATGTAAAGAAGAACTACGACTATATCCTCATCGACTGTATGCCCTCGCTGGGTATGATGACGATCAACGCACTTGTCGCTGCGGACAGCGTACTCATCCCTTCACAGCCGAATTTTCTGTCCACCAAAGGCATGAACCTGCTTATGCGCTCTATCTCGCGGGTTAAGAAACAGATCAATCCGAAGCTGCGTATCGACGGCATACTTCTGACGATGGTGGACAACAGGACGAACAACGCAAAGGCCATCATCGCGGCTCTGCGCTCCACCGTGGGCGAGAATATCCGCGTCTTTGATACGGAGATACCCCATTCGGTGCGAGCGGCAGAGTGCAGCGTGGAGGGCGTGAGCATCTTCGCCCACGACAGGAACGGAAAGGTTGCGGCGGCGTATGAGAATTTGACGAAGGAGGTGATGCAGATTGAGCAGCGTGAAAAAGATCGACTTAGGGCTGACCGGGTACGATGAGCTTTTCATGAATGATGCTGGGCGCGCAGAAAACAGGCTGCCCAAAATCTACGACCTTCCTTTGACGGAGGTTGACGATTTCCCTGACCACCCGTTTCAGGTGAGAATGGACGAGGACATGGACACCCTTGTTCAGAGCATCAAGGAGCGCAGAATCATCACTCCCATCACCGTTCGCAAGAAAGAAGACGGGCGGTATGAGATTGTGTCCGGACACCGCAGAAAAAAGGCGTGTGAGCTCGCCGGACTGGAAACCGTGAAAGCGGAGGTCAAGGAGCTTACCCGTGATGAAGCCATTATCCTTATGGTGAAATCGAACTTTCAGCGTTCCTCTATCCTTCCAAGCGAAAAGGCGTTCAGCTACAAAATGCGCCTTGACGCCATGAATCGGCAGGGACAACGCACAGATTTAACTTATTCCCCAGTGGGGAACAAGTTGGCAGGTCAAAAATCATCTGAGGTTATGGCGGCAGAAATTGGCGAAAGCAAGAACCAGATATTCAGGTATATTCGCCTCACAGAGCTTATCCCTGAGCTTATGGAAATGATAGATGAAGGACGAATAGCTTTCCGTCCTGCGGTTGAGCTGTCCTACCTGCTGAAATCGGAACAGGAATCGCTGCTTGAATCTATGTCCTATGCGGATGCGACGCCTTCTCTGGCGCAGGCAATCAAGATGAAAGAGTTTTCCAAGAACGGCAAACTCAGCGCGGATGTCATTGAATCCATCATGAGCGAGGAAAAGCCGAACCAAAAGGAGAAGTTCACATTCAAGGCAGAGCGCCTTCGCCAGTTCATTCCTTCCACCATTCCCTTTGATAAAACCGAGGACTATGTACTCAAAGCGCTGGAGTATTATCACCGGTATCAGGAACGGCAGAAAGAGAGAAGTCAGGAAAGATAACCTACTGCCAAGGGAGAAGTATGCCTATTATTCGGAGCAGTTTTCTACTTCCCCCTCTCACACTCTCCCCCTAAAAAACCTACTGTACCAGCTCAAAAGAAGAATAGCTCTGATGCCGGAAAGTCCGTACCCTTGCCGAAGGAAGCTGTTATTCGTATACTGGAAGCGTAAACCACACATGGAGGTAATCCGTATGAAAAGAAAGGCGCTATTCCTGTTTACGATCATAATGGCTGTTTCTCTTTCAGCCTGTACTGATAATCCTGCTTCCACGGTTGATAGCACGGGTTCTGAAGCAGCGGCTTCGACAGCCTCAATCGAGGAAAGCAGAAGCGCAGAAGATGCGTCAGGCAGCACAGAGCTTCAAACATCTTCTTCTGGGCAGGTAAAAGAGCCCTCCGAAACCGAAATTGTTGTGAATAAACCCACAGAGCCGTCAGAAACGGAAGCTCAAAGTGAGCAAATAACTGTGGTATCGCAGACAACGGTGCCGGAGAGTGCAGAAACGGCGAGGCCCTCTGCGCTGGAAACCAAGCCGGAAACACCGATTTCACCGCCGCTCAGTACCGAACCCGTACCGACACCCAGCGCACCGCCAGTCACACCGTCACCCGAACCAACGCCGGAACCGCAGCCTACTGCACCTGCCTTTGATGTCAGCCGGTATGTCGGCTACGCAAAGAGCTACGGTTCAGGAATCGGACTTGCTCTGGACAGCTTCGCTACCGGCTGCTGGGACACGCCCATTCTATGATGCCCTAACTAAGCCTTCGGCAATCAAGGACTTTTATCAAAACAGCGAGCTGATTGCGATTACCAAGGAGCTTACAGAAGCGCTGCAAAAGAACCAAACGATTGACTGGCAAAAACGTGAGCCTGCACGTGCGCACATGCGGATGATTGTGCGCAGACTTTTGAAAAAGCACAAGTATCCGCCGGAGGGTATGGAGAACGCAGTGCAAACCGTTATTACACAGTGTGAACTTTGGACGGACCATGTTATGGATGTCTGATTGAATAGGCTGTAAAGGTAGATCTTGATTAACCACAAGAGAATCGGTTGAGCGAGGTGAATGTAATGGATAATGACGCCAAATTACGCCCGATATATTTAATGCAAATACTAAAAGAACGGACAGATGAAGACAATTATCTGTCCACTGCTCAGCTATGCAAAATTCTCTTTGATGAGCATGGCATGGAAACGCACCGAACGACGATCAAGAGTGATATTGAAATGCTCCAGCAGGCCGGAATCGGCATTCAGGCAACTCGCTCCACGCAGAACCTGTATAATTATATCGAGAGAGAATTTGATGACGCCGAGCTTAAACTCCTGATTGACGCCGTGGAATCCTCAAAGTTTATAACCAAAACGAAAAGTGATCAGCTCGTTTCAAAGATAAGTGCTTTGGCCGGAATTCACAAAGCCCGTGAAATGAAGAGAAACCTTGCCGTGGACGGTCGTTATAAAGCGGAAAACGAACATATCTATTACATTGTTGATGCCATCAATGACGCCATCAATCAGAAGAAAAAGATTCGTTTTCAGAAAGCCGAATACAATGTGAAGAAAGAACGTGTACTCCACCACGACGGTGAGAAATATATGTTCAGCCCTTATTCGTTGGTGTGGGACGGAGATTTTTACTATGTTATCGGCTACTCGGATAAATATCGGACCATTGGGAGCCACCGCGTAGACCGAATCGCGGAAATGCCGGAGATCCTGGATGAAGCAGCGGTTCCAGCACCGGTTGGCTTTGACATCAACAAATTCATCAATACCATGTTCAGAATGTACAATGCTCCACGAAAAGAGGTGGAGCTGGTCTGCGACAACAGTGTGATGGATGCTGTCATTGATAAGGTCGGTACGGACGCTCCGGTGTATGCATGTGATCAGCATAATTTCAGAGTGATCACAGAAGTTGCCGTCGGGCCGGTGTTCTTCAACTGGATATTCGGGTTCAGCGGAAGAGTTAAGATCAAAGGACCGGAAGACGTAAAAGAAGCTTATGCGGGGATGATTAAGGCCGCAGCCGAGTCTTTGAAGTAATACTTGATAAAACCCATATAATGGGAAATGTGCTCAATACATAGAAATGTGCCCAAGAGAAAACCCTTTCTATAATTACCCTCACCAATAGTAAAGCCGCATCTCACGATGCGGCTTTATTTTATACTTATTACTCCTGTGTCGAAAAAGACAAAATCGTTTCACACCCGGCGTTCGGCTTGCTTTTTATTGTCATTATGCCGTTATGTGCCTGCGTGATTCTGCGTACCAGCAGCAAACCTAATCCATGGCGCAGGTCAAGGCGTTCATCTGTGCTGTCCATGTAATGCGGCTTTTCCTCAAGCTCTTTTAGTTTGTCGGCGGAAAAACCAACACCGTCATCCTTTACGGAAATCGTGATCGTTTCCTCCGTACAGGTAAGCAATATGAGAATATGACAGCCCTGCGGATTATGCCCGAAGCTATTCTGTACCAGATTGTTGACTGCTCTTTTCATCAATCTTGAATCGCAGTCAAATTGTTTTGTTTCGGCGGCTTCATCTACAGATATTTCGAGAGAACAGTTTTCAGGAATTCCGGCATTCAAAACCTCCGCCACATAGGAACGAAGCAGCTTTGCCAACCGGACCGGCTCTTTGTGGAGAGGCTGCATATCGTATTCAAGCTTGGACACCAAATTCAAATCCAGCACAAGCTCTTTGATTTTTGCACTCTGCCTCTGAACGATTTGCGCTTCCTCACGAATGGAAGTGCTTGCCGCTTCATCCTGCGCAATGCGCTGTGCATATCCCATAATCATGGATAACGGCGTGCGGATATCATGAGATACGCCGCTGATCCAGTTTTCTCTTGCCTCATTTTGACGGCTTAAAATTTGCGACGCCTTATTTACGCTGGAAGCCAATTCGGACAGTTCCCCATTGGCGGCTAAGGCAGCGGGCTTTCCCTCAGCCAGCGTCTGTATGGAAGCAATGATCGGCTCAGTGTTTTTTATGATTTTATGTTTGGACAGGAAATAGGCGGCAAACAGGAGCGCAAGATCAAAAAACAGTAGGAAAGTCAAGAATACCGGCATTTTTTGGATCGCTTTGGCGGAAAAATAATTCGTTGTGAATTTTGTGTAGCTGCCCTTTGGGTAGCCCAAGACCAACAGCCCATCCTCGTCATCCCAGACAAAGACAGGGTAATCTTTGAGATACCCTTTTGAGAACAAAGCAATGTCCTGTATCGTGTAATGCTCAGGCAGCTCCGCAGGGGCTTCATACGACCACGCGGTTTCGCCGTCCTGGGTTAAGTAAATTGCCCAGATCTGATGTTCATGAAGCAGAGATTGCACCGCGGCTGTTGTTCCGCTTTCTGAGGAGGCTTCCGAAACGACTTCCAGCATATTTTGCGGGGAAGTGTAACCGTAGTCCTTCATGATCGTGCTGTGAAATGTTGCGATGAAGCATACAACATTCAAAACCAACAGAAAGATGATACAGGCGGAAAAGGACAGCAAGTACTTTGAAATATATTTGGCAAGCGATTTCATCATGTCATTTCCTTATGTTCAGCTTGTAACCAAGCCCTTTGATTGTAATCAGGGAAACCGGCTTGGACGGGTTTTGTTCGATTTTTTCCCGAACACGGTGCACATGGGCATTCAGACTGTTTTCATACCCGAAAGGATTATCGCCCCATAATGCTTCGCAAAGCGAATCGACCGTGATAATCCGCCCCTCGCTCCGCGCCAAGACCTCAAGCAGCGCGTGTTCCTTTGCGGTTAAGGGAATTACTTCACCGTCTCGAATCACTTCCGCCCGGCTGAAATCGACTGTGCAGGCGTCCAATTCGATCCGGTCGCTTTCTTCCTTGTAACAGCGGCGCAGTACCGCATAGACACGCAATAGCAGCTCCTGCGGCAGAAACGGTTTTACAATGTAATCATCTGCGCCGAGGCCAAGCCCGGAAAGCCTGTCGATGGCTTCGTCTTTGGCTGTCAGAAACATGGCGGGAATATCGGTAAAGGCTCGGATCTGCCGAAGCAACGAAAACCCGTCTCCATCCGGAAGCATAACGTCCAGAATGAGCAAATCAGGCTGTTTTTCTTTACCTATATTGGCGGCGTCCTTCACTGTGGATGCTGTCAGAATATTTGAAAATCCGTCATCCTTTAGAATGTCGGATACCATTGTTAATAGTTCCGGTTCGTCATCCACAAGCAGGATGACTTTTTCATGTAAATAATGATGTTCCATGTGAGCACCTCCATGATCATTATAACGAGAGACAGGCTATATTTCGCCTGCTTTGCACAAAAGTAAGGTAAAAGTAAGGACGCGGGAATCTGCCTGTCAGCTTGGGCGTGTACCATAGAGACATCGAAAGGAGATGTCATTATGGATCACATCATTACTACTGAGGCTCTGACAAAGAAGTATAAGAACTTCACGTCTGTCAACAATGTTTCCCTTCATATTCGCAAGGGAAGCATTTATGGGTTTCTCGGTCCCAACGGTGCGGGAAAATCCACAACTATGAAAATGCTGCTCGGCTTGACCGCACCCACGTCGGGAGCCTTTACCATCGATGGGAAGCACTTTCCGCAAGATCGGGTTGCGATTCTGAAGGAAATTGGCTCCTTTATTGAAGCCCCTTCGTTCTATGCAAACCTGACAGGACGTGAAAACCTGGACGTGATACGGCGGATTCTGGACTTGCCGAAAAGTGCCGTAGACGAAACCTTGGAAATGGTTGGACTGGACGAATTTGGCGACCGGCTGGCAAAGAAATATTCACTGGGTATGAAACAGCGTCTGGGGCTTGCAGGTGCTTTGCTCGGCAGACCTCCCATCTTGATTCTTGACGAACCGACCAACGGCCTTGACCCGTCCGGCATTCATGAAATCCGCAATTTGGTGAAATCACTCCCGAAGCTCTACGACTGTACCGTTCTGATCTCGTCCCATCTGCTTTCAGAAATCGAACTGATGGCAGACGACATCGGCATCCTGAATAACGGACGGTTGCTTTTTGAAGGGAGCATGGACTCTCTCCGGCAAAACGCGCTGCAATCCGGCTTTGCCGCCGAGAATCTGGAGGATATGTTTCTCTCTATGGTTGACAAGGATAATGCGGCCAGAAAGCAGAGGGGACAGTTATGAGGGCGCTTGCGATTGAGCTGCAAAAAGAAAAGCGAACAGGCATTATTCCGGTGATGCTTGCTGTTGGCGTTTTGGGCGCCGCATACGCTTTTCTAAACTTCATTGTCCGCAGGGATTCTCTGCTCAGCCTGCCGATGGCTCCCATGGATGTGCTGCTGACGCAGCTCTACGGGATGCTCGTGCTTCTGAATTTGCTCGGTATCGTGGTTGCGTCCTGCATGATCTACAACATGGAATTCAAAGGAAATGCGGTCAAGAAGATGTATATGCTGCCGGTCAGCGTGGTGGAAATGTATCTGTGCAAGTTTTTGATATTGACCGTGCTGCTTTTCGCCGCAGTTTTGATTGAAAACCTTACGCTGGCATTCATCGGAATCGCAAATCTGCCGCAGGGTACCTTTCAGCCGGATATGTTGGTGCGATTTGCCGGATATTCCTTCTTGACCTCTATGCCAACGGTATCGTTCATGCTGCTCGTTTCCTCACGCTGTGAAAATATGTGGATTCCGCTTGGTATCGGTGTGGCGGGTTTCTTGAGCGGTATGTCTCTTGTAAACTACCCTACAAATCTTTTGCTGATCCACCCCGTCGTTTTGATGCTGCGTCCGGCCGTTGCCATGAGCGTGGCCCCGAATCAGGTGATTTCGATTGCTGCCATCGCAGAAACCGTCATCTTCCTGCTGGGCGGACTCTGGATGGCGAAAAGCCTGCGTTATGAATAAGGAGGGATTGTATGTCATTTGTCCAGTTGCTTGGGATCGAGTTCACAAAAGTGAAGCGTTCCAAAATTGTTCCCCTGATTTTTATTGCTCCCATACTGGTCGTCGTCTCCGGCATTGCAAATCTGAGCACCTATTTCACGGCAGAATACAAAGGTGCATGGCCTGCCATGTTCATTCAAAGTGAATTGCTCTATGCTTATTATCTGCTGCCGCTTTCCATGATCGTCGTCTGCGTGATGATTGCAGGGCGTGAGACGCAGAACAACGGCATTCTGAAAATGCTGGCATTGCCGGTAAGTCGCAGGGAATTATCCCTAGCGAAGTTTTGCGTTCTGATGATTTATCTTCTGATGGAAATGGTGGTATTCCTTGTGGTGTTTATCGTGGCCGGACTTGTTGCCACCAACACAATGGGCGTTACTGAAACCCTGCCGTTTCTTTACCTGCTCAAATGGTGCGGCGGCCTCTTTTTGACCATGCTGCCATGCCTTGCGACCATGTGGGCTATTACTGTGCTGTTTGAAAAAACGCTGTTTTCCGTTGGCTTAAACCTGCTGCTTGTCATTGGCGGCATCCTGGTTGCGAACACACCGGCATGGATTCTATACCCCTATTGTTACAGCGGCTATCTGGTGTCCTGCTCGCTGCATCAGTTCTCGTCTGCGGCATCGGAGATCACATTTGAGATGATACCGTTTTTACCCTGCGCCGTTCTGGCCTTTGCGCTGGCCATCACGGTGGCAGTCACACAATTCGGAAAGAAAGAAATGAGGTAATCATTATGGAAAGCAAAAAATACAAAGCTTTGAGCTTCACCGCGCTGGTATTCAGCATTTTGCCTCTTGCGACATTCATTCCTGTTCTGCTCAAGATGACGCTTTCAGACAGCGTGCGCACAGTTTGGAGCGGCGAAAATATGGTCTGTGTCTTACTTGGGTTGATTCTCTCGATTGTCTGCGTAAAAAGCAGTGAAAGCCGGAGCGAGGCAAATGTTATATCCACGGTAATCAGTGCTTTCTGGGTACTGCTGATTGCGGGAATTCTCGCAATGGCATTGCTGCTGAACATGCTGCATTGACCGGGTACATACCAAAAGCGGCGACTCTGTTTTTTTCAGAGCCGCCACTTGGCATTTACAGAACTCATCATTTCAGAAATGATGAAAGGCTTTGCCGCTCCCATTCCCGAAGGCGGTCACACTGGGCAGGCGTATGGAACCAATGCTCGCCTTCTTCATAGACCGTGAGGTTCGCATTGTGCTTCTCGGAAAAGGCCGTGACGGTTTGGCGCGAGGTCAGGCTATCGTGCCCTGCGTAAAGAATGGAGGTCGGCGTTTTCCATCCGGTAATGGGGTGCTGCCGCACCCAGCAAAGATACGGCCAGGAAAGTGTCTGACCGAAGTTTGTCGGGATTTCTCCCTGCGCATGGAGTTCTTCTTCGGTGACGCCAGCCCAACCCATCATGTCGAGAATCAGCCGTTCCATATTAACAATGGGCGATACAAAAAGTGCTTTGCCGATAGGCTCATGCTGAAAGGCAAGCATGGAAAAATAGGCTCCGATGCTGTTTGCACGCAGAGAGATCTTACTCCAGTGCGGTTTCCACTCGGCCAGAACCGCTTGCAGCTCCGGCACCACCGTCCACGGGTCAAAGCCGCCTGCCTCCGCCTTGCGCGCGCCGTGCTGCGGTAAGTCGATACCTAAAACCTGATATCCGGCAGGAACGGCGATCTCCGAAAAAGCGGCGGCTTCTTCCTTGTTGCCGCCCTGACCATGAAGAAACAAATAGCCTTGTTCACTCGGCTCTCCATAGAGAACCGCCGGAATAGAGCCGATCTGATAAAATCCTGTTTTCATGTAACACCTCCGCGTGTAATTAATGTAAGTCAGAGAACACTACATATACTCCCTGTTTTCCTTATAATTTCCAGCTGTATACATAGAATGTACATCTTTTCATCTGTATAATTCAATCTAAATCTTACTTCAATCAGGATTGGCGGGAGCTCTGAGCATCTACAATTGGAAGCCAATATTCAACAAGTGTTCCATCATTAAGTGGATATATCTCCATTTCTGGTGCCATTGCATGAATATATCCGGATTTTTTTAGCCATTCCATATGGCAATACATTTCTGCTTTTATTAATGCCTCAGCTAAATTGTCATTGTTGGAAACATTTGAAAAAACAGCCCATTTAGCTGCCGGGACCTCAAAGGACTCCATATCCTCATACGTAGTAGATAAAGCCTCTGTTTCAGAGCAAATATAAAAATAAAACGCTCTATTATTCGGATCTTTTTCTACTCTTGAAATTCCCATAACAGCCGGTTCCATTTCTTTAGGATTTGAAATTTCCTTTAGCAAATCGACCAAACCGGTTTTGTGTGACTTATCCCAAAATTCACCAAATTCCTCATTGTGTTGTCCTGTTATCCATATTTTTTTCCCACATACTAAAAAGGCATTTTTTTCAACAATTTTAACCTTAATCATATATACCTCCACAAATTTTCATTCGTTATTCTTCCAACAAATACCCCGCAGCAAGTTCACGCTCGAAAGAGTTTTTATTATCATATAGGTATTGTTTGGCTTCATAATGATATCCTTCATGCACAAGGCAGGTTTCAAGGAAAAACAGAAAAATGCCGATGTCGATCCTGTTATAGAAGCTCACTTTGCCGGCAGGCATAATGCCTCGTTTCCCGGGCTTCCTGTAAAGGTAGATCAGGAGCTTGTTGTCCTCATGCGCAACGATCCAGGGCTGCGTATTGCAGGCGCTGGGTGCAAAACGGATGATATCGGCAAGGGGGAGAAGCTCGCCCTCCCAGATTTCAGACACCGGTTTTCGTTTCGCTTTGAACAGATCCCGGCGAAACTTTTCGGCAGGCATTTTAGAAATTGCCATCATAATGACAAACTCCATGCCCTCCGGGGCCGCCTGCTTTGGCCGCCCGATGCCGAACCACAAGGCCCCGATGTCTTTGAAAGCAAGATAAAGATCAATCTGCTCTCCTATGTAGCCGATATTGCGCAGATAATTTTCACGCGGTTCACTGTAAAACAAAATGCAGTACTGTGCGCCTCGGGTACAAGTCGTTTCGCTTTCCGGCACAATCTGAATCTCTGTGCGAATACTCTCATCCAGAGGCCTCGCTGTCCTGACAAAACTCTCAAGCTCACGAAGCTCATTCTCGGAAATTACATCGGTCTCACGGAACAGATGAAATGATTTCCGCTTGAACAGCATCTTATAATAATCCACCATACGATCATCACTTTTCATCAATATATTTTGGCACATATCTTCAACTGCTTAGAAAAGCATTATCACAAAATGCGAGGCTACCTGTGGTTCTTGATGTAATCCGCTACATCCGCATAACGCCGCAGTGAAGCGCCGCCTCTTGTTATAGTTTCTTCAATGTAATTTTCGCAGTCGTCCACGGCGTGTAAAAAGTCATCCATCTTGTTTTTATCAAAAGAAGATAACAGAGAAAATTTACGCAGCCCAAAATCATTATGCGCATTGTTCAGCTCCCATTGGAGCTTGCTTGCCCATCCGCGTACATTCATGAATTCACCTCTCCCGGCAAATCCACGAATGCGATTGAAATCCTCTGTCATTTCCTCATACCAACGGGCAAGTCCATCGGTATCCGGGGATGTATCATTGGTTTCGTTTTGCCCAAGAAACACTTTCATATTTGCCAAAAGCTGCGAGCAGAGCTGCTTAATTTCACCTGCATCGTGAGAATTGTTTACCGCATACCAAAGCTGCTCAAAGCCATCGGGACGTTTTTTGCAACTCAAAATGAACTCATATTGTCCTGTAAACGACTTCGGTATGTAAGTGCCGTTTATTGAAGCCAGCGAATGAACAAGAAAATCGCATACATAACCGCCACACATCATAACGGCTGACAAGTCTGTTTCGAGGCAGCACGCTTTGAATACGTCAAGTGCCTGGTTATAGTCGTGAACTGCTGCACGCATTGTGATGTCCGGATTATTTCTGTTAGACTCCAGTCTCGACAAACAGTCCTGATACCTCAGGACAATATTTTCATTTCGGGCATAGAGAAGTGTAGAATCGGCAAACAGCATGGTATCATAGTGTTCAAGCGCAACATACTGTTCAATTTCATCCCATGACCGGGGGTAGATGTCATATTTGCATCGACCAATTAAGAATAATGATGCCAGCTCGTAACCCCGTTTTGTGGCCGGTACAAAAATGTCAGGACGCGTGTCGTCCTCATATCCGGGAGCCTGAAGGGAGGAACAGCCCAGCACCAGATCCACATCATCAGGATATTCTTTTTCTATTTTGTCAACAAACCATTCTGTGAATTGATTGTTTGAATTTCTTTGATACCTCATTTATACCCTCAAATCATGTATTTCATCTTGCAGGCGCTTCAAAAATTTTCCCGCGTGAGCACCGTCCATTTGTGTGTGATGGAACTGAAAGGACACGGGCAAGACGGCTTTGAATCTGCGACGCCGATATTTGCCCCAGATCATAAAAGGGTTATTGTAGATGCCGCTATACATCCCGACAGCTCCGTCGATTTCCACGTTAGTAATGGCGGAAGTGCCGATGACCATACTGTCCGTTAGATCATGGTTTTCACAGCTCTCGGCGACCTGCTTTGTAAGTTTCAGGTAATCCTGATTAAACTGTGTCCGGTCATCGCTGAACGGAATATCGCAGGAGCTAACCTCACCAGCCTTGTTCATGACGATTGTGTTGACGGCAATTTGGTCATACTGCATCAATTTTTCTCCGACCGGGAGCAAATAGAACTCTGTCACATCGGAGGCTGCCTTGCCAATGCACCAGCAGAGCAGCATATTGAATTTCAGGTTGTGCTTGCGGCTTAAGCGTACCAATGGTGTTACATCCAGTGTCTTAAAGAAAGTCACCATGGAATTCGGGGCGTGCATCCATAGATCAAAAGCCGCTGCACGTTTTGTTTCTTGTGGATCAATTTCTTTTGTCATTCCCATACCTCACCTGTTTGCTATAACCATGTTTTTCTCAATCATCTCGATAAAATCAGGGTTTATCGGCTTAATGCTTCCCATTCCGCTCTGGCTATACCGTACACCTCCGTGATGTCATTTTCCTCGTCAAGGAATTCATCGACTTTTCTCATCCCAATGGAGTGTGCTGTAAAGGAGGAAGCCGTATTCGCAGATTTCATATAGGAATACACAAACCGGAACGGAGTATTAGAAAATGTCCAGTCACGGACGGAAGCAGCCGCTTCCTTTGCATAACCTTTTCGTTGACAGTCCTTGCGGATATGATATCCGATTTCGGGGCTGTACACTCCGTTAATATTCTGAATCGTTAATCCGCAGTCACCGATCATCTTTCCGTCGGACTTCAATACAACCGCCCATAAGCCAAAACCAAATATGTGGTACCGCTCGATATTTTTGACAATCCAACCACGGACACGAGTTTCATCAAATGTATAGGGGTAATGGCGCATGATATCGGAATCAGCAAGTACCGCATACAGCGCGTTATAGTCGTTTTCACGCATTTCACGCAAAAACAATCTTTCGGTTTCTATCATAACGCTATGTTACCTCCTCACATTCAAATTAGCGATTCTTTTGTTGCCATCTCTGCTGTTAGTTCCGGCAGTTTTCGTCTCCACAGATAAACCGCATATCCCACCGAGAGCAGGCTGATGACTGCACAAACGGCAATCTGGTAGCCCACAGTTTGTCCGGCTTCCTTGCTGAATGCCGCCAGTGCGTTGAACACGCCGTGAAACAGGCAGCACGGCAGCAGATGCCCGGTTTTCACCACGAACACCGAGAGCATCAAGCCGATCGCCAGTGCATAGACAAGCTGCAATAGGGTGGGTACAAGCTCCGCGCCGTTTGCGAGATTGACGATATGTCCCAGCGCAAAGGTCAAACTAGAAATCAGAATAGCAAGGCGCGTGGAGCGCTTCAAAAGCAGCTGCAGCAGATAGCCGCGAAACAGAATTTCCTCAATAAATCCGATACACAGCATAGCAATGATGTACCAGACCGTATCAAGCGGCGCGTAGCGCAGAACGGCTCCATGCCATAGATTTGCCGTGGAGACGACGATCATCGGCAGTAAAAACAGCGCCTTTCGCCACGGCATCGGCGTATGGACAGCAAAGCCAAGCCGTTCAAAATCTCTGCCCTTTGCCATACCTGCCAAAAGCAGCCCCAGAATGACGGCAGAAGGTATGATACGCCACGCCTGACCGCCGCGAGAAGCATAGATACTCTCAAACACGCTTATTACGATGACATACGCCAGAATTCGGCCGAGCACACCGAACAGTTCTGATTTTTTTCTTTCCATCGTTTTATCTCCTTTTAGCCTCTGCGGCATGAGCTTTCTATCGTATAAAACGGCGCGCTGTCAGCACGATTTTACCGCAATGTATAAATAGCAATGCGCCTTGCCATCCTTTGCGTAGTCACCCGGTACCGTACTTTCGTAGTCCGTTGTAAAAGCACGGCAGAGCTGACCGCTTCTTTTTTCTTCCCAGACCTGATTCCACGCTTTATTTGCGGCTTCCTGAATGCTCGAACCATCAAAATCGTAGGCGCGGTATTCGCCGGCCTGTACTCTTTCCTGCATCCGCGCAAAGAAATCCTCTGTTGCGGTGAAGATTGTCAGGTCGTAGGCACCCGTTTCATCTGATTCATAGTTTGCATATTTGGAGATAGGAGACAAGCCCTGCTGAAAAGCTCCGGCACTATCAAACATCAATGGAAGTTTTCCGCTGACGATGTCTTGCCAGACCTCACCCATCTTGCTCATTCCACCCTCTGAGTTGTCTGTATGAATCGTAATTTCTTTTAATAAGTAAGCCATAGTTCTTTTTCTTCTTTCATTTCATTTTCTGGTTTTACAGTACGGATGATAACAATATCCTACTTTATTCGTTTTTACGGCAGGAATCCATGCTTAAGAATCGTATTGCTGTGTTTTATAATCATCCGGCAAAAAATCACACTGGTCATCCGGTACCCCCAGTGATCTTGCGTATGCAATCATATTATCCCAGTTCTGCTTATCGGCAGCACCCTCTGTGTTTAGCAACTGATAATGAACGGGCTGGATTCCTTCGGTATTGAGTCTAAACGACTTTTCTCGAAACAACACAATCGCCTGATGATCGGTATGGGATGTAATATACCATTCCTTATGTAAGGCATTCCCCAAATTGTTCTGAAACCTTTTTACGGTTTCTTCTATCTGATTTTCTGGGATGGAAATCGTATAGATTTTCAACAAGCCAAGGAATCTTTTCCGGACGCTTACTGCTGTATATTCTTTGAGCATTTTCTTTTGTACTAAACTAACATCCAGTACTTCCGCGTGATAATTCATCCTATCTGTTCTCCATAAATTTACTTTCCTGCATGATCTGCTGCGTTCAGAGGATGGCTCCTGTTTTGCGTTAAATTATAAAATCTTCAAATCGTTTTTTTGTATCACGCATTCTTGCAAAACACCTCCTTTTCGTGCTATATAAACAATCTTGCTCTACAATTTCCGGTTTGTTGTTCTGATTTGATTTCGCCGTTCATTTGCCCAGCCGCGCGTCCGGCACGGTGACGGTCAGCCACTGACAAGAAAATCGCTTCAACCTCGGATAATTGAATAATGCTCAATTACTATTATACTTAGATTTTTTATAAAAGCAACAGAATTATTGAATATTGCTCAATTTATAGGCAAAAAACTGTCAGTGCCAGGCCCGGATGCTGACAGGCCTTTTTATTCGTCATTCGGCTGCAGCGAGATAAGCCACGTTTCAATGGCCTGCACTAAAATATAC
The DNA here is from genome assembly GCA_022483045.1 of Oscillospiraceae bacterium. Lineage (NCBI taxonomy): Bacteria > Bacillati > Bacillota > Clostridia > Eubacteriales > Oscillospiraceae > Oscillospiraceae bacterium. The sequence continues at coordinate 165,983 of JAKVOA010000002.1, read as the reverse complement.
TGCTGCTGCAAAACAGCCAAGCCTGTTTCCGGGATGTCAGAAGCGTCCTCTTTCAGAGCGATGTTGTCTTCCAGATAGGATTTCAGTTCCTTCACGCCATGCTCGATGCAATCAAGACAGCGAGTTCTCAATTCCGGCGTCAGTTTATCCAGATTGACGATGACCGCATTGAAGTCCAGGAAAATATAAATCGGCTTTTCCGCGATTTCCAGCATAAGTACCTCAAATTCTTTTTTCCCGCCTCGGTGAGAGAATAGACAGCCTTCTCCGGCATCTTACCTTCCTTGACGGCAGTTCCTTCGATCAATCCTTTTTCTTCAAGCTGAAGCACCTTCTTATAGATTGCAGGTGTACTTACCTTCACCCGTTTTGAAATGTTTCGATATTCTACCAGCTTTTGAATGTCATACGCGCTTAAATCCTGATCCTTTAGCATTCCCTGCACGATTAAATCTATGGTGGCCATATTTTCTCCTTTCCCACTTGACAACTACTATAATTTATCTTGCAAAGCATGAGAGGAGAACAAAATGGATCAAAAAAACACGAAACTAGAACTGCTGGGGAGCGCCCCCATTCCGAAAGCCCTTTTGGCTTTGGGACTTCCCACAATGATAGGCATGCTGATCAACGCCCTATACAATCTGGTTGACGCCTATTTTGTAGGAGGACTTGGAACCAATCAGATGGGAGCCATTACCGTGGCCTATCCGCTTGGACAAATCGTCGTCGGTCTTGGACTGCTGTTTGGAAACGGTGCTGCGGCATATCTGTCAAGGCTGCTCGGGCGCGGAGACAAAAAGACCGCGAACAAGGTTGCCAGTACAGCGCTTTATAGCAGCGTTATCATGGGAGCATTCGTAATTCTTTGCTCTGTGATCTTCCTGAAGCCGATTCTTCGCAGGTTGGGTGCGCTGGAAGAAATGATGCCCTATGCGATTTCTTACACAAGCATTTATATCATTTTCTCAATCTTCAATGTATTCAACGTGACTATGAACAACATCGTGTCCAGTGAGGGCGCCGCAAAAACAGCGATGTGCGCATTGCTGGCTGGTGCTATTCTGAATGTGATCTTGGATCCAATTTTCATTTATACATGGAACATGGGGATTACCGGTGCGGCTATCGATACCGCTGCGTCGCAGATGGTATCCACCTGCGTCTATCTGATTTACATTTTCAAGAAAAGAAGCATTTTCAACTTCAGCATCAAGGAGTACAGCTGTACGAAAGATGTTATGCCTGAGATTTTGAAAATCGGAATTCCAACTTTGATCTTCCAGCTGCTGACCAGCCTCTCCATTTCCATGATCAACAGCGCGGCAAAAGACTATGGCGGTTCCGCGCTGGCCGCCATGGGGCCTGTGACGAAGATCCTGTCCATGGGTACGCTTGTCGTTTTCGGCTTCCTGAAGGGATTCCAGCCGATTGCCAGATACAGTTACGGAGCGAAAAAATTCGACCGTTTGAATCAAGCGATTAAAACATACATTGTATGGTCAACTATTTTTTGCCTGATCTTTGGCCTGGCCGCAGTCCTTTTCTCAGGCGGAATTGTGTCTGCCTTTACAAAAGATGATCTGCAAATGATTGAAATCGGGAAAGTGGCTCTGCGCGCCAACGGAGCAACCTTCCTTCTCTTTGGTTTCTATACCGTCTATTCGTTCCTCTTTCTTGTCATGGGAAAAGCCAAAGAAGGCTTCTTCCTGGGCGCTTGCAGACGGGGCATTTGTTTTATTCCTGTGATTCTGCTTCTTCCGCAATGGCTGGGACTTAACGGTATTCTCTTTGCACAGCCCATTGCGGACGTTCTTTCCGCTGGCATAACTGTATTTATGGCAATTCTTCTGCATCGTCAGCTGAAAGCGGAACGGGCGACTGTTCTTCCGGAAGAAAGGCCATTAGAGGTAGAGCAACAAAGCTAACAGCAGGTCGCTCAATAACACTTTTTTCAACGGAGGCTTACAAACAGCGTCTGTTGTTTTATCGTTTTCCGGAAACGCCATGCAATTCCGGCTACTATTTTTCCAGCGTCATCGGAGACGGCAAGGTGTTGTTTATTGAAGATACGCATGAAAAATGCGCGGCACTTAACTGCATGTTCAAGCATCCATCAGGAAAAGATGAAGGATTTCATGCTGAGCAGGCAAACGCTGTCTGCGTATTCAAAATCGTTTTCAAAAGCTTTTCCGGCAAAAGAAAGATAACAGAATAAGGCAGGCTCTGTTTTTTTGGATTTGTTTTCAAAAAAAAGCCTTGACTCTTACGTTCCGTAATAGTGTACGGTGTAATTGTAGTTCGAACACAACACAAAAACGAAACGAGGATTTTGGTTATGAATATAAGAGCAATCCGATCTGATAAGATCTATCGCAAAATGATCGCTGCAACAAATGAGGAAAAAGAAAACATTTACCGTTATGAGCTCATGAAGCCATTTGAATTTAAGTGGCAATGTGTAGGCATCCCACTGAAAGCAGAAACCGAAGGCGGCTACGATGTGGTAGCAGCTGCCGGAATGGGCGGCGACTATCGCCCTTCACAAATTACCGCTGAACGCGATGCAGAAATTACAAGAATCAGTGACGAGCAGTTTTGGGACGCCTGTGAAAAAAGCATTCGAGACTCCCTTGAGGGCTTTGAACGTCACGGCATTTCATTGCCTAAACAGGACTACGTTTTTACTGTTATCCTGAATGATACTCAAAATCCAATGTCTGCAATGACAGGCGATTATTGCGGTGACGGCGGCATTCCGGGATTCATTACCGGTACGATCATCCCCAATGATAAATCAATGCAAATGCTGCCGGTTGCATTGGCGCATGAAACAAATCACAATGTGCGCTGGCAGTTTATGAAATGGAGTCCTTCCGTTACCCTTGCAGATATGATCGTGTCTGAGGGGCTTGCGGAGAATTTTGCCGCCGCCATGTATGGGGAAGATAAAATCGGGAAATGGGTGGCCGAAACCAGTGCTGAAACACTGAAAGCTTTGATCAAGCCTATGATCAAAGAGAATCTGATGGAGGCTGACTTCAACAGGCTGTCGTCGTTCCTTTACGGAGATGAAATTATGGCGATGCGTGGAGGCAAGCCCATTGGTATGCCTTATTGCGGAGGATATGCCTGCGGTTATGCTTTGGTCAAGCACTATTTGAAAAAAACCGGAAAATCCGTATTTGACGCAACGATCATGCCTGCCACGGACATTTTGAAGGAAGCGGAGGATTTTTGGGATTGAAAATCAATGAAGTATCAAAGCTGACCGGTGTCACGGTACGCACCCTGCATTATTATGATGAAATCGGTTTGTTAAAGCCAAGCGAAGTTACATCGGCTGGCTACCGTCTTTATAATAATGAAACGCTGGAGACATTGCAGCAGATTCTGTTTTTCAGAGAGCTGGAATTTAGTCTGGATGATATTAAAGACATGATGTCTAATCCGCATTACGACAGGAGAGACGCCTTGACCAAACAGCGGGAACTGCTGTTGCAGAAGCGAACTCGTCTGGACGCTTTGATTCACCTGGTGGACAACACGCTAAAAGGAGAAAAGGATATGAGTTTTAAGCAATTTGACATGACAGAAATGGAAGCAACCAAGAAAAAATATGCCGCTGAGGTCAAGGCACGTTGGGGTGATACTGCGGCTTATGCCGAAAGCGAGCAAAAGGCCGGCAGCTATGTTGACGCACAGTGGAACGTTTTATCCGGTGAGGGCCAAGCGATTCTGCAGGAATTCGGCGAGTGCCGCAATCTTCAGCCTGACAGCAAGGAAGCACAAGCCTTAGTGAAAAAATGGCAGGGCTATATTAACTCCAATTTTTATAATTGTACAAGAGAGATTTTGTCCTGCCTTGGACTGATGTACGTTGGTGATGAACGGTTTACCCAAAATATTGACAAAAGCGGAGAAGGAACTGCCGCATTTATGGCTGCCGCTATTGAAATCTATTGCAGAACAAAAGAATGACGCAAAGCCGATAACCGCTCAGTGGCTATCGGCTTTGCCTTTTGATGCTTCTCTTTGGCTTTTACAGCGACTTTCGTGCTGCCTGATGATATCCATCGTGTCCATGCTTTAACCGAAAAGGGCGTTAAATTTTTTTGCCCATAAATTGAGCGTTATTCAATAATCCTATTGCATCTGTCTAAAACATGAGTATAATAATAATTGAGCGTTATTCAATTATGGGGAGGTTACGCAATATGGGCAGAAAAGCGGGTATGGAAGGAAACAAACGGGAGGATATCCTTGCCGCGGCGCAAAGCTGTTTTATGGAGCAGGGCTTTGACGGCGCCTCGGTTCGCGCGATCATGAAGCAGGCTGGCGCGGAGATTGGGCTGTTTTATTATTATTTCAAAAACAAGGACGACGCCTTCGATCAGGTGCTGGATCGTTTTTTTGCCGGATATGAGGCGGACTTTGCCCGCATTGTCAAGCACGGCAGACGAAATCCCTGCCGTGTTATGCAGGATTTTTTCGAGTACATGGAGCGGGAGACCGCTGCCTTCCGGGAAAAATATGCGGATAAAATGCACCGCACGGTGCGTTGGGCCATCCGGGAGCATACGCTTACGCTCATCGAGCCGTATCTTAAGCAGGTGGTGGAGATTCAAAGCGATTATTACGGCGTGCAGCCGCCCCTTGCGCCGCAGGTCGCCGCTCTCTATCTGACCCACGGGGTCGGCAGCGCGATTTTGCATGAGGACAGAGAGACGTACTTTGAAAATCGGTCGGAAATCAAGCGCGGCGTGAGCCTGCTCATGGGTATGCCGCTGGAGCAGCAGGCACTTCGAATCCCGGAACGGGCAACAGCGCAGGCCATTCCGGCTTGGATGGCACTGGTTTCTGCTACCCGGGAGCACTTCCCCGGTTTGAATGAAGCGGAATACGAAAAGCAGCTTGCCGAGCGCATAGAGCGCGGCGAAGCGTGGCTCTTTCGCAGCGGAGAAGAAATTGCTGCCGCGCTGCTCTATTCCAGGGAGCGGCGGGAGCTGTACTTCCTTGCCGTGTCGCCCGAATACCGCAGGCGCGGTCTTGCGCAAAAGCTGGTGGAAACGGCGGCGGCGCAGCTGCCTGTGGGAGCAGAGCTATCCGTTGTGACCTATCGTGAGGGCGATCCCACGGGCGCGGAGGCCCGCGCGTTTTATAAAGCCATGGGTTTTGCCCCGGCTGAGGAGCTGACGGCCTTTGACTATCCCTGTCAGCGCCTGACCGTCACCGTGCCGGACGCGCCGCTGGGCAGATAAAAGCATAGATCAAAGCAGCACAGCAAGCTGGAAGGAATGGGGAGAGGACCATGAAAAAGCTGTTTTTGATTGGCGGCCCAATGGGTGTGGGGAAAACCGCAGTTGCACAATGCCTCAAGGAAAAATTACCCGATGCGGTATTTCTTGACGGTGATTGGTGCTGGGATGCCAGTCCATTTTGCGTAACGGAAGAAACGAAAGACATGGTAATGAATAATATCTGCTACCTGCTGAACAGTTTTGTTCATTGTTCTGCCTATGATAACATCATATTTTGCTGGGTAATGCACGAGCAGGAAATTATCGACACGATTATCAACCGAGTGGATGTCGCAAATTGTGAAGTAAAAATTGTGTCACTGACCGCCACAAAAGAAACCCTTGCAGAAAGAATTTTGAAGGATGTTAAAAACGGTATCCGAACAGCGGATGTGCTGGACAGAAGTATCGCAAGGTTACCGCTTTATCAAAGACTCACTAGTATCAAAATAGTTACCGATGGAAAATCAATTCAAGAAGTTGCAGAGGAAATAAGCGTGCTGTAGGCACAACCTGAATTTGTGAGGAAGAGAATCATGAAGATGGAATTCAAGAAACTGACAGAAAATGAACTTGGAACCTTTATAAATATAAGAATAAACCATCTTAGAGAAGAGGGCGCAAAAGAAGATTTTGATTTAAGACCTGCTCTAATGGATTACTATGACAAACATATGAAAGATGGTTCATTTGTGTCATGGCTTGCGATAGAAGATGGCGTGATAATAGGCACAAGCGGAATGTCCATTGTTGAGAAACCACCATATTATAGATGTCAAAGTGGGAAAATGGGACTTTTATCAAGTATGTATACAAATCCAGATTATAGAAGAATGGGCATTGCGAAAGAACTTTTGAACAGAGTTATCGATGAGGCAAGGATGCAGGGATGTGGGACTATTCAAATTACTGCTTCTGATATGGGAGTTAAATTATACACTGCATACGGATTTGTTCATAATGGTAATTTTATGCAGTATAAACTGTAAGAGACCTCCCAATTGTCTATGTATGAGAAAGAATGAAAAACAGCAAACAGCCGCAGAATTTGCTGCGTGGAAAGGTTTATATATGGATTATAGGATTAGAAAAATTCAAACAGAATATTTGATGGTATGCGATTTGTCGGGAACGAAAGATCGAAATTGTAGAGGAGAAGCCCATGCTGGAAATTAAGGATTTTTCAAAAACATATCCAGGGGGAAAACGCGCAGCCGACCACGTGACGTTGACAGTCGAGGACGGTGATATCTACGGATTTATCGGCCATAACGGTGCAGGTAAGAGTACGACGATCCGCGCAGTCGTGGGCGTGATGGAGTTTGAGGAAGGCGATATCTTCATCAATGGTCATTCGATGAAGACGGAGCCGGTAGAATGTAAGCGGGAAACGGCATATATTCCGGATAATCCGGATTTATACGAGCATTTGACAGGGATACAGTATTTGAATTTTGTGGCGGATATCTTTGGGATTGACGGAACCGTCCGAGAAGAACGAATTAAAAAGTATGGGGATTTATTTGAAATTACGCCAGCGCTTGGGGATTTGATTTCGTCTTATTCGCATGGAATGAAGCAGAAGGTGGCCATCATCTCGGCACTGATCCATAAACCGAAGCTGATGGTGCTGGACGAACCGTTTGTGGGGCTGGACCCGAAAGCGTCACTGGATCTAAAAAATGTGATGCGGGAGTTGTGCGCCGGGGGCTGCAGCATTTTCTTCTCGACCCATGTGCTGGAGGTTGCGCAGAAGCTGTGCAACAAAATTGCAATCATCAAACAGGGAAAGATTGTCGCAGCCGGAACGATGGAAGAACTGACCAAAGACCAGTCGCTGGAAGATGTGTTCATGGAGGTGGCGGAGGATGTCAGGTAAATTAGGGGTGCTTTTATTGGCACAATACAGGAACCAGTCTGCCCTTCAGGCGCTCCGTTACGAGAAAGACCCAAAGAAGCGGCATCGGACGATTGGCGTGTATATTGCGCTTGCGATTGTCGCGCTGATGTTGGTGGGATATAGCTTTCTCATTGCGTATGGCTATGGATACCTAAAGATGGCGTATGTGATTCCGGGCTATTCGCTGGCCATCAGCGCAGTGATTGTACTTGTGTTTACATTTATTAAAACAAATGGATTTCTATTTGCATTTCGAGATTATGATATGTTGATGGCATTTCCGGTTTCGACACAGGTGGTAATTACATCAAAGTTTCTCTATATGTATATCAACAACTTGATTTTCAGCCTGTGTGTTATGCTTCCTATGTGTGTGGGTTATGCGATTTTTGAAAAGCCCGGCGTACTTACCTATGTAATCTGGTTGATTGGCGCCTGCTTTACGCCGCTACTGCCTATGACGATTGCGGCTGCACTTGGTGCACTGATTGCAGCAGTGGGATCACGATTTCGTTTTAAGGTGTTCGTGCAGGCAGTTTTGATTCTACTTTTGATTGCTGCAGCCATGAGCCTTAGCTTTGTGCTGAATGGTTCTGGAAGCAACGCGGAGTTTTTCCAGAGAATCGAAGATCTGGGCGAAATGATGGAAGTGCAGATTCACAAATTGTATCCGCTGTCGATTTTGTTTGAGCAGGCGGTCAATGAGAATCGTTTTCTTTCGATGCTTCTGTTTTTGGGGATATCTGTTGGACTGTATTTCGTGTTCGTTGTGGTTGTTTCAATCAAATATAAAGCGATCAACACGGCGCTGATGACGAGCAGCGGTAAATCAAACTATAAGGTCAGAAAAATGCAGTCCCACACGATTTTGCATGCGATTGTCATAAAGGAACTGAAACGCTTTACCTCATCGATTGCGTATTTAATGAATGTGGGGATGGGGATGTTCATGGCAGTGGCGGTTTCGATTGTATGTGCATTTGTTGGGATAGACAAAGCATTAGAAACAATGGGAATTGGTGTGATGCCGCAGGGGTTTGTGGCAGCAATTCCCTTTGGCGTTGCCATGATACTTACCATGACTTGTACAACCTGCGTATCATGGTCACTGGAAGGAAAAAATGTCTGGATTATGAAAAGCCTTCCCATTGAAGAAAGCATGATTTTCAAAGGGAAAATGGCGTTTAATCTGCTGCTTTTGGTTCCGGCAGCGTTAATTTGTGATATTTGCTTTACGGTTGCCTTGAAGTTAGATGTTGTGATGTTTTTGATGTATCTCATTGTTCTGTTTGCCGCGATAGCGTTTTCAACGACCTTCGGCATGTGGGCGGGCAAGAAATTTCCGAATTTTGAATGGGAGAATGAGATCGAGGTCATCAAGCAGGGCGTGACATCGCTGTTGGGGATTTTTGTGAATATGATTTTGGAACTGCTGCTTGCTGTACTGGTGTTTTTCCTGAGCGCAAAAGTGGAGGGAAAAATTTTAATGCTTGTTATTGCTGCGGCGCTGTTTGCGGTGAGTGCCAAATTGTATCGAAATATTGTTGGCGCTAACAGAAAAAAGCTTTGAAGCAAGCATTCGCAAAGAAAATTAAAATCTTGACATCGATGAAACTCTATTAAGGGAAAGGGCTGTGAATGCCATTGGTCGGATTGGGCGAGCAGATTACGATATGATGAAACCCTCTGCTAGCGCAATCATGAGGAGATGTATTAAAATGAAAACTACAAAAAGACTTATATATGAAACATTCTGTGCAATGCTGACAATTATTTTTTTCTTTTTTATTCAGGGTTCAATCGTGGTAATTCAGGGAATGGAAGGAGCCGAGGCCAAATGGACTCAAAGTATCTTCATCTGGGCATCTGCGATGATAGCAATTTTGTTTTTTCTTGTAAAAAATAAAAATGTCAGTTGTATAGGTTATGCAAGACCAAAATGGAATGCTCTTAGAAGTCTTCTGTTTTTATTACCCTTGATTTTGGTTGCTCTTTCAGGGTGCATAAATGGTGCGAGTTCTTCAAATAGGAGTTTGTTCTTTTCAAACCTGGTTTTGACATTAGGAATTGGATTTGCTGAAGAAACATACTTTAGGGGCATTATCCTTAAAAACTGGTATGAAAATCGAAGTGAAAAGAAGGCTGTTATTGTTTCAGCATTACTTTTTGGGGGAACACATTTGATGAATGTGCTTGGAGGAGCCTCTTTGGGTACGACCATATTACAGATATTCTTTGCATTGTTTTATGGTGTGATTATGGCTATTATTTTCATACGTTTAGAGAGCATTTATCCTTGTATTTTTTTACACTTTTTACATGATTTTTGTAGCTGGATAGGGAATGATGTCGATTCCAATATGGAAATCGTACTTGTAACAATTCAGACGATTGTGTTGCTTGCATATATGATTTATCTGATTAGGGTAGAAGCAAAAAACCACAGTGCTAAAACATGCGTTGACAAGATGATATCATAATTGTGAAAGAAGAAAATTAGCAGATGGATATTTACGAAAGGGCAAAGTTAGGAGAACCGATTGATACAGTAAATTCAGCAGAGTTTAAAGAAATACTATGGCCAGAAACCATGCGCAGCCGAATCCTGTGTCAGAAAATCAATGCACTGCAACCGGATGACGTCAGAGTCAGAGAACTTACCGAGGAACTATTGGAAGAAAAATTGCCAAAAAGTTCCCGCATTACGCCGCCATTCCAGATTGATCGCGGCCACCCTGTTTCCATTGGTGAGCGTGTGATGATCAACGAAGGCTTGGATGTTATGTCTCTCGGTGGCATTACCATAGAGGATGATGTGCTGTTTGGACCGCAGGTGACGATACTCACATCAAATCATGATTTCAAAAAGCATGAAATACTCATCAACAAGCCAGTCAGGATTAAAAAGCGGGCATGGATTTGTGCCAAAGCAGTCATCTGTCCGGGTGTTACGATTGGAGAAGGAGCAGTTGTTGCGGCCGGAGCTGTTGTGACCAAAGATGTTGCCCCTGATACATTGGTGGGCGGAAATCCGGCCAAGTTCATTAAGAAGATATAGAAAAAGAAGTCAACGGGAGGAAGAAAAATGGAGTATATACAAGTCACCAGGAGCAATATTGAAAAAGAACATATTTGCTGTGCGATTTCGGGCAACAAAGATATTCAGGTATCATCAAAAAAAGACTGGCTGATGCAGTGCTTTGATGACGGTCTTGTATTTCTGAAAGGTGCTGAAAGAGGAAAATGCTTCATTGAGTATGTTCCTGCCGAAAATGCGTGGGTTCCTATTCTTGCAGAAAACTATATGTATATTGACTGCTTCTGGGTATCGGGGTCCTTCAAAGGGCATGGCTATTCAAATGATTTGCTAAATCAGTGTATTGAGGACAGTAAGGTAAAGGGAAAATCGGGGCTTTGCATTCTTTCGTCAGCAAAGAAGAAACCTTTTCTTTCTGACCCCAAGCATTTGATTTATAAAGGATTCAGAGTCGCAGATACATCCGAAGCCGGAATCAACCTGATGTATCTCCCATTTGACGAAAATGCTGCTATTCCAAGATTTACAGAAGCAGCCAAGCATCCGCACATCGAAGAACAAGGTTATGTTTTGTACTATACAAACCAGTGTCCGTTTAATGGCAAGTATGTCCCAATCGTTGAGCAGACAGCGGCAGAAAACAATATCCCGTTCAAGGCAATTCACATTGAAACAAAAGAACAGGCGCAGGCTGTACCAACCCCTTGTACTTCTTATGCGATGTTTTACAATGGCGAATTTTTAACCAATGAACAATTCAACGACAAGAAGTTTTTGAAACTGACACAGAGCAAATAGAACAAAATCCAAACAATAGGGAGCATGAAATGAACAGAGAAACGATTTTTCAAATACTTGCAGTGCTTGTGCTGCTTGCTTTTTACGGGATTTATTTCGGCAAGCTGCTGGTGCAGAAAAAGCATGGAATCCGTACCCATCAAATTGGAACGCGAAAGGAAAAAAGTATTCACACCGTGGAAGTGTTGATGTCTGTTGCCACGCTTTGCATTGTGCCGGTGCAGCTGCTTTCTATTGTACTGAATCTAAGCTGGCTGCCGGATAACGCTCGCTTTACCGGTTTTCTAACCGGAATGCTTGGGAATCTCATTTTCCTGATTGCGGTGCTGACCATGAAGGATAGCTGGCGGGCAGGCATCCCGGAAAAGGACAAAACCGAATTCGTTTCTACAGGAATCTACGCATTTAGCCGCAATCCTGCTTTTCTTGGCTTTGATTTTATGTACATCAGTATCTGTTTGATGTTTTGTAATCTGCTCACAATTGCCTTCACCCTCTTTGCCATCGTGATGCTGCATCTGCAAATTTTGCAGGAGGAAATTTATTTAACGAACACCTTCGGGGAGAAGTATTTGCAGTATCGAAAACGTGTTTTTCGGTATCTCGGAAGATGGCAGGGGGAAAAATGGAAATAATATAATCGGATAATCATGGAAATTGTTGAGGTAAGCAGATGAACATTACAGATAAAAATATAGATGGCGGTAAAGCCTTTGACTGGGGTAAAACTTCAACGGATTATGCAAGGTTCCGAGATGTATATCCGCAGGAATTTTATGAAAAAATTGTGAAACGAAATTTATGTGTAGATGGTCAAAGGATACTCGATGTTGGAACAGGAACAGGGGTCCTTCCAAGAAACATGTATAGCTATGGTGCAAAATGGACGGGTACCGATATTTCAGTGAATCAGATTGAACAGGCAAAAATTCTTTCACAGGGTATGGATATAGACTATTATTGCATCCCTACGGAACGTATTGACTTCCCTGATAACACTTTTGATGTAATTACAGCATGTCAATGCTTTTGGTATTTTAATCATGAGCAGACACAAGCCAGCTTTTATCGTATGCTGAAACCCGATGGACGTATTCTAGTATTATATATGGCATGGTTGCCTTTTGAAGATAAAATTGCTGGAGCAAGCGAAGAACTGGTGCTGAAATACAACCCAACGTGGAGTGGTGCAGGAGAATACATTCATCCAATAGAAATACCAGATTATTATAAGGGAAAATTTGAATTGGTTTACCATGAAGAATATCCGATATGTGTTCATTTCACACGTAATAGTTGGAATGGAAGAATGAAAGCTTGTCGAGGAATCGGAGCTTCCCTAACGCAAAAAGAAGTTGAAAAGTGGGAAGCGGAGCATCAAAAGCTCCTAAGATCCATTGCACCGGCAGAATTTGATGTTTTACACTATGGCGCAATTGCAGAACTGAAAAAGTGTTGAGCTGCATGAAAAATGCGAATTTCGAGGGATTGGCATACGATGAGAAAAGAATGAAATCGATCGGATTATTCAAAGCCTTAAAGTTGTGTAAAGATTATCAAAAAATGGACATATCAGACCGTGATGCTCTGCGCAGCAAACGATATGCAGATTTGCTTACCTATGCAAGAGAGCACAGTCCCTATTACGCCAAGCTCTATGCTGGCTTACCGGAAAATCCAGAACTGAGTGATTTGCCGCCGGTAACAAAGCCACAATTGATGGCAAATTGGGATGAATGGGTCACAGATCGCGCAGTTAAGCTGGATGATGTGAATCAGTTCATGAGTAGTCGCAACAATCTTGGGAAAAAGCTTAATGGAATCTATCAGGTATATACCACCAGTGGTTCAACAGGCAATCCATCCCCATGGTTGGAGATAGAAGGGCGCACCGATGATGTGACAAGCTTTGAACAGAACGGAAAACGTATACAAATTGCACCACTAGCAATCTATGCTGCATTAAAGGAAGTACATTCACTTAGCCGCTTTCAGCTGACAGTCAAAGATAATAACGAATGCATTCTACGCATTGTTCCTGCTGTGGGCGTGAGCAAAGAGGCGGCGTTTGCTGAGGCCAAGGAAGCCTTAACTCGCTTTCTTGCGACACAGAAGGTCACGGATTTTTCCTGTGTGCTTGCGCCGGATGCCCCCGCGGCAAGCAAAAGGAGCGGCAAGTTTAAGCACATTGTGAACCAGCAAACTTGGAGTTGTGGAGGTGATGTAATTGGATATTATAGCAAAATTGACATCGAAAGACGATAAATATGCTTGTGCAATTTCAGACAAAATCATATCTGAAAGTCAAAAGACAGACGAGTGGTATGAATATTTCGATGATTTTGCCACCCTGCTGGGTCATCCGAAGTCACTCGTTAGAAATAGAGCTCTATACATTCTTGCGGCAAATGTTCAGTGGGATGATGAAAATAAGTTTGATTTGATTATGTCTGCCTTTTTATCTCACATTACAGACGAAAAGCCAATTACAGCAAGGCAATGTATCAAAGCACTTGCGCAAATAGGACAGACAAAACGAGAATACATTCCAAAGATATTAGCTGCTTTAGGTAATGCTGATTTGTCCAAGTATAAAGACACGATGCGTCCGCTCATAGAAAAGGATATTTCCGAAACAGAGCGAATACTGACAACTCCAGATTATGCAGGGCAATGACTGGAATTTGACGCATAACTCTACGGAGCGTTGATTGTAATGCATCGCATACCGAAGTATGCTTTTCCAGAAAGAGAGGATGAATATTATGAATTTTACACCTATTGATCTACAAAGCTGGCCGCGTGGTCAGATGTTTTACTACTTTTCTAAAATGGCGCCGACAGGTTACTCCATTACCGTCAATGTGGATGTGACTGAATTAAGAGAGTTTACAAAAGAGCGGGGAATCAAATTCTTCCCCGCGTATCTTTGGCTGGTCACCAGAAATCTGAACCGGCAAGTGGAGTTTAAGGTCACTGAAAAGGACGGACAGCTTGGCTATTATGATACCTTGACCCCACTGTATGCCTCTTTTCATGAGGACGATCACACCTTTTCGCTGATGTGGACAGAGTACAGCGACAGCTTTTCGGACTTCTATCAGGCTTATCTTGCCAATCAGGAGCGGTTCGGAGATGTTCACGGCGTGCTTAGTCAGCCGCAAACTCCGCCGCCTGCCAATGCGTATACGGTTTCCTGCATCCCTTGGGTCAGCTTTGAGCATTTTGCTGTCCAGAGCTATGAGAATAAACCATACTATTTCCCCTCTGTGGAAGCCGGAAAGTTCTTTATGGAAGGTAATCGAACTTATATGCCGCTGTCCCTGACCTGCCATCATGCTGCAACGGACGGGTATCATATCAAAACCTTTTTGGAATTCCTGCAAACAGATCTCTTGCACTTAGATCAGCTGCTTAAAAAGTGAGCCTATCAGGAACTTTGATTTAATAGAAAGGACGATTTGTTTTTTTTGAGCGAGGAGAGGCGGAGAAAAATGATATATAAATTTAACGCGTCAATATACCTACAGAGTGATCGTGCATTTGCGGATATTCCGTTTAATATGTGGGACAAAACAGGGTTAAAGGGGAACATTCCAAGCAGGGTGTCCATTCTTGGCAATTCATTTGAGTGCAAGCTCGTTCCAAAAGAAAGCGGCAAATATTTAATTCCTGTGCCTAAGGAAATACGCTTGCTGCTGGAAGCGAAAGAAGAATATGAAATCAGCATGGAGCCGATTGAAATGCTGTCGCGAATCAATCACGACAGTCCCTATTCGAGGGAACACCCGATAGGAAAATCGACTCAATCGAAGAAATCCACGAAAGCAATTGCTGCTGTGGACATTGCTGTGTTGCTATGCTTGCGGGAGTTCCGCTGGCGGAAATAGAGACCGTGATGGGGAAATCCCCTGCTTCCTGGTCAAAAATCAGGGAAACGCTGGACTATTACGGAATAACCTATGCAGAAAGCATGAGATACCCGAAAGGCGAAAAAATTGATTTGCCAAAATGCTGCATCGTATACAGTGATGGCGCGTTCAGATTATGGTATGGCGGCAAATACTACGGTTCCTCCGGTGCTTCAGGCGGCAGAATCATCAGCTGCCTTGAAATTATGACGCCGCATGATTAGAGGGTGCTATGGAATATCGAATCATGACAGCAAGTGAATCGGAGCGAATTAAAGAGATAGATGCCGAGTGGTATATTGGGAACGCCTGGAGAACCGTGGAGGGCAAACGCATTCTTGTGCCGGTCAATTGGGAGGAGCATGAGCTGCCTAACGGTCTGCCGTGGCATATGGAGCACTTTGAGAATACGATCAAAGGCGGAGGAACCGCAGTGGGGTGCTTTGATGATGGTGCACTGGTTGGTTATGGTATGGTGAATGCAGAAGTATTCGGAGAGAGCAGAAGATATGTTCTTTTAGATCAACTGTTTGTTTCTCACGAATATCGCAGCCGTGGCATAGGGAAAAAGTTAGTTGAAATGCTCAAGGATGCGGCACGGGAACATGGCGCAGATAAAATCTATGTTTGTGCAGCTTCGGCAGAAGATACTGTTGCATTTTACAGAAAAGCAGGTTTTCAAGATGCGACCGAGATCAACAACGAACTGTTTGCGGCAGACCCCAATGATTTGCAGATGGAGCTTGCAATTTGCTGAATATATTTGAATTTGTGGAGGAGAAAGTGAAGAATAAGAAAGTAACATCACAAAAAGTAGGACTATATTGTTCGATAACACAGATTATACTTAGTCTGATTTGCCTGATTTATAATGCAGTAAATCATGAGAATATTTGGATTTGGATTGTATTTTTATTTTCTGGCGTTTGTTTGCTAAGCTCAAACATCAGTAGAAGCAGTAAAAGATAAGACGATTAAATTCGTGGGGTCAATCAATGGAATGGATTAATATATACGGTCTTATAATTATGCTGGCAATTATGGTCCCCAATATAATCTTTGCTGCAAGGAACAAAGATGTTTTTCAGAACCTGTGGAGCAATAAGGCTGTCGAGATTCTTGAACAGATCGGAAGATTTGGTTGCTTTGGTTTTATGGTACTTACCATTCCGGGATGTGGGTTCGGCTTTTTATCGGATGAAGCCTTCGCCCTGTATCTGGTCATTGATGCGGTTTTGACTGCGATATACTGTTTGGTTTGGATCATATTCTTTAAGAAAAACAGCATTTTCAGAGCTTTGACGTTATCGATCATCCCGTCATGCATCTTTATCATAAGCGGAATTTTAAGCCGCTATTGGCCCCTGATGATATCGTCTGTCATCTTTGCACCATGTCATATCGCAATCAGTTATAAAAATGCGGTGTTAGGCACAAAAAAATAAAACTTGATTGCAGGTACAACCAATATGCAGTGAATAGGAATGTGCGGTTTGTTTCATAACATGCAAACTGCAAACGGTTGGCAAGTTCGTATTATGTGAAAGCGAGAAATATTTTATGAAAGCAAGAAAAATCATATATTATTTCACAGTGGTTTCGAGTATGGTAGTCGGCCTATGGCATTTCTTCGTGCCAGTGATGTTTCAGTGGTATGATTTATCTGCCAATGCAATATGAAAACTTAATCGTTGGCATTGATTACATAAATCTTTGCTTTTCGCTGCTCCTATTTGGTCTTAGTCTTTTATTAACGATCTTCGGGAGTAAAGCTTTCAGCGGCAATAAGGAAGTTATTATCTTTTATTGTTTTCTAACGATAGTATGGGTTTTTCGGGGCTGTCTTGCCACTTTCATTGAGCCTTGGCCGCTTGAGCCGGTTCCTTGGGCGGCACTTTCGCAATTGCTAATGTCTGACATACTTGCAATACTGATGACATCAACAAGCGTATCTTTCGTAATTGCACTAAAAAAGAACAGATAACTATCTCTTTATCATAGCTGAGATTATATCATTTTACTGTACAAGCGGTGTACCGTATTTATCAGGAAAAACCATATAATTTTATCGCAAGGGAGGTGATTGCTTTTAATGGAACTAAGTCGAAAGCTACAAGAATTACGAAAACAAAAGAATTTAACACAAGAAGAACTTGCTGAAGTTTTATTCGTGTCAAGAACTGCCATATCAAAATGGGAGTCGGGTCGTGGCTATCCGAGCATTGATTCTCTCAAAGCCATAGCCGAGTATTTTTCCATTACGATTGACGATCTAATATCGGGACAAGAGCTACTTGTAGCGGCTGAAAAAGATAATCATCAAAAACTGTACCACGTTCACGATATTGTATTTGGAATGTTGGATTGTGCTGTGGCTATGTTTCTGTTTCTGCCGTTTTTTGGTCAGCGGTCAGACAACATTATCTATCAGGTTAGCCTTGTCAACTTGACAGAAACTATGTGGTACATTAAGACCCTATATATAATTTTAACGGTGGCAACAATACTGTATGGCATTGTGACATTAGCGCTGCAAAATTGCACATCTGCGTTATGGGTAAAAAGCAAGCGCTTTATTTCGTTATCTTTAAGCGCTTGCTGCTGTTTGATCTTTATGCTCAGTCTACAGCCCTATGCAGCCATGTTCACCTTCTTTTTCTTGCTCATTAAAGGAGTATTACTGATAAAAAGGCAATGACACGGAAAGTATCACAAGGGTGAAGGAGCAATTCTTACTTTTCCAAGCTACTTCAAGTAATGTATAGACAGGCACTTTGCCAATACATTATTAGGAGGAGTTTCTTCATGAAAACAAAGAACGCTAAAAGTTTTATCATATCAGCAGGTCTGCTGATAGCCTTCATCCTCTTTACTTTACTGGTCATTTTTATTGATGTTAAACCAATCGGACCGCAGGAATCATCAGTTGGATTTGCGACAGTAAATGAATGGGTGCACAATTCGGTTGGTGTCAATATGACACTCTACACGATTACTGATTGGGCAAGTTTTTTAACGTTACCAATTATGTTGGGATTTGCAATGCTTGGACTATGTCAATTCATTAAAAGAAGAAGTCTGTTTAAAGTAGACAGCAGCATCTTAGTATTAGGCGGTTTCTATATCATCGTCTTGGCATGCTATTTATTTTTTGAATGTAACATTGTAAATTACCGTCCCATCCTGATTAACGGTTTATTAGAGGCTTCTTATCCATCCTCGACCACTATGCTTGTTATGTGTGTTATGCCAACCGCTATGATGCAGTTTAGTTGTTTCATCAAAAACAGTAAAGCAAGAAATATCGTTAATGCTTTTTGCGGTATTTTTACAGGCCTTATGGTTATGGGACGACTGGTATCCGGAGTGCATTGGTTCACGGATATTTTAGGTGGTGCATTGCTAAGTTCGGCTCTTGTGATGCTGTATTTTTCCGCGAACAAACTGATTGGCTCTAAAAAGTCAGACCAATAGAGCATTTCTGTTATGAGCATTTTTCCGCACAAGCGGTGCGCTGCCTTTGGCAGGAGAAAAACAGGATGCGAGAGGAGAATCTTTGGTTTTGAATATGAAAAAAGAACCATCAGACTGGTATAAAACCTGCTGGAATCTTGATATCAAGAAACAGTCGTGGACGGAAAACACGGGAAATGAGGTGTCGTTCCTCATTCGGGAGTTGGGACTTCGCGGAAACGAGCGAATTCTTGATCTTGCCTGTGGATATGGCAGACATTCTCTGGAATTTGCACGGCGCGGTTATTCCGTCGTCGGCGTGGACATCACGAAAGCGTTTATCGACGATGCGCGCTCTGCGGCAGAAAAGGAAAACCTGCCTGCGGAATTCATTCTCTCGGATATTCGGGACGTTTCCTTTCAGGAAGAATTTGACGTCGTTCTCAATATGGCGGACGGCGCGGTCGGGTATCTTGAAAATGAGGAAGAAAACCTGAAAATCTTCGATGTTGTGTCACGCGCGCTCAAACCCGGCGGTCAGCATTTTATGGACATTATGAGCGCCGACTACGCAGATACCCACTACCCTTGCAAATTGTGGGATGCGGGTGAACGAAGCCTGACACTTTCCGTTTTTGAATGGGACAAGGATACCAACATTCTTCTATATGGTCAGAATGATTTTCATTACGGAGACGCTGTAAGGTCGCCGAATTTTGAATACGGGAATCCCACAAGGCTGTATCACAGCGCGGAAATAGATGAAATCATGAAAGCACACGGACTGCGCACTGTAAAAAAGTTTTGTGACTATAACGGCTCCGCTGCCGGTGAAAACGGCTTGCAGCTTATGGTGATATCACAAAAGAGATAGCCTAAATGAACCAGGAAGAAGTGGCGATACAGCGCGGCTCGCAAAGGGCCCGCGATACATACCAATAAAATAGGAGAAAAAAAGATGAAAGAATTTATTTCTGCGGCGCTGCCATGGGTAGCGATCGGAATTGCCATTGCGATCATTCTGGCAAACGCGGTGAAACGCGAACACGCAAAAAGCCGGGATGCGAACGGTGAAGATCAAGCGGGCGACAGACAATAAAAAAGTCACCGACAATCACATGACGGACGGCATGTGTATGGGTGTTGTATTTGGCACAACCGGTATCATAGATATCGCCACAGGTATCAGTCTGGGTATACTTTTGGGCCTGGCCGTAGGTATGTCCATCAAAAAGGGAGCGTAAGTATGACAGCACATTCAAGATATAACACAGCGAGAAAAATCCTGATCTTTTGGTGCCTGTTCATCGGCATTGGCGCTGTTGGGGGAGCTGCGTGTATGCTGACGGCGCCGGACGGCAGCATCATGGGCATGCAGGGAATGCTCCCATATTTTCAGGTATTGCCCTTTGCGGACATTCTGTTTCAAAATTTCACCTTCCCCGGCATCGCGCTGCTGTGCGTCAACGGCATCACGAATTTGATTGCGGCGGCGTTGATGTTTGCAAAGAAAAAATCCGGCGTCGTCTGCGGAACGATTTTCGGCGTGACGCTGATGGCGTGGATCGTGATCCAGTTCGTTATCTTTCCTCTGAACTTTATGTCCACCGCATTTTTCATTTTCGGCTTTTTGCAGGCGGCTACCGGCTGCGCGGCGCTCATTTTCTATGAGCAGGAGCATTTTTCCGTACATATCGAGAACTATTCCAACATCGCCACAGATCACAGCCGCCTTGTGGTGTATTTCTCCCGCATGGGCTACACCCGCAAGGCCGCCTTTGAGGAAGCAAACCGCACGGGCGCCGAAATTTACGAAGTAAAATCTACCGAAAAAACTGATGGTACTTGTGGATTCTGGTGGTGCGGACGTTTTGGTATGCATGGGTGGGATATGCCCATCGAAGAAATCAACATTGACCTTTCTAACTATGACCATGTGACCATTTGCACGCCGGTGTGGGTATTCAGCCTTGCTGCACCTATGCGCAGCTTTTGCCGCAAAGCAAGCGGCAAAATCAAAGAGGCGGATTACATCATCGACCACTTTAACCGCGCAAAATGCGTGGTCGTCGCCCGTGAAATGGACGGCCTGCTGGGCATCACCGCGACAAGCGTGCAAAGCCGCTGCGTCAGATACGGCAAGGTGGTGAAAACATACACAATGGAGAAAAGCGCAAATCACGCCGGAGCCTTCCTATGAAATACGTAGCCAACAGTATCACTTGTTGCCGGATGCTCCTTGCAGTCGGGCTGCTGTTTACCACGCCATTTTCGGCTGCCTTCTGGATTTGCTACCTGTGTGCCGGTCTCAGTGACATACTGGACGGATTAGCGGCAAAGGTACTCAAGCAGGAAAGTGAACTTGGTGCAAAGCTTGACAGCGCAGCGGACATTCTGCTTTTGTGCGCAGCTGCAATCATAGTCCTTCGTCCTGTTGCGATCCCGCTTTGGCTGTGGATCTGCGTGGCGGCGATTGGGCTTTCGCGCCTAATGGGTTATGCAGTGGGATATGTGAAATACCATACGTTTTCCGCGCTGCATACCTATTTAAACAAGGCCGCCGGGCTTACGCTGTTTGGCTTTCCGCTGATTTGTTTTCTGCTTGGGCTGCAAGGCGGCGGTATTCTTATATGTGCCGTATGCGCCATTTCTGCAATAGAGGAGCTTGCCATTACCATCAGCTCCAAGAGTCTCAATCGAGATTGCAGGAGCATAGGTTTATTACACAAAGAAATGAGAACATGAAATATGGAAAATATCATTGAAATTGAACACTTACATAAGAGCTTCGGCGAGGTCAAAGCCGTGCAGGATCTTTCCTTTCGCGTGAAGGAGGGCGAACTGTTCGCCTTTTTGGGCGTCAACGGCGCGGGAAAAAGCACCACCATTTCTGTGATGTGCGGACAACTCCCAAAAGACTCCGGCAGCGTGCGCATCTGCGGAAAAAGCACGGACGAAAATATGGATTCCATCAAACGGGAGCTGGGCGTGGTTTTTCAAAACTCCGTGCTGGATAAGCCCCTGACGGTGCGGGATAACCTGCAAAGCCGAGCGGCACTTTACGGCATGACCGGTAAAGACTTTGAACAGCGTCTTTCGGAGCTTGCGAAGCTGCTGGATTTTGAGGATTTGCTGGGGCGCACGGTGGGCAAGCTATCCGGCGGTCAGCGCAGACGCATCGACATTGCCCGCGCGTTGCTGCATCGACCGAAGATTTTGATTTTGGACGAGCCCACCACCGGGCTTGACCCCCAGACCAGAAAGCTCCTGTGGGATGTGGTGTCCGATTTGCGAAAGCAGGAGCATATGACCGTGTTTTTGACCACCCATTACATGGAAGAAGCCGCCGACGCGGACTATGTGGTGATTCTGGACAGCGGAAAAATTGCCGCCGAGGGCACGCCGCTGATGCTCAAAAACAGGTATACCGGCGACTTCATCACGCTTTACGGCGCATCGGAGGATATCGTTAAGGCGTTCGGCCTGCCCTATGAAGCCATTCGGGACGCCTATCGGATCTCCGTGCCGAATTCCGCAAAGGCCACGGAGCTGATAGTCGGCAATCCCGGCGTATTTACCAACTTTGAGGTCACCAAGGGCAAAATGGATGATGTGTTTCTTGCCGTGACCGGCAAAACCCTTGTGGGAGGTGCGAAATGATGGAACTTTTTGCTTTAACAAGGCGCAACTGCAAGCTGTTTTTCAAGGATAAGGGGATGTTCTTCACCTCTCTTATTACGCCGGTCATTCTGCTGGTGCTCTATGTGACCTTTCTCGGTAAGGTTTATAACGATTCTTTTACCTCCGCCATGCCGGAGGGCTTTGCGGTGGACGGCGCTCTCATCGACGGCGTGGTGGGCGGCCAGCTCATTTCGTCCATCCTTGCGGTCTGCTGTGTAACCGTCGCTTTCTGCTCCAATCTGCTGATGGTCAATGATAAAATCACCGGAGCAAGACACGACCTGACCATGGCTCCCGTGAAAAGCAGCACGCTCGCCATGAGCTATTTCTTTGCAACCTTTACCGCAACGCTGATCATCAGCCTGACGGCGCTTGTTGTTTGCCTTGGGTATTTGGCCTTCGTGGGCTGGTATATGACCGTTACCGATGTTATGCTGATGCTGCTGGACGTTGTCTTGCTGGTGCTGTTCGGTACGGCACTGTCATCTCTCATCAACGCGCCGCTTTCCACCTCCGGACAAAGCTCGGCGGTGGGTACCATCGTCAGCGCGGGCTACGGTTTTATCTGCGGTGCGTATATGCCTATCTCCAATTTTGGAGAAGGACTGCAAAAGGTATTGTCCTTCCTCCCCGGTACCTACGGTACCTCGCTTTTACGCAACCATGCTATGGCAGGTGCTTATCGGAAAATGGCTGCCCAGGGCTTCCCAGCAGAGGTAGTGAAAAAAATCCGTGATTCCGTGGACTGCAACCTCTATTTCTTTGGGGA
Organism: Oscillospiraceae bacterium; assembly: GCA_022483045.1. NCBI lineage: Bacteria > Bacillati > Bacillota > Clostridia > Eubacteriales > Oscillospiraceae > Oscillospiraceae bacterium. Next base: position 143,134 of record JAKVOA010000002.1, on the reverse strand, counting down.
TAAAGTGGAGATTGGGACTATGTATGTGATTTTGGGCGGTGCGGTGCTCCTGCTGATCGGACTGTATGTGCTGTATAACTGTTTGAAGGCCAAGGCAAAATCTTGAATATCATTTCTCATATATTAAGGGGATTACAAGCGAGAATCGTTGAAAGATAGAACTGGTATAGTGGGAGAAAAATAGGATAAAAAAAGAAACATTCCCCATTTTGGAATACGATGAGGATAAAAATGCCGTAATTAGACCCACTCGCATTTTCAAACCGATTGATATCGCGAAAAGGTGTGTCGTGTGTAACTTTGGTGAGGCGATTAAAAAAGTGCTGGGAGAGTATCCCCATAGGCTGATTACTTATTTTGGAGCGGAAGCCATCAAGCTTCCTATTTATGGGCTGGAATACAAAGGTAAAAAAATAGCATTGGCTGTGGCGTATGTGGGTGCTCCGGGAGCTGCGGTTCAAATGGAGGTGCTGACGGCCTTGGGATGCCGCAAATATATTGCCTGCGGCGGATGCGGAGTTTTGCAAAAGGATATTGCGGTCGGCCACCTCATCATTCCAACGGCAGCAGTCAGAGATGAAGGCACCTCGTATCATTATGTCAAAGCTGCAAGAGAGATTGCCGCTGACGAGCGTGGTGTGGGCGTGGTCGAGAACATATTAACCCAGCACGGTGTCCCCTACATAAAAGCAAAGACATGGACAACAGACGCATTTTACAGAGAAACACCTGCCAAAATACAGCAGCGTATCGGTGAAGGCTGCGTCACAGTCGATATGGAAGCCTCTGCATATATGGCGGTTGCTCAATACAACAAAGTGGAGTTTGGGCAAATCCTCTATGCCGGTGATAATCTGGCCGGAGTTGAATGGGATCACAGAGATTGGGATAGCCAAACTTCTATTCGGGAAAACGTGTTAAGAATGGCCCTTGATGCGTGTGCGGCAATGTAATACGTTTGATGTATTTCGGGATAATCACCCAATCTGGATGATTTGAGGATGTTTAACACAATTAATTCCGGGTTGCCGGGATGAAGGATAGAGAAAAACACGAAGCTGTAGAGGTGATATCGGTGAAGCGCTGCATTGTGACAGGCGGAATTGTCTCAGAATAAAAATGAATGGAGAAGATGCAGATGATTCCGCAAAACAAAACTTACCCAAGGTCTGGTGATAGCCAGACGATTTATTTAAAAAGCGTCATCACAGACCCCAATATTGAGGTCGGCGATTACACCATTTACAACGATTTTGTCAACGACCCGGTGGACTTCCAGCAAAACAATGTGCTGTACCATTACCCCATCAACCAAGACCGTCTGGTGATTGGAAAATTCTGTTCCATCGCTTGCGGCGCAAAGTTTCTGTTTACCAGCGCCAACCATACCATGCGTTCACTTTCTACTTATACGTTTCCCATCTTCTTTGAGGAGTGGGGGCTGGATGTGAAAAACATCACGGATGCGTGGGACAACAAGGGCGACATTGTGATTGGAAACGATGTATGGATCGGCTATGAGGCGGTGATTCTCTCCGGCGTGACCATCGGTGACGGAGCCATCATCGGCGCGCGGGCTGTGGTGACCAAGGACGTGCCGCCCTACACCATTGTTGGAGGCGTACCGGCAAAGCCCATTCGCAAACGCTTTGACGAGGAGACCGTCGCACAGCTCCTTGCGCTGCGCTGGTGGGATTGGGACAGAGATAAAATCGCAAGAAACATTCCTGCTATACAGAGCGGCAGTATGGGGTTACATCGTGGTTGGTGTGTTGGCGCTTGCCGCCGCCGTACTGCTGCTTTGCCTGCTCTCGCTGCGGCGGAGCATGAAAGAGGCGACGGAAGAACTGCGCGAGAAAATGTCCACGGATACCAACACGCTGATCTCCATATCCTCCGCCGACAAAAACGTCCGCCGCCTTGTCTCGGAGATAAACCTGCAGCTCCGCACACTCCGGGACGAGCGCCGCAGACTGCAAAACGGAGACGCGGAGCTGAAGACGGCGGTGACGAACATCTCCCACGATCTGCGCACGCCGCTGACCGCCATCAGCGGATATCTTGATCTTCTGGAACAGGAAACCCTTCCGCAGTCGGCAAACCGCTATTGCTCAAACTGAAAAGCAATCGCCTGAATGGGCAATAAAATATATGTGTCACCGGACGCTCTGACGGCGGTTTTGAACTGGTACCGCGTGTCGCGGAAATAACGCAAATATGTTGGAGGAACACATGAAAAAGATGATAACCATTCTCGCGTCGGCGCTCTGCATCCTGACGCTGCTTAGCGCCTGCACGGCAAAGCCGTCCGGTGCTGCAACACATTAATGACTTTGCTACTATGCACCCTGAACTTGCGGGTGAATGGTCAGAACGCAATTTGCCTTTATCGCCGGATACAGTCAATGAGCGGTCACAGCGTAATGTTTGGTGGAAATGCAAGACCTGCGGCTTTGAGTAGAAATCGCTGGTGAAGTCCAGAGTAAAAGGCACGGTCTGTCAGGTATGCGCAGATAGGGCGGTGAAGCCCGGTTACAATGACCTTTCCACAACAGACCCGGAGCTGTCGCAGGAGTGGGACAGCGAGAAAAACGGAGGACTGAGCCCAGCTTCGCTCTCTCGCAACTCCTTACGGAGCGTCTGGTGGAAATGTCCGCATGGGCACCCTTGGAAAGCTGAGATACGGGACAGAGCTGTTGACGGGCAGGATTGTAGATACTGCGAAGCCGAGTTTCATGAGACCGTTCCTCAACTGCTTGTCATGCTGTATGCCAGTCGGAAGAATGTGCGGGTGATTACGAACACAGATACTGTTCTTGGCGTTCCACTTGAGTTGTATATACCTGAGCTTGGCCTTGCGATAGACCACCAAAGCTCACGGTATCAAAGGCCGCAGGCAACAGGCATCGTGAAAGAGTATATGTGCGGCAAACGAGGCGTAGAGTATGTCTGGATTCCTCATCGGAAAGGATGCTCCGAAGTCGAATACGCCAGAAAGATAAAGGCAGCATTTCAAACTGTCCATGTTTATCTTCCATCCAACGAAGAAGAGGATATTGAGCTCATACATAGAAAATTCTGTGAGTGGAGATTGAAAGAACTCCAATCTATTGTAAACTCGGCAGATTTGTGATATAATATCTTGATAAAATTTGGGTGGTCAACAAAAACGAGACTTACACCACATACACCACGCCTTACTCCATGGGGACAAACCCAAAGTAGGAAACGGTAGAAGATCGTAGGGCTGCCAATGAGCCCGATAGTATGAAAGTAGGGATTAGTATGGCATTGTACTCCATCAAATCATCCACCGCCGAAATCCCAACGATGAAGCCGCTGGAAAAGTAATGCTGTACGGGCTTGATACAAAAATGCCTGCAGAACGCCGCCAAAATAAAATAGAGAACAGATAAAATGAGAAAATCCCCCTTGCGCGCAATGCCTGAGGGGGACTTTTTTGCCGGAAAACCGCGCAAAGCGTTTGACAAGGCCGGAAAAGTACGGTATAATAACCCTGTTTATGTCAACAGAATACCCTGAATTGCGGAAACGGCCGCAGGCAGGGCTTGCATTCTGCAGGATCAATCGGCGTATTTCCCAAGTACCGCAAAAAATAAAAACAAAAATGTTATAAATCATGCTTTTGTTAACAACTTGTTCAAGAAGTTGTAATACAATGTAACCATTACAGTGGAAAGAAGGATGTTGCATGGAGAAAAGTGTACATATGAAAACCCGAATTTTAGCGATCGCTTTAGCTGCTTCTTGTGCAGTTGCTTTGACCCCGGTACAGTCATTCGCAGCAGACAGTGTGGACAGCCTTAAAAATAAACAGTCTGATTACGCTGCCCAGCAGCAGGAAAACAACCAAAAACTGGCACAGCTGCGCTCTGATAAAAGCCAGAAAGAGGCCTATGGTACAACGCTGCAGTCGCAGCTGGATGTCATTGAGGCCCAGATGAATGACTACAGCAACCAGGTAACCGACTTAGACCAGCAGATGCAGCAGGCACAGACCCGCATTAACGCAAAGCAGAAAGAGATTACCACAGATACCGCCAAGCTGAAAGAGCGCCTGCGCGCCCTGTATATGGCAGGCGGCGCAAGCAACCTGCAGGTACTGCTTTCTGCGGGCGATGTTTCTGACCTGTACGACAAGGCAGAGGCCGTTTCGGTCGTAACCGACCACGACACCACCCTGATTAACCGCCTGAAAGCCGACAAGGCCGCGGTCGAGGCTGAAAAGACCTCTATTGCAACCCAGCGCCAAAAGGCTGTAGCGGCAAAAACCAGCTATGACAGCAAGCACTCTGAGCTTTCTGCCGCACTGGAAGAAACCAATGCTTACTTAAAAGAAGCAGGCCAGGAAGAAATTGACCTGCAGGACCAGAACGCTACTTTGGATATGCAGGCAGCAAAGGCTGCGGCAGCAATCGAGAGCTGCACCAAGACTTCTTCCTCCAGCTCTTCCACAAGTACTTCCGGCTCTGACAGCCAGAGCACCAAGAGTACCGGAACCACCCAGACTGCCGGCAACAGCAACAACAGCAACAACAACACCGGCAACAGCACAACCCAGAGCAGTAATAACAACAGCAACAGCACTAACAACAGCAACAGCACAACAACAACCCATAGCAGCGGAAACAGCGGCAGCAGCAACAAGGGCAGTTCTTCTTCCAGCTCTTCTTCCAGCAGCAGCCACTCTTCCATCGGCTCTGCTTCCGGTGTTTTGGGCCTCGCTGAGGCACAGCTTGGCAAGCCCTATGTATGGGGCGCGGCTGGCCCGGATTCCTTTGACTGCAGCGGCCTTGTGTGCTATGTGTACGGCATTTCCCGCTGCACTGCACAGGACCTGTACAATATGAGCACAAAGGTTTCTAACCCGCAGGTTGGCGACTTGGTCTTCTTCGGCAGCTCTGATAATATTTACCACGTTGGCATTTACGTGGGCAACGGCCAGATCCTTCATGCACCGCAGACCGGCGATGTTGTAAAGATTTCTTCTATCTGGACCAGCTGCAGCTACGGCCGCGTGTAAGATCAATTCCGTACAGAATTACATACAGAATAAATAAAGTCCCGACAGATACGCAAAACGTGTCTGCCGGGATTTTTTGTGGTTTCAGCGCCCGCTTCGGCGACAGAAAGCCCTGCGCGGGGTGGGGAAAGCACCCGTGCGCAGGGCTTCTTGGGATAACAAAACAGGGTGAACAGGGTTTTATCGGTGAACATAGGAGAAGAGCTAATGTTTCTTACATATCAATTCCGTACAATGTTTGATTCTTTTGCCTGCGGAAATTACTGTGATTCTTTTACAAAAGCGGCGACCTTTGCGGCGATCCCCGCGGCGTCCAGCCCGTATTTGGCCAGCAATTTGAGGGCCGGCCCAGACTCGCCAAACGTGTCGTTCATGCCGATTTTGCATACGCGGGTCGGCAGGTTTTGGCTTAGGCAGTCGCAGACAGCACTGCCCAGGCCGCCGATGACCGAGTGCTCCTCAATGGTGACGACCAGGCCGGTCTTAGCCGCCGCCTTTAGGACCAGCGCTTGGTCCAGGGGCTTAATGGTGTGGATATTGATGACCTGCGCGGCAATGCCCTGTGCCGAAAGAACCTCTGCAGCGGCCAGCGTTTCAGAAACACACAGACCGGTGGCAATCAGCGTTACATCTTTGCCCTCGCGCAGGGGCACACCTTTGCCCAGCACAAACTGGTAGCCGGGCACATCGTTGATCACCGGCACGGCCAGCCGCCCAAAGCGCATGTACACCGGGCCTTCGTGCAGGTAGGCGGCCTTTACCGCGGCGCGCGCCTCGACATCATCCGCGGGATTGACAACGACCATACCCGGAATGCTGCGCATCAGCGCGATATCTTCATTGCACTGGTGGGTCGCGCCGTCTTCGCCAACGGAAATGCCGGCGTGGGTCGCGCCGATCTTTACATTTAAATGTGGGTAGCCAATGGAATTGCGCACCTGCTCGAAAGCCCGGCCGGCCGCAAACATGGCAAACGAACTGGCAAACGGCACTTTGCCGGTTGCGGCAAGCCCCGCCGCTATGCCCATCATATTTGCCTCGGCAATGCCGCAGTCGATGAAGCGCTCAGGAAAGCGCTTTTTAAAAATAGCGGTCTTGGTGGCGGCGGCAAGGTCCGCGTCCAGTACAACAATTTCGGGGTGCTGCGCACCCAGCTCGGTGACGGCATTGCCGTAACTTTCACGGGTGGCTATTTTTTTGCTTTCGGTCATAACTGTGCACCTGCCTTTTTAAGCTCGTCCATTGCAAGCTGATACTGCTCGTCATTGGGGGCCTTGCCGTGCCAGCCCACCTGGTTTTCCATATAGGAAACGCCCTTGCCCTTTACGGTCTTTGCAATAATGGCAACCGGCATTCCCTTGACAGCCTTTGCTTCCTGAAAAGCGGTGTCCAGCTGGTCAAAGTCGTTGCCGTCTGTGACATTGATGACGTAAAAATTGAAAGCCTTAAATTTTGCATCAATCGGGTAGGGAGAGTTGACTTCGGTAATCGGGCCGTCAATTTGCAGGTTGTTGTTGTCTACAATGACGACAAGGTTGTCTAAGTGATGAGAGCCGGCAAACATGGCGGCCTCCCACACCTGGCCTTCCTGTATTTCGCCGTCCCCCAGCAGGGTGTACACACGGTAGCTGCTGCCGCTGATTTTGGCAGAGAGCGCCATGCCCACCGCAGCGGAAACGCCCTGCCCCAAAGAGCCGCTCGACATATCTACGCCGGGGATATGCTTCATGTCGGGGTGTCCCTGCAGGATAGAGCCGATGTGCCGCAGAGTGGGCAGCAGCGCAGTGGAAAAATAGCCGCGCTCGGCCAGGGCACTGTACAGCCCCGGGGCGGTGTGGCCCTTGGAAAGCACAAAGCGGTCGCGGCCGGGGTCCTTTGGCGCGGCGGGGTCAATGCGCAGTTCCTGAAAATACAAATACGTAAAAATATCCGCTGCAGACAGGCTGCCGCCGGGGTGCCCGGCTTTGGCGCTGTGAATAGAGGTGACAATATCCTGGCGGATTTTGTTTGCCTTTTGCAGCAAAAGCTGTTTATTCATGGTCTGCCTCCTGAAAAATCTGATAGAAATGGCTGATGTTTGCAGAAATATCGTCGTGAAAAACCGCAGAGCCCGCCACAAGCACATCTGCACCGGCGCGAATGACCTCGGCGGCGTTTTGCAGGGTAATGCCGCCGTCCACCTCAATTTCCGTAGAAAGGCCGGCGCCCTGAATCATTTCGCGCAGGTCGGAAATTTTTCGTGTCATGGCGGGGATATAGGCAGCACCGCCAAAGCCGGGCTCGACCGTCATTAGCAGCACCATATCCAGGTCGGGCAGCACATACCGCAGGGCCGAAAGCGGCGTGGCCGGATTTAGGGCGACGCAGGCCTTTGCCCCAAGTGCCCGAATCGCCTGCACTGTGCGGTGCAGGTGGGCGCAGGCCTCTGCATGCACGGTCAGGATATCCGCGCCGGCCGCACGAAAAGCGGCAAGGTAGGTGTCGGGTTCCTGTATCATCAGGTGTACATCAAAGGGCTTTGTGGTGTCTTTGCGTATGGCCTTGACAATGGGCATGCCAAACGAAAGATTCGGTACAAAAAGGCCGTCCATTACATCAATGTGAATATACGCCGCCTGAGAAGCGTCTATTAGGCGGATATCGCGGCCCAAAGCGGAAAAATCCGCGGATAATATTGAGGGTGCCAGTTTTGCCATGGGGGCCTCCTTGTTCCACAGAAAGTGCTGCAGTATTGTTCCCGGCAATGCTGCAGCACTTTTCAGTGAAGATATGAACTTCTATAATAGATGAAAATGAAAAAAGGAAGACATGTAAGCAATGTAAAGATTATTTGCCGGCGATGAAGTCCTCGACCATCTGCTCACAGACATCGTCGGGGAACTGCTTCGGCGGATGCTTGAAGAAGTAAGAGCTGGGGGCGTCGATAGAGCCGGACATACCGCGCTCTTTGGCAATCTTGCAGCAGCGGATTGCGTCAATGCTGATACCGCCGGCGTCTGGGCTGTCTTCAACGTCGAGCTTGAGGTTCAGGCGAACCGGGGCACCGCCGAATTTGCGGCCCTCAATGCTGATGATAGCGGTTTTTTGGTCGTTTTGGTTGTCAACAAAGGCAAAGCCGGGGGCAATCGGCACTTCTTTTTTCAGAATGCTCTCGATTGCGTCGTGCTTTGTGACATGCTTGGTCTCGCCGCGCATAACCAGGTTGATAAAGTCGGTGTTGCCGGCGTAGTTCAGCTGATAGGACTTTACAATCTTGACGCCGCGGTCTTCAAACAGCTTGGCAAGTGCACGGTGCACAATGGTTGCGCCCAGCTGGCTTTTCCAGTCGTCGCCCAGGATCGGGATACCCGCGTCTTTGCACTTCTGTGCATTTTCGGGTGTGCTGGCAATCAGCTCAGGAATACCGTTGACCACGCCGCAGCCCGCTTTGCAGGCGGCATCTACATAGAAGCGAACCGCATCATGAGAGCCGGTGGGCAGGTTGATTAAAATAACGTCTACCTGGTAATCTTTCAGGGCTTTTACCACGTCGACTGGCTGCTGGCTGTCGTCTACTGTAAAGTAGTCTTTGCCATAGTAGTGGCGCAGATGTGCGGGGGCGCCGTCAAGCACCGGGCCGCGCAGCACGGGCGCGCCAAGGTTTGGCACGTCACAGATTTTGTAGGCGCAGTTTGGCTTTTCCAAAATGGCTTGGCTGACATCCTTGCCAACCTTTTTCGAGTCTACATCAAAGCCGACAACGACCTCAATGTCAGAGGGCACGTAGCCGCCCAGGTTGTAGTGCATCAGGCCGCCGACCTCATCGGCAATTTCCTGTGTCTTGTAGAACTGAATGCCCTGCACCAGAGAGCAGGCACAGTTGCCGACACCAATCAGTGCCAGGCGGATTTTTTTGTTTCCCATGTTTTTTCCTCCTTGAGAGTATGTGAAATGCTGCAAAGAATGATGGACGAATGAAACAAAACAAAGAGTAAACGTGAAACGAATCGTTAACTGTAACGTTAACTTTACTTCCACAGACATTGTATCTTACCGCAAATAAAAAGTCAATAGGAATTTATGCACAAGGATTGCGCCGCTTTTTTGGCGAAAAGTGACAAGCTGGAAAAACAGGCAGCCTAATACTGGATTCTCTGAGAAAAATGCGTTACAATAATTTATAGTTGGGCAGATAACAATAACTTTATCGTTTGCATAGAAAGCAGTAAAGTATAGGGGGCCTTTTTTTGAGAGATACAAAAGTGGACATTGCTGTGATAGGCAATATTGTAAAAGAAACCATTCTGTACCCCGATGGGATTGTCGGCCCTGTGCTGGGCAGCCCCTGTGCCTACACCAGCCTTGCCTTGGCCCGCCTGGGCGAGCGCGTGGGCATGGTGACTTACTGCGGGGAAGAGTGGGCAAAACAGATAGAGGGCGAGCTGCGGCGCGTAGATACCACCGGCTTTACCGGCTATATGCGCACCACGGAAAACCACCTGATTTATGCGCAAGACGGCAGCAACCGGGTCGAGTACTTTAAAAAGGCACCGGTCATCTATCCGGATATTCTGCCGCAGGGGTACCGGGAAGCTTCTTTTTTCTTTATATGCCCTATGGATTACGAGGTGAGCCTGCACATCTGCGAGCAGCTGTACGCCGCCGGAAAGCAGGTCATGGTGGACTTGGGCGGCTTTGGGGGCACTACTTCGTACAATCATTTTTCCGTGCGGACCCGCCGCGGCGCACGGCTGATGGATGCCCTGTGCGCCTGCGCAACGATTATTAAGGCCAGTAAAGATGACCTCAAGTACATTATGCCGGGCATGAGTATGGAGGAGTGTACCGAATATTTTGTTTCGCGCGGGCCGCGCTTTGCCGTGGTGACCATGGGCCCCGCGGGCGCGGTTTACCGCGAGGCGGGCGGCGCCATGCGGGTTTCGCCCCGGTATGAGATAGACAACGCGGTAAAGATGAACAGCACCGGCGCGGGCGATGCCTTTGCCGCCGGGGTGATTACCGCCCTGCGCGCACACCCAGAGGATATTGCAAACGCGGCTTTTTGCGGCAACTGCCTGGCGTCGCTGATTATGGAAAAAGAGGGCGGCTGCGCCGAGCAGCGCATGCCCACGGGCGGCATGCTTAGGCAGAGAATGGAGGGGGAGTAAACCGTGAAACGGGCAGCCAGACTAAAGGATATTGCAGAGGGACTGCATGTCAGTATTACGACCGTCTCAAAAGCGCTGAATAACCACCCGGACATTTCTCCGCAGCGCAAAAAGCAGATTTTAGACTATGCGAATGGCATTGGCTATGTGCCAAACCAGGTGGCAAAAAGCTTTCGGCAGCGCAAGACAAAGCTTATCGGCATTGTGTTGGGGGACAACGCCAACCCCTTTAATGCGCGCATGATCCGCGGCATAGAGGAAACCTTTGCCGCGGTGGGTTACCGCTGCGTGCTGATGAACAGCCACGAGGACGCCGAGCGCGAGAAAATGCTGATTAATGAACTGCGCGGGCTAAACGTCGCCGGCGTGCTGCTGACGCCGGTTTCGGGCGACCGCAGCGGCTGTGACCTGCTGCGTCAGTACGATATTCCGTATGTTCTTGTAAAACGCTATATAGAAAAAGACCAGGACACCTATGTGGTGATTGATGACTACAAGGCGGCGTACCTGTCGGCAGAGTACCTGTGCGGTTACGGGAATGAAAAGATTTATTTTCTGAATTTTCTGGAAAAGACCTCTTCGGCGAGGCTGCGCCTGGCGGGATATCAGCAGGCCCTGCAGGACAACGGCGTGCGCTATGACCCGGCGTGCGTGGTTTCAGGCTGCGTGAATCAGGCGGACGGCTACGAGGCCATGAAGCAGATTTTGGAGGAGAACAAGCCGCCGTTTTCGGTAATGTGCTACAGTGACTACATCGCTATCGGGGCCATCTGCGCCATACAGGAGCGCGGCTACAGCCTGCCCTATGATGTGGCCTTAATCGGCAACGACGATATTGAAATTCTGTCCTTTGTCAAGCCGCGGCTTACTACCATCGGTGTGCCAAAACTGCGCCTTGGTGCGCGCAGTGCAGAGCTTCTGTACGGCATGATTACCGAAAAGGAGAAAGCGGAGCGCGGCGGCGTGGAGCCGCACTATACCTGTGCGCGCGAGTTTGTGAAACCTTCTCTCATTATCCGCGAAACATCCTAAAGCCTTTCTTTCTTTTTGGGGAAAAAGAAAGAAAGCAAAGAAAAACCACGGATTTGGCTGTCTTACCCTGCTTTCCGCCGCTTTCTCAGAAAGCGGGCGGGGTTTGGGGAGGCGCCCCAAGACCTTTTTCTGTAAAGCAGGTTTGGGCTGCAAGCCAAAACGGGGAGTCTGTCCCTAACGCAGGTCGGGAACATTCCGGTGGAATGGCCCCAGCAAAGGATACTTTTTTGCTTTGTTCTTGCAAAAAACTTGCCCTGTGTGGGAAGCGTGTCTTTCATAAAGGAATCTTCATACAGCCGCAGCAGGCGCCTTTTACGAAAAGGATCATAAAACTTTTTGGTAATGGAAAAAGGTCGTGGGGTTATGCGCCCCACACGGGCACCTTCTTTCTGCCCAGCAGAAAGAAGGCAAAGACTGGCAAGGGCTGCCGCCCTTGACCTGTTTGGCCGGCTCCAAAGAAACACCGCAGGCTTTTCACGCTGAAAGCCGCCCTCAGCCCGCTTACTCGCCCTGCGGGCGGCAGCGGCCTGACGCCGTCCAACGCGCGAGGGGGTAAAGGCAAAGAAAAACCGCAGGTTTGGGCTGCAAGCCAAAACGGGGAGTCTGCCCCTAACGCAGGTCGGGAACATTCCGGTGGAATGGCCCCAGCAAAGGATACTTTTTTGCTTTGTTCTTGCAAAAAACTTGCCCTGTGTGGGAAGCAGAGAGAAAACAAGCACAGAAAAATCATCGTAAATTCCACGTTTTTAGATATATTAAATAACGCAGGAAAGAAATCTTTAGCGATAAGTGCTAATTGACAAATTCGCCCCCGCGAGTATAAAATAGTGGCAGAAACAAAGAGCGCCTATACGGCAAGACTTTAACGTTAACTGTAACAATAACCTGTATCTACCAACATTGAGAGAACTTGGCGGCATTAGCAGGTTATCTTTTTTTAGAGAGTCTTCTTTAACGTTAACTGTAACAATTACTTCACTGAATATTTCAGCCGGTCCCTTTTGAAGGAGGCTATAAAATGGGAGCTGAAACAATGGAGAATCAACTGGATATTGTCGTAATCGGCACCATTATCAAGGAGACAATCCAGTTTCCAAACCGGGTCATCGGCCCGGTGCTCGGCAGCCCGGCCGCTTACTCCAGCTTAGTCATGGCGGCGCAGGGCAGAAAGGTGGGCATTGTCACCTACTATGGCGGCGATATGGACGATGTCTACAAAGAGACCCAGGTGCTCGACCGGCGCAACGTTATGCCCTACGCCTACTCTACAACAAACCACCTGATCTACCGCAGCGACGGAACAAAATACGTGGAGTACCAGAAGTCGGCACCAAACATCCGCTTTTCCGATTTGTGCGAAGATTATCTGCGGCAGCAGTACTTTAAAATCTGCCCGATGAACTATGAAGTCGAACTCGACGTGGCAGAGCATCTGCATCAAATGGGCAAAACCGTGTTTATTGACCTTGGCGGATACGGCGGCGCCACCAGTGACGTGCGGCACAGCATAGAGGAAGTGTACGGCCGGGCAGTGATTGCGGCACTGTGCCGGAACAGCACCATCATCAAGGCAAGCGCGGAAGACCTGGAGTCCATTATTCCGGGCAGGACGGCTGAGGAGGCCGCGCTGTACTTGACAGAACAGGGCGCCCCCAACGTGGTCGTGACCCTTGGCTCGAAAGGGGTGCTGTACAAAGAAAAAGGCCAGCCGATTCGGCATATCGGGCCTTTTGCGGCGGTCAGCGAAATTCCAGACGGCTCCCTGGACTTTACCGGTGCGGGCGACTCTTTTGGGGCGGGCTTCATGGCTTCTTACGTAAAGGAAGAGGACATGACCAAGGCGGCAGTCAACGGCAACGCCACCGCTTCGCTGGTCATACAGAAAACAGGCGGGTGCACCTTTGGCCGCATGCCCACCAAAGAGCAGGTACAGCGGCGCATCGCCGAAAACAGTTAAGCCATTTCTTTATCTTTTAATTCATATAATCCACAATAAAGGAGAGAACAAAAGAACATGAGACAGATCGGGATCGGAATTATCGGGGCGGGCTCGATTGCAGACATCGGCCATTGTCCCTCCATTGCCGCACTGCCCAACGCAAAGCTTGAGGCCCTGTGCGACACCAACCAGGAGTTCCTGGACAAGATGAGCAAAAAGTGGTGCCCGGAAAAGACCTACACGGATTACCGGATGCTGCTGGCAGACCCTGCCGTGGAAGTCGTGATTGTGGCAACGCCAAACCGCCTGCATGCACAGCAGGCAATTGACGCCATGCGTGCGAAAAAACACGTGATTGTAGAGAAGCCTTTCGCCTGCACACATGACGAAGCGTGGAAAATGGTCGAAGTGGCAAAACAGGAAAAGGTCTTTTTGATGGCCGGCACAAACCAGCGCTTTTGGGAACAAAACCGCATTGCCCGCCAGCTGATTGACGAGGGCTTTATCGGTGCACCAATGATGGGCCGCTCCTCTCTGCACGAGGGCTGGAACCTGTACCACGAAAAACTGGCCTTTACCAGATTTCGTGCACATCCAGATGAGGCCGGCGCCGGCGCGCTGTTTGACCTGGGCGCACACCGGGCCGATCTGCTGATGTTCCTGATGGGCAGCAAACCAAAGCGCGTAATGGGCATTATCAAGCGCCTGGGCACCCCCGCCGAGTACACCACGCTGGACGACTCTTTCTGGATTACCATTGAATTTGAAAACGGCGCCACCGGCGTTATCAGCGGCGACCGGTACTCTCCGGTTGTTTCCAATATCTCTGAAGTGTACGGCACACAGGGCACGATCTTTACCGGCAGCGAGGCTACCAACCCCTACCAGAGCGCGCCGCTTGCCGTGTACACCGACAAAGACTTTAAACAGGACGAACTGCCCGACATCGTGCGGCAGTACCGCTACCCGCAGCTTTTCTGGTCTGAGGACATTATGCAGCCAAACGGCTATGTACAAAAACGCTGGGTCCCCATTTACCCGAAGCGCGGCTGGGCCTACAAATCTATGCTAGAGCACTTCCTGCACTGCGTCGAAACCGACACGCCGCCCTCCCTTACCCCAGAAGCGAGCGCACTGGTCACCGACGTACTGGTAGGTGCCTACCTGTCTATGAAGACCAACTCTTGGGTAGACCTGCCACTGACCGAAAACTACATTGTACCTGGCTACAACCCACCCGAAATTCATTAAAGTATTTCAGAATAATAGATTCTGAAGGAGGAAAAAATGAAAACGTTGAAAAGGATTTTAGCAGCCGTTTTGTCTTGCAGCATGCTTCTTGCATGTGCAGCCTGCGGCACCAGCTCCAGCTCCAGCGCGGCGGGCAGCGCGGCGGCCTCGACAGACAGCACCGCCAGCACAGCAGCCTCGACCACAAAGAGCGGCAGCATTACAGTGGGTTTCTCGTACCCGACTGCAAATAATGAATTCTGGAAAAATGCGCTGACCTATGTCAACCAGGCAGCCACTGCCATTGGCTTTAAGGTAGACGCAAAAGACTGCAACAACGACCAGGCACAGCAGGTAACAGACGTTGACAACATGATTTCTTCCGGTATCAATGCACTGGTGCTCGGCCCGCAGGACGCCTCTGTCTGCGCAGGCATTACCGCCAGCTGCAAAGCCAAAAATATCCCGGTGGTCATCATTGACCGCTGGCCCGGCGACGACCTGAAGGCCGGCACCGACTATGTTTGCTTTATCGGACCAAACGACCAGCAGGCAGGCTACGACATGGCGACTTCCCTGATTAAGGGCGGCTGCAAAAAGCTGGTTGGCATTGGCGGCTACCAGGGCACCTCTGTTGCAGAAGGCCGCAAGGCCGGCTTGGACAAGGCCCTGAAAGAGCACCCCGAAGTAAAGCTGCTGCAGTACATGTATGCAGGCGAAAACTGGGACGACGGCGACAAAGCTTTCCGCAACCTGTACCAGGCCCACCCGGACCTTGACGGCGTGTGGTGCTACAACGACTCCCTTGCGCTGGCCTCTGTTAACGTACTGAAAGAAGAAAAGAAGATTTCCAGCGTAAAAGTGGGCGGCATGGACCTTTTGAGCCCCGCTGTGAAGTCGATGACCTCAAAAGAGCTATGGTTCTCTACCGGCGGGCACTACCTGCAGGCGGCCTTTGGCGCAGTCATTGCCTATGACGTGGCAAGCGGTATTTCGTACACCGGCCAAAAGAAAATTCAGCTCGACCTGCTGTGCGTAGACCAGACCAACGTCGCAAAGTTTAGCAACAAGTACGGCGACGGCAAGCAGGCAATCGACTGGACGAATATTACAAAGACAAAGAACCCGAAGTCAACCTATACCTTTAAACTTTCCCTTGACTAAAAAACCAAACGAGGATGGCTGATCTTTGACCATTAAAAAAAGTTCATTTCCCGATGGCCTGGGCATGTCATCAGGCTGTCGGGGGTGAACTTTCCATTTTATTACGCAATGATGGGAGGAATAAGCTTGGAGAATGCGAAGGGCAAGGTCGTGCTGACAATGAAAGGCATGAAAAAGTATTTTCCCGGCACCAAGGCGCTGGATTGGGCCGATGACGATGTTGTAGAAATCCACGCAGGCGAGATACACGGCCTGGTGGGGGAAAACGGCGCCGGCAAGTCTACGCTGTTTCAGATACTCATGGGCATTTACGACAGTACCGGCGGCAGCATGGAGCTTTTTGGCAAACCCTATGACCCCAAAAATGTAGACGACGCCGAAAACGCGGGCATTTCCATTATCATGCAGCAGCCGAATTTCGCGTTTAACCTGACAGTCGCAGAAAACATCTTTATGGGCTGCGACAAGCAATTTAAAAACAAGGCGGGCCTGATCGACTGGAAACGGCAGAACGCCGCCGCCGCCGAGATTTTGCACCGCTTTCAGTACGACGACATAAAACCAACAGAAGTGCTCTCTGACCTAGGCTTTGAAAAAACCAAGCAGGTAGAGATTGCCCGCGCCCTTTCACAAAACCCAAAGGTGCTGCTGGTCGATGAAACCAGCGCGGCGATTTCAAAAAGTTCGGTAGACAACCTGTACAAGCTTTTGCGCGAGCAGCGCGACAAGGGCATGGCCATTATCTATATTTCTCACTTTATAGATGAGGTGCACGACCTGTGTGACCGAGTCAGCGTGCTGCGTGACGGCAAGCTGATTTCTAACATGAACGTAAGCGACGTGACCGCCGACATGATTATCCGCAGCATGGTGGGCCGCGATGTTTCTGATGCCGTGTACAGAAGCGACGACAGCAGCTCGATTGCCGACGTGATGCTTGAAACCAAAAGCCTGACCCGCGAGGGCGACTTTTCTGATATCAATATCCAGGTGCACGCGGGCGAAATTGTGGGCATTGCGGGCCTGGGCGGCTGCGGCTCTGATGCTTTTGGCAAGGCGCTGTTTGGCTACGAGCTGCCCACCGGCGGCGAGGTGATCTATAAAGGTAGGCCGGTAAAGGTAAAGTCCCCGCTGGAGGCCATGAAACTGGGCTTTGGCTATATCCCCAAAGACCGCGACAAAGAGGGCCTTTTCCTGATTTATGATTTAGTCATGAATATTTCGGCGGCAAACCTGAAAAATGTAAGTAAAAATGGAATCATCGACCACAAAAAAGAGCGCGGCATCGCAAAAGAATCGATACAGAAGTTTTTGATTAAGACCCCGTCCGAGAGCACCCCGGTGTCAGACCTGAGCGGCGGCAACCGGCAGAAAGTGGCTATTTCCAAGTGGGTTGTCAACCAATCAGAGTTTTTGATTGTCAACTCCCCGACCCGCGGCGTAGACGTGGGCGCCAAATACGAGATTTACAAGATTTTAGAGGACCTGAAAAACGAGGGCAAGGGAATTTTGCTCATTTCCGACGAGCTGCCCGAGCTTTTGGGTATGAGCGACCGGGTCTACTGCTTTAAAAAGGGCATGGTCTCTGGTGAATTTAAACGGAACGCCTTTACAGAAGAACTTGTGGCAACCAAAATGGTTTAGTTTGTTGGGAAGGATGTTGAGATATGGGAAAAACCCAAGCCATAACACAGACAAAGCAAAAAGACTTTGTCAGCTTCATTAAAAAGAATGTTTCTTTTGCAGCGCTGGTTATTTTATTTGTGCTGTTTGTATTTACGACCGACGGCAAGTTTTTGACAGGCAGCAATATGCTCAGCGTGCTGGGCTCTTCTACCGACCTGCTCATCTGCGCCCTGGGCGGCACGTTTATTATCCTGCTGGGCAGCATTGACTTGTCGGTAGGCTCTATGATAAGCCTGTGCGGCGTGGTGGCAGCAAAGGTGTACCTTTCCACAGGCAACCTGCTGTTTGCCATTTTGGCGGCACTGGGTGTTTCGCTTGTGTGCTACCTGTTTATGGGCCTGATTCACACCCGGCTGATGGTGCCGACCTTTATAGTCACCCTGGGCATGCTCTCGATTGCCCGCGCAGTGGTCACCATGATAAGCGGCGGCTCCATTACCATGATTAACTTTAACAGCCCCTTTAAGCAGATTTTCGGGCAGCGCCCGTGGATGCTGATTATCGCGGCGGCGGCGTTTGTCATTGTTTATATTATTGAAAGATACACCCTGTTTGGCAGATACACCCGCCTGGTCGGCGGCGACGAGACCGTGGCCCGCCTGAGCGGCATTAACGTAAACCGGCTGAAAGTCATGGTGTTTCTGTTTGCCGGTGTGTTTACGGCACTGGGCGGCTTGGTGATGGCGGCGCGCATTGGCTCTGGCTCCCCCTCTGTTGGGCAGAGCTATGAGCTGAATGTTATCACAGCGGTTGTTTTGGGCGGCACCTCGCAGCGCGGCGGTATTGGCGGCGTGCGCGGCTCTTTGGTAGGCGCCCTGACCATTGGCATTTTGGCAAACGGCCTGGTGCTGTGGGGCATGCCCTCAGAAGTACAGCTCTTAATCAAGGGCCTGGTTGTTATCTTTGCGGTTGCGGTTTCGACAGAAAGAAAGCCCAACATGGTCAACAAATAAAAACCTGCAGGAGGGGCAGACATGAAAAACTACTCAGATCAAGAATTGATGGAACAGGCCAAAAAGAAGATTACTGCCGAGGCCGACGCCCTGGAAAAGGTGTCGCAGCAGGTAGACGAATCTTATGCACAGGCTGTTCACGCAATTTTAAACTGCAAGGGCCGGCTTATCGTGACGGGCCTTGGCAAGACCGGGCACATCGGCGAAAAAATAGCCGCCACCTTTGCAAGCCTTGGCGTACCGGCGTTTTTCGTACATAGCTGTGAGTCCCTGCACGGCGACATGGGCATGATTACAAAAGACGACGTGGTGATCATGATTTCCAACAGCGGCAAGTCAAAGGAAATTTTAAATATGCTGCCGTCTTTAAAAATCATTGGGCCGACCACGATCTCGATTACCAAAAGCAAAGACTCCCCCCTGGCACAGGGCACCGACATCGCCCTTAAGGTGGACGCCGGCAGCGAAATTGACCACATGGGCCTGGCGCCGACCACAAGCTCGACCTCGGCCCTGGCCGTGGGCGACGCGCTGGCAACCATTGTGTGCGAGATGAAAGGCTTTAAAAAAGAGGACTTTGCGCTCTCTCACCCGGGTGGTGCTTTGGGGCAGCAGCTGCTCAAAGAATACAAGGCCCGCGTAAAGTAAGGGATTCCTTGTACTACTGGGGGATAAAATGAAGCGAAAAAACGGCAGAGCCTTTTTACTGGGCATTTTCAGCGTGATGTTTGTCGGGGCCGTGTGTGCCACTACGCAGGGGGTCTTGCTCAGTGAATACATCGCCTACTACCACCTGTACTCGTACCAGCAGGGACTGATGAGTTCCTTTCAAAGTGCGGGCAGCCTGGCGGCGCTGTTTTTGGCGGGCGTGCTGGCGGGCCGCATGGAAAAAAGCCGCGTGCTGGTCTTGACCGCCGTGGGCATTCCGATTATCTTTTTCCTTTTTGGCACCAGGCCCCTGTTTGCGCTTTTGCTGGCGGGCTACGGCGTGTACGGCATTTTGTTTGGCTTTATGGATTCTCTGGGTTCTTCCATTATGGTAGACCTGTACCCGGAAAAATCCGCATTTTATGTAAATCTATTGCACGGCATTTACGGAATTGGGGGCTTGGCGGGGCCGGTCCTGCTCAGCCTGCTGGCAAAGGCGGGCCTCGCCTGGCAGCAAAGGCTTTTGGCAGTGGGGTGCCTGTCGCTTGTGGCGGCGGTGCTCTACCTGCGGGGTGAGCACGCGCTTTCGGGTGCGGGCAGGGCCGGCGCCCGCCCGGCCGCCGAGAAAAAAATCCGCGGCGGGGATATACGGGCCTTTGTTTCGGAAAAGGGCAAGCGCGGGCTTTTGATTTGTTCCTTTTTGTACGGCGCCCATCAAATCGGCATTACCACTTGGATTACGCGCTATCTTTCAGAGTACCTGAAAAGCCCGGCGTACGGGGCAGTGGCGCTTTCGGTCTTTTGGGTGACCGTGGCGGCCGCGCGGCTCGTGGTACCGCGGCTGGGGCTGCTGCCGCGGCAGGTCATTTTCGCGGGGCACCTGATTGCGGGGGCGGCGGTTTTGGCCGGCGTACTTTCTGGCAGCGGTCTTGTTATGCTGGCCATGACGGGGGTTTCCGGCTTTGCCGAGGGCACCATTCTGCCCATGACGCTCGACATTGCCTGCCACTGGAGCATGGAAAAGACCTCGCTGGGCAGCTCTATGGTGCTTATCGCGCACTACGCGGGCTTTATGGCGGCGCCGCTGCTCATCGGCTTTTTGATAGCGCGCTGCAGCGTGGCGGCGGGAATGCTGATACCGGCGGTGCTTTCGCTGGCCGCGGCGGCGGTGTTTCGCACACAGTGCTGGCAGACCGTGCGGCACACAGAGAGCGGGCCGCCCGCTGGGGAACAGCTAGAACAGCTATAGGAAAGACAATTTGATTTGTAGTAGACAGGAGGTACGGCAATGATAGCAATCGGCAGTGACCACGGCGGCTGGGCCTTAAAACAGGAACTAATGAAGTGGCTGACAGAGCAGAAAATTGCGTACAAAGACTTTGGGTGCTATACGCCAGAGTCAGTGGATTATCCGGATATTGCAGAGCCGGTGGCAAATGCGGTTGCCGGCGGCCAATACGAAAAGGGGATTCTGCTGTGCGGCACGGGGGTCGGCATCTCTATGGCGGCCAATAAAGTAAACGGCGTGCGGGCAGCCTGCTGCTCTGACTGCTTCAGCGCAAAGCTGACGCGGCAACACAACAACGCCAATATCCTGTGCATGGGCGGGCGCGTAGTCGGCCCGGGGCTGGCGATTATGATGACAGACCTTTTTCTGCACACCGCGTACGAGGGCGGGCGCCATCAGCGCCGGCTGGATAAACTGACCGCCATTGAAAAACGGCAGGGCGGGGACTGACTCGCCCAAAGGCAGGAGCCTGCAATGATCAAAACAATTATTTTCGATATGGACGGCCTTATGATTGACTCAGAGCGCTGTACCTATGAGGCGTACACGAAGGCCTGCGGCCGGCGCGGCTACAACATGGAGCTGTCGTATTACAAAACCCTTATCGGGCACAACATGGCGCTTATCCGCCGCGAGCTGCCCGCACATTTTGGGCCGGCGTTTCCGACTGACGCGGTCGTTGCCGAGGTTTTCGGCCTGCTGGAAACGCGCTTTCTCACCGAGGGCGTCCCCCTAAAGCCCGGCCTGCTGGAACTTTTGACGTATATTAGCAGTGCAGGGTACAAAGCGGTGCTGGCCACCTCTAGTGACCGGCAGCGGGTAAACGGGATCCTTGCCATGACAGGGCTTGGCGGGTACTTTGATGATTCCGTGTGCGGGGACGAAATCAAGGCGGGCAAGCCCAACCCCGAAATCTTTTTGACCGCCTGCCGCAAAGCGGGCACGCCCCCGCGGCAGGCGCTGGTGCTGGAGGACTCGGAGTGGGGCGTCTTGGCGGCGCACGCCGCGGGCACTGCGTGTATCTGCGTGCCAGACATGGTCGTGCCTGCCCCGCAGATCGCAGAGAAAGCCAACTTGGTCGCAGAGACACTTTCAGCAGTCATTCCGTACTTAAAACAGGACCGCAGAGCCGACTCTGGCCTTACGGCCTTTCACCATGTGTGCGTGGTCGCAAAAGAAGAGGCCGCCGCACTGGCGTTTTACACAAAGGGCCTGGGACTGGAGGTGATGCGCACCTCTTACTCGGAAAATCGGCACGCAAAAAAGCTGGAGCTTGCCCTGAACGGGCGCTATGTGCTGGAGCTTTTCGTGCCCGACCAGCCGGCCCCCGCGGGGCTTGAGCATGTTTCCTTTTTAGTGCGGGACCTGCCGTGCCTGCTCAAGACAATGCGGGCGGGCGGCTGCAAAACAGAGGGACCAAAGCTCGACCGCGCCACCGGCAAGCAGTATGCTTTCCTATATGACCCGGACGGCCTGAAAATTGAACTGTACGAAGAATGAGAAAAACACAAAAAGGTTCGCGGCTAAAAAACAGGCTGCGGGCCTTTTTGTGTTTTCTGCAGGAAAAATACAGAATGAAGATGACAGCAGATAGTTTGACACGCCGGAAAAAGCGCTGCGCAGGAGCGCCCCCCCAAAAAAGCGGCGAAAGCGCACCCCCGCCGGGGGAAAATTGTGCATGAATGTTCACATTTTACAGATAGACACCACTTTTTTGGTATGCTATAATGAATGCACGTTTTATAAAGCGGAAAAAGGGGGAGTACCATGGCGCGCGAACAGTACCTGCTGCACCAGGGGGAAGAGACCATTCACAGCGAAGACTTGAAGCGGGACCCACAAACCCCAAAGGACAAGCGGGCCAATTTCTGGTATTATCACAAATGGCATGTGCTGATTGCCATTGCCGCCATTCTTTTGGCGTCACTGTTCCTGTATGACTTGTTCGGCAAGACAAAGCCGGATTATCAGATCGGCCTGATTACAAAATATCAGGTAGACCAGGAAACCATCAATACGATGCAGACTACGCTTGCAAAGTACGCAGATGACAAAAACGGCGACGGCAAGGTCGTGATTGAGGTGAGCAACTACGCCGTGGGGATGGCGGACACCAATCAGCAGGTGGCCGCGGCAAACGAAACCCGCCTAATGGGCGACTTCAGCGACTACAGCGACATGCTCTTTTTCTGTGACACCACGGGCTACAATTACATTCAGGAGCAGGGCGGCTGGGATACCTCACACGCCAAAATGACGGTGCCAAAGGCGATGCAGCTGCAAAAGAACACAACCTTAACGGCAAATATGCGCCTGCTGCAAAAAAGCGGCGATAAAAAGTACGAAACACATAAAACCTATTGGGACAAAAGTTATCAGATTTTTCAGAAGCTGACAGCGGCTGCCAAATAAAAAGCGGGGCTTTCCGCGGCCAAATCGGCCGGCGCGGGCCCCGTTTCTGTATTTGCATTCTTTGTAAAAAAAGATTTATAAAATAGATTGTACACAAAAAGCGATACATCAGCCGCTTTGGGAAAAAGCAGCCAGCGCGGCGCGGTCCAGCAGCTGCACGCTGCGGTAGCCTAGGCGGACCCAGCCCTTTTGGGCAAAGCTGTGCAGCACGCGGTTTACTGTAATGCGCGTGACCCCCGCAAGGGCGCCCAGGTCTTCCTGTGAGCTCGCCACGCTGCCCGCGGGCGACGCAAGCGCCAGCAGCGTCTCGGCCAGGCGCCGGTCTGCCGGCAGAAAGGAAATGGTGTCCAGCTCCTGCGAAAGCATACGCACGGTCTTTGCCAGGGTTTGCAGCATTTGCAGCGCAAAGGCAGGCTCGCGCTGAAACAGGGCGGTCAGCTCTTCCTGCCCAATCACCGCCAGCTGGCATTCGGTGAGGGTGCGCGCGCAGGTGGTGCGCGGCTCGCCGTCTAAGAAAGCGGCTTCGCCAAAAATGCTGCCCGGCTCGCGCTCGGTCACGGTCTTTTCGCTGCCCTCGTCAGAGATGAGAAAGATGCGCACCCGCCCTTTTTGCAGATAGTAGAAGCGGCGGCCGGCCTCCCCCTGCAGGTAGATGATACGCCCACGCGGTACGGTGCGCAGCGGCTGCCCTTTGGCCAGCACGGACCACCCCGCCGCCGGTGCGGAAAAATGCAGGCTGTTTGATTTCATGGCGAAGACCTCGTTTCGTTTGTTTCCTGTTTGTGCGGCTTTGCGCCGCGGGGGATTCTTTCATTAAATTGTAACACGCTTTACATTCTTTGTAAACGAATTGTGCGATAATCAGGAAAAGCATTTCGGTAAGGAGGCATTTTGTATGGGAATGACCATGACACAAAAGATCTTGGCGGCGCACGCCGGGCTTGACAGCGTGAAACCCGGCCAGCTGATTGAGGCAAATCTGGACCTGGTGCTGGGCAACGATATCACCAGCCCGGTCGCCATCAATGCGTTTGAGGGCTGTGGGGCTGACAGCGTCTTTGACAACAAACGCATCGCATTGGTGCTGGACCATTTTGTACCGAATAAGGATATCAAGGCTGCCGAGCAGTGCCGCCGTACCCGCGGCTTTGCTGGGAAGTACGATATCAAGAATTTCTTTGACGTGGGCAGAATGGGCATCGAGCACGCCCTGCTGCCAGAGCAGGGCCTTGTCGGCCCGGGCGACTGCATTATCGGCGCGGACAGCCACACCTGCACCTATGGCGCGCTGGGCGCGTTTTCTACCGGTGTGGGCAGCACCGACATGGCCGCCGGCATGATTTCGGGTAAGGCATGGTTTAAAGTGCCCGCGGCGATCAAGGTCGTACTGAAAGGAAAACCCACCGGCTTTGTCTGTGGTAAAGACGTCATTCTGCACTTGATTGGTACTATCGGGGTAGACGGCGCGCTGTACAAATCGCTGGAGTTTACCGGCGAGGGCGTGTCGGCGCTCTCTATTGAAGACCGCCTGTGTATGGCCAACATGGCCATTGAGGCCGGCGCGAAAAACGGCATTTTTCCGGTAGATGACAAGACCCTGGCGTACGAAAAAGGGCGCTTTGGGCGCGAAATTAAAATTTATCAGGCAGACCCCGACGCCGTGTACGAGCGCACGGTCGAAATCGACCTTTCCACGCTGCGGCCAACGGTCAGCTTTCCGCACCTGCCGGACAACACCCGCACCATTGACGAGGCGGCCGGCGTAAAAATTGACCAGGCGGTCATCGGCTCGTGCACCAACGGCCGCATGGAGGACATGCGCGCTGCGGCGGCGCTTTTAAAGGGCCGCAAAGTGGCCGATGGTGTTCGCTGTATTGTCATTCCGGCTACACAAAAGATTTACCTGCAGTGCATCCGCGAGGGCCTGATCGAGACCTTTATCGAGGCGGGGGCCGTGGTCAGCACACCGACCTGCGGGCCGTGCCTGGGTGGCTACATGGGCATTTTGGGCAAGGGCGAGCGCGCGGTCTCTACCACCAACCGCAACTTTGTCGGCCGCATGGGCCATGTGGAGAGCGAAGTTTATCTGGCGAGCCCGGCTGTGGCGGCGGCGAGCGCCATTACCGGCGTGCTGACCGACCCGGCAAAGCTGTAAAAGGAGGCTGCAGACATGATTGTAAAAGGAAAAGTACACAAATATGGAAACAACGTCGACACCGACGTGATTATTCCTGCGCGGTATCTGAACACTTCCTCGAAAGAGGAACTGGCGCAGCACTGCATGGAAGATATTGATAAAGAATTTGTCAAGACGGTGCAGCCCGGCGACATCATTGTGGCCGACAAAAACTTTGGCTGTGGTTCTTCACGCGAGCACGCGCCCATCGCGATACAGGCGAGCGGCGTTTCGTGCGTGATTGCGAGCACGTTTGCGCGTATTTTTTACCGTAACTCTATCAACATCGGCCTGCCGATTCTGGAGTGTGAGGCGGCGGCCAAGGCGATTCAAAACGGCGACGAAGTGCAGGCTGACTTTGCCACCGGCGTCATCAAGGACCTGACCACCGGCGCATCGTTTCAGGCCGAGCCGTTTCCGCCGTTCATTCAGAGCATTATCGATGCGGGCGGCCTGCTCAACAGCCTGCAAAACAGAAAAAAAGAATAAGCGCAGAGCGCTGCGGGGGCTGCCTTTTGGCGGCCCCCCTTCTTTCTTTTTAGGGAAAAAGAAAGAAGGCAAAGAAAAACCACGGATTTGGCTGTCTTACCCTGCGTTCGGCCGCTTTTTCAGAAAGCGGGCCGCTGCCAAAAAGCCAGCGAGTCGCGCTCGTAAGCGTCAAGGTCAAAAGAGGGCTTGTCCTTATCTGCAGGCACGGGGCGGCGGTTGTCGTAGTTGCCCTCTAAAAGCTTCTGCCAATTTTGCGGGGACAACAGCCAGTCGAGTGAGCAGCCGCTCCATTTGCCGCTTCTGCCGGAAAGAAAGTCCGACGCCTCGGCACGGCGAAAAACCGCCTCCATTTTGTCGGGCGTCAGCTTCTTTTCTAAAAGGCGCTTCTTGCGGGCGGCGCTCCATTCCTTTGTATTCGCCGGCTGCGGAAACGACGGACAGGCCCGTAAAAATGCCTCACGGTATGCGGAGAGCGGCGCGGTCTTTTGTGCCCCGCCGGAGCTTGGCCCCGCCTGCACGGGGCCTGCCTGAGGGTCAGATTCGGGTACAGATTCGGGTACAGATTCGGGTACAGATTCGGGTACAGGGTCAGATTTAGGTACAGGGTCAGATTTAGGTACAGGGTCAGATTCAGGTACAGGGTCAGCTGCAGGTGCAGCAAAAGCAGCGGGCGGCAGCTTTTGGTGGCTTTTGCGGGCAGAGTCGCTGCGCTTTTTGCAGATGCGGCGGTACTTTTCGGCGTCGCGCCCGGTCTGCTTGCTCATCATCTGAAAGACAATTTCTGCGGCGGGCTGCTCAAAATGCCCGGCTTCGCCGGTTTGCGCAAAGCGCACCACCGCCTGCAGCACAGAGAGCGCCAGGGCCGGCTGCCCCAGCATTTCTAAGTAGTCTATCCAATCATAATAAAAAATCATTGATTCCTTTTGTGCCACAAAAATTCCCCTTTCTGCGAAAATATCCGTTTCTTTACCGCTCAAAAGAGGGATTCCTTCGCCGTTTACAGCGAATATATCGCTTGAAATGTGGAATTTCATAGAATATTCATCATTTGCAAATTT
This sequence comes from Oscillospiraceae bacterium, assembly GCA_022483045.1. Classification (NCBI taxonomy): domain Bacteria; kingdom Bacillati; phylum Bacillota; class Clostridia; order Eubacteriales; family Oscillospiraceae; species Oscillospiraceae bacterium. The sequence continues at coordinate 116,868 of JAKVOA010000002.1, read as the reverse complement.
GTTACTTTTATAATATGATATATGTACCTATCGAAAAGGAGGGTCATAACATGGCGCAAGGAAAAATTCTGGTGGTAGACGACGACCAGAATATCTGTGAACTGCTGCGGCTGTATATTGAAAAGGAAGGGTTTGAGGTCGTTATTGCAAACGACGGCCGGCAGGCACTCAAGCTTTTTGACGAACAAAACCCCGACCTCGTGATGCTGGACATTATGCTGCCAGAGCTGGACGGCTGGCAGGTCTGCCGGGAAATCCGCAAAAAAAGCCAGTGCCCCATTATTATGCTGACGGCAAAAGGCGAGACCTTTGACAAGGTGCTTGGGCTGGAGCTTGGCGCCGATGACTACGTAGTAAAGCCCTTTGAGGCAAAAGAAGTGGTTGCGCGCATAAAGGCGGTGCTGCGGCGCATGGGCAAAAGCAACACCCAGGCCGTAAAAGAAGTGCACTACGATAAACTTTCGATTAACCTGACAAACTACGAACTGAAGGTAAACGGAAAGGTGATAGACACCCCGCCAAAGGAAATGGAGCTGATTTACCACCTGGCAAGCAACCCAAACCGCGTCTTTACCCGCGACCAGCTGCTGGACGAGGTGTGGGGCTTTGACTACTACGGCGACAGCCGCACCGTGGACGTGCACGTCAAGCGCCTGCGTGAAAAACTAGAGGGCGTGTCGGACCAGTGGTCACTGAAAACCGTGTGGGGCGTTGGGTATAAATTTGAAGTAAAAGACGACGCGGACAAAACCTGAAAAGAGAATGAGTGAGTGCTTTGGGCAATAAAATGAAACATAAATCCCTGTTTAAAAAATATCTGCGTATGACGCTTTTGACCATCTTGGTGAGCTTTGCCATTTTGGGCTTAGTGATGCTGCTGTTTTTTAGCAGCAACTGGAAACACGAGAAGCGCGCCGCCCTGAGCAAAAACGCCACGAGCGTTTCACAGGTAGTGGCGCGCGGCGCCGCCGCCGACAGCAGCGGCAGCGTGCAGATTGACCGCGAGGCGCTGGAGCAGTTTCTGCCCACGGTATGCCGCATCAACTCAAGCGATATTTTAATTACGGACAAACAGGGCAAAATCTTAATCTGCGGGCAGGGCACAGACGGCGTTGTGCACCTGAACCGCCAGGTGCCCAAAGACACTATACAAAAGGCGCTTGCCGGCAGCTATGACGACAAAACGCTGCTTGGCGGCATTTACGAGGCCCCCTACTACGTGGTGGGCGTGCCGGTAAAGGCCACGCTTTCGAGCGGGCAGCAGACCATTGGCGCGGTCTTTGCCAGCGTGGCCGTGGGCAGCCTGACGGACAACCGCAAGGACATTTTCCGCATGTTTCTGTTTGCGGCCTGTGCGGCCTTTGCGGTAGGCTTCTGTATGGTGTGGGTGTTTTCCTACAACATGGTGCGCCCGCTGCGCAGCATGGCAGACGCCGCCCGCAGCTTTGGCGAAGGCAGCTTTTCCAAGCGCGTGCCCGTCACGAGCAGCGACGAGATCGGCGAGCTGGCCGCGGCCTTTAACAACATGGCAGAGTCCCTGGCAAACAGCGAGTATACCCGCCGCAGCTTTATCGCCAACGTTTCACATGAGCTGAAAACCCCCATGACAACCATTGCGGGCTTTATCGACGGCATTTTGGACGGTACAATCCCGCCCGAAAAGCAGAGCCACTATTTGCAGATCGTTTCGCAGGAGGTCAAGCGCCTGTCGCGGCTGGTGCGCACGATGCTAGACCTTTCCCGCATTGACAGCGGCGAGCTGAAGCTGCGCCCCGCGCGCTTTGATATTACCGAAACCGTGCTAACGACGATGCTCAGCTTTGAAAAGCCCATCAGCGTAAAGAAGATACAGGTAGAGGGGCTGGAAGATACCCACCCCGTCTTTGTAGACGGCGACCCCGACATGATTCATCAGGTTATTTATAATTTAGTAGAAAATGCCGTGAAGTTTACAAACGAGGGCGGCTATATCCGGGTTATGGTCGGGGAAGAGCCGACCCGCACCACCGTGACCATCCGCAACAGCGGCGACGGCATTGCCCCCGAGGAGCTCAACCAGATTTTCGGCCGCTTCTATAAAACAGATAAGTCCCGCAGCAAAGATAAGACCGGCATGGGCCTGGGGCTGTATATCGTGCGCACCATTGTGCAGCAGCACGGCGGCGAGATTACCGTGAATTCCGAGCTGGGCCGGTACAGCGAGTTTTCTTTCTGGCTGCCAAAAGAGATTTCGCACGCCGTGGACGAAAATCTGCCCACCACCACGGTGCGCGCACAGGTCGTGCAGCCGCTGCACCCCAAAGTGGAGCCGGGAAAAGAGAAAGCTGCCCCTAAGGCAAAGGGGAAAGACGGCGCAGGCACACCAAAAGCTGCCGCGCCCGCAAAACCGAAGAAGCATAACGGAAAAAAGCGGAACGGACCCCGGTCTTAGGAGGGTGAATATGGAAGAAAACAAACGCCCACAGCAGGACAGCCCACAGCGCCCGGAAAGCTGGAATCCCGGCACACCGGACGAAACGATGCAGAATATACAGTATACAGAAGGCAATGAATGCGGACCAAACACGGGGAATCCGGCAGACAGTGCGCCAAACGCAGAGAATCCGGAGACCTACCAAAATCCGGCGGGGTATTCTTACGGCCCCGGCGCAGGCAGTGGCTGCGGACCAAACACGGGGAATCCGGCAGACAGTGCGCCAAACGCAGAGAATCCGGAGACCTACCAAAATCCGGCGGGGTATTCTTACGGCCCCGGCGCAGGCAGTGGCTGCGGACCAAACACGGGGAATCCGGCAGACGGTGCGCCAAACGCAGAGAATCCGGAGACCTACCAAAATCCGGCGGGGTATTCTTACGGCCCCGGCGCAGGCAGTGGCTGCGGACCAAACACGGGGAATCCAGCAGACGGTGCGCCAAACGCAGAGAATCCGGAGACCTACCAAAATCCGGCGGGGTATTCTTACGGCCCCGGCGCAGGCAGTGGCTGCGGACCAAACACGGGGAATCCGGCAGACAGTGCGCCAAACGCAGAGAATCCGGAGACCTACCAAAATCCGGCGGGGTATTCTTACGGCCCCGGCGCAGGCAGTGGCTGCGGACCAAACACGGGGAATCCGGCAGACGGTGCGCCAAACGCAGAGAATCCGGAAACCTACCAAAATCCGGCGGGGTATTCTTACGGCCCCGGCGCAGGCAGTGGCTGCGGACCGAATGGCTATGGGCCGAACGGCTATGGGCCGAACGGCTATGGGCCGAACGGCTATGGACCGAACGGCTATGGACCGAACGGCTATGGACCGAACGGCTATGGACCGAACGGCTATGGACCAAATGGCTATGGACCGAATGGCTATGGACCGAATGGCTATGGACCGAACGGCTATGGACCGAACGGCTATGGACCGAATGGCTATGGACCAAACGGGTATGGACCAAACGGCTATGGCTACGGACAGCCGCCCTGCGGACCGAGCCGGTCTGGGCCGAAAAAAGGCCGCGGGCCGATGAACCGCGGCACGCGCATTCTCATTTTTTTACTTGTCATTTTACTGGCGGTCTTTGTGGCGCTGTTTGCGGTTTCTATTTCTTCCGGGCACAGCGGAACGACCGCCCGCTCCTCTTCTTCGCTGCCCTCGACCTCTTCTCAGCCGGGCGGCGGGAGTGAGCAGCCCAGCTCTTCCTCTTCTTCGCAGGTAGAGACAATCCAAAACGGCGGCGAGGCAACCAAGAGCACGATTTCTATCCGCAAAAAGAGCGGCAAGCCCCTGACTGCCGAGCAGGTCTTCAGCAAAGTGAGCCCAAGCGTGGTTGGCGTGCTGGCAAAAGTGCCGCAGGACGGCAGCACCGACGACGAAAGCCAGGGCACCGGCATTATCGCCAGCAGCGACGGCGTTATTTTGACCAACGCGCACGTCATCGGCTACAACGGCAAGAGCAAGGTGACCGTGGCAATCCCCGGCGGCAAAAAACAGTATTCTGCACGCATTTTGGGGTACGATAAAGTAAGTGACCTTGCCGTACTGAAAATTTCTGCTTCCGGGCTTACCGCGGCAGAATTTGGCACCGAGAGCGAGCTGAAAGTGGGCGAGCAGGTGCTTGCCATCGGCAACCCCAGCGGCATGGACTACAGCAACAGCTTGACCGGCGGCTATGTCTCTGCACTTGACCGCGAAATCGCAGGCCACAGCGGAAACGGTATGACCTATATCCAGACCGACGCCGCGATTAACCCCGGCAATTCGGGCGGGCCGCTGTGCAATCTGTATGGGCAGGTCGTGGGTATCAATTCATGTAAAATCATCTCTACCGGGTACGAGGGCATGGGCTTTGCCATTCCTCTGAGCAAGGCCCAGACCATTATCAATGAGCTGATTACCAACGGCTATGTGCCCGGGCGCACCCGCCTGGGCATCACCTGCCGCGCGGTCACGTCGCTGGAACAGCAAATGCTGCATCTGCCCGAGGGCGTGCGCATTCTTTCGCTGGAGAGCGACAGCCCCCTGCGCGCGGCCGGTGTCGAGCAGGGCGATGTGCTGTACCAGTTCGCCGGAAAGAGCGTTTCCTCGACCGACAGCCTGCTCACCCTTTTGGCGCAGCAGAAGCCCGGCGATGAAGTGCAGGTAAAGATTTACTCCGTAAAGCGAAAACAGAAATTGACAAAGAGCATCCGCCTTTTGGAGGACCGCGGCGAAACCGAGAGCGCGGCGAGCTCTTCGTCGAGTTCGGCTTCTTCCGGAAAATAAAGAATTGTAAAAACGAATGACAAACTTCCGCTGTCTGCAAAAACGCAGGCAGCGGTTTTTTTGCGCTTTTTTGTACGAATTTCGATTCTTTATGAAAGATTCGCCTTAAAAAGCGAATTTTACCCGCAGCAGCCGGGTGGGTTGCAGGCAGTGCCTGCCGAAAAGGAGGGAAGCGGGAAATGGATACCCGGAAAGAAGCGCTGCGGGTCTGCCGCGGGCTTGCGCGCGGGAAAATCAACGACGCGGCCGAGCTGCTGTTTTGTCAGCCGGCACCCGAGACGCTGCAAAAGCTCGACCTTTCGTGCGTGACAGAACTCAAGCGCAGCGACAAGGGCGTGGAAATCAAGTTTGCCGACCGGCTCAAAGCCGCGCAGCTTTTGGCCGAGCTGGGCGGGGAAGAGAGCGTGCAGCCGCTGTACACGGCGCTGAGTCAGTCTGCTGAGGACCTGCGCCGCGCACGGGAAAGCGGCGGCGGACATGCGGTTTAGCGAAAAGCAGATGCGCGCCATGACCTGGTGGCTGCCCGGCAGTCCCGACTGCAGCCGCGACGCGCTGATTTGCGACGGGGCGGTGCGCAGCGGCAAGACGCTGTGCATGGGGCTTGGCTTTGTGTGCTGGGCCATGGCGGACTTTACCGGCAAAAGCTTTGCGCTGTGTGGCAAGACGGTGCGCTCTTTAAAGCGAAACTTGGTCACGACGCTGCTGCCGGCCTTGTCGGCGGCGGGCTTTGCGTGCAGCTTTCAAAGCGGCGAGAGCCTTTTGCGCGTAAAGGCGGGCGGCCGGCAAAACCGCTTTTACCTGTTTGGCGGGCGCGACGCCGCAAGCGCCGCCCTGATTCAGGGGATTACGCTGGCGGGGGTGCTGTTTGATGAGGCCGCCCTGATGCCGCGCGACTTTGTGCAGCAAGCCTTGGCACGCTGCAGCGTAGAGGGCAGCCGCTTTTGGTTTAACTGTAACCCAGAGGGGCCGCAGCACTGGTTTTATACCGAATGGATTCGGAAAACAGAGGATAAGAATGCTTTGTACCTGCACTTTACCATGGAGGACAACCCCGGCCTTTCGGAAAAGATGCGCGGGCGGTATCAAAATTTGTATACCGGCGTCTTTTACGAGCGGTACATCCTGGGCCGGTGGGTGGCGGCCGAGGGGCTTATCTACCCCTTTATGACCGAAAAAATGGCCGCGGACGTGCCCCTTTCGTGCAGCAGCTACGCGGTCAGCTGCGACTACGGCACGCAAAATCCGAGTTCCTTTGGGCTGTGGGGCAAAAGCGGGGCCTGCTGGTACCGCGTGGCGGAATACTACTACGACGGGCGCAGAAACGGCCCCCGCACCGACGAGGAACATTACCGGGCGCTCGAAAAGCTTTGCCGCGGGAAAAAAATTGACCGCGTGGTGGCGGATCCCTCTGCCGCAAGCTTTATCGAGACGATCCGGCGGCACGGGCAGTTCCCGGTCGCGCCCGCCAAAAACGATGTGCTGCAGGGAATCCGCCGCACGGGACTGGCGCTTAAAGAGGGCAGGGTGCGCATCTGCCGCGGCTGCCGCGACACCTGGCGCGAGTTTTCCCTGTACCGCTGGCAGCAGACCCGCGAGGCGCCGGTCAAGGAAAACGACCACGCCATGGACGACATTCGGTACTTTGTTTCTACCATTCTGGCGCCCTCTGGCGGCTTTGCGGCGGCGGCGGTGCGCCGGCCGGAAAAGGAGGACAAAACATGATACGCAAACGAAAATCGAGACGGGCGGGCTGCGCGGCGGTGCAGACTGGCGGGGAGGAGCTGCCGTTTTCTGCGGTAGAGCGCTATGTGCCGGCCGCGGCCGGCGAACTGGAACTGTACCGAAAGCTGCGGCTGGCCGTGCCGCTGATTGACGCGGCAGTGGACAAGCTGGTGCGGCTGGTTGGGCGTTTTCAAATTGTCTGCAGCGACCAGGAAACACAGCGCGGGCTGGAGCGCTTTTTGCAGGACGTGCCTGTGGGCGCGGCCGGGGCGGGCGCTTCACAATTCCTGTGCAGCTACTTAGACGAGCTCTTGACCTGCGGCAACGCCGTGGGCGAGGCCGTCGTGCAGAACGGAGAACTGCGCGCGCTGTACAATGCCTCTCTGCGCGACGTGGAGCTGCGGGCAAAATCCCCGCTGGAAATCGAGGTCTGCCGCAGAGAAGCCGGACGCACCGTACCGGTGCGCTACCCCGAACTGGTGTTTCACACCGCGCTCAAACCCCTGCCGGGCAGCGCGCGCGGGCAGAGTATTCTGCAGGGGCTTCCTTTTGTAAGTGGAATCCTTGTGAATATTTTTCACACAATCGGCGTCAACTGGGAGCGCGTGGGCAACGTGCACTTTGCCGTGACCTGCACCCCTACCGAGGACGACCGCGCCTTTGCCGCCGAGCACGCCGACCAGATGGCCCGCGAGTGGGGCCGCGCCATGCGCCCCGGCAGCAAGAGCGACTTTGTGGCTGTGGGCGATGTGAAAATCCAGGCAATCGGCGCGGACGGCCAGATTTTAGACAGCGAGGTCCCTGTGCGCCAGATGTTGGAGCAGATTGTGGCAAAGCTGGGGCTGCCGCCGTTTCTTTTGGGGTTGTCGTGGTCCAGCACCGAGCGCATGAGCAGCCAGCAGGCAGACATCTTGACCAGCGAACTGGAGGCGTACCGCAGACTGCTGAATCCGGTTATCCGGCGTATCTGCCGGCTGTGGATGCGCCTGAACGGACGGGGAGAAGTGCCGTTTCGCATTGAGTGGAACGACGTGACCCTGCAGGACGCCACCGAGCTTGCCACAGCGGCGCTGACCCGCGCAAAGACCGAGCTTATCACGGTGCAGACACAGAAACTGCGGCAGGAACTTTTGGGAAAGGAATGAGAGAATGCAAAACGGATATGTACTGAAAAGCGCCCTGATGCCGGACAAGGCCGATTTGGAAAAGATTAACGCCTACACCAGGCGCCCCTTTGGGGCAGAGGAAGTGTACACGTTTCGCTTGGTGCTGTGCGACAACGAAATCGACCGCGACGGCGAGCGCTTTTCGACAGCGGCACTAGAGGGGCTGGCAAAGCTGTTTTTGGGCAAGACCGGCCTGTTTAATCACAGCATGGACGCGAGAACCCAGAGCGCGCGCATTTACGACACACAGGTCGAAAGCGACCCCGGCCGCAGGACAGGCGCCGGCGAACTGTACAGCCGCCTGACGGCAAAGGCCTATATGCCGCGCACGCCGGGCAACGCCGACTTTATTGTGGAAATTGACAGCGGCATTAAAAAAGAAGTAAGCGTGGGCTGCGCCATGGGCAGCGCGGTGTGCTCCATTTGCGGGGCGGACCGGCGAGAGCACCCCTGCGGTCACGAAAACGGAAAAATCTACGCCGGAAAAACCTGCTGTACGGTCTTGAGTGACCCGCGGGACGCATACGAATGGAGTTTCGTGGCGGTGCCGGCACAGCGGGAAGCGGGTGTAACCAAAAGCTATACCGAAAAAACGGAAAGCGGCCCCGATGACGCTGCATGGGGGCGGCGCTATAAAGAAACGCTGCGGCAGCAGACAGCAAAGGCCCTGTCGCTTGCCTGCCCGGGGCTTTCGGGCGAGGCGGCGCGCAAAATGGCGGCGGGCCTTTCGCCCGAGGAGCTGCAGGCCGCCCACAAAAGCCTTTTTCGTGAGGCAAACCGCCGGCTGCCGCTCTCTTTACAGCTGGCACCTACGGAGGCGCCCCCTGCCCAGGACGATGAGTTTCGCATTTAGCAGCTGGATTGTGGTGTGTCCTGCCCGGCGCGTGTGCCTGCGCTCAAGGCAGGAAAGCAATAGGCAGGTGCCGGCCCCAGAGGTCTGCTAACAGGAAAGCGAGGTCCTGCCCGGCGCGTGTGCCTGCGCTCAAGGCAGGAAAGCAATAGGCAGGTGCAGGCCCCAGAGGTCTGCTAACAGGAAAAAAGGAGAAAAAACATGGAAACAGCAATGAATGGATACGGAGAAAACGCGGCGACTTTTTTGTGTGAAACGAAGCTTGCCCCGGGTGCCCCCGTGATGGTGAGCGCAAACGGAACGGTTGCCGCGGCAAACGGTGACTTTTGCGGGGTGGTGCTGTCGTGGAGGGACGGCGCGGCGGCAGTGCAGCTGGCCGGCTATGTGCGCCTGCCCTACAGCGGCGAAAAGCCCGGCTTTGGCTACCAAGGGTTGACCGCAAAAGACGGAAAAGTAAGCACCGCGGCAGACGCCGCCCCAAAGCGCCTGGTCGTGGATACCGACAGCACCGCTGTCGGCATCATTCTGTAAGGAGGAATTCCAGTATGGCTTTTTACGAAAATCTGCATCTCGACAAGGGCATGTACGGCACCGGAAAATCATTTACCAAGGTGCTGGAGGATTTGGACAGCTCTGAAAATTACCGCGGCACCCCCCTGGAACATCTGGACGCCTATCAGCGCCAGCTGAAGCGCTTTGATATTCATGTGAACGGCACCGGCAGCGACCGGGTCGAAAAGTTCTTTCAGACCGGCGACAGCGCCGCCCTTTTTCCGGAGTATGTCTGCCGCGCGGTCCGGCAGGGAATGGAGCAGGAAAACCTGCTGCCAAACCTGGTGGCTACTGTAACAAACGTGGAGGGGCTGGACTACCGTACCATCGTCAGCGCACCGCTGGAGGACGAAAAACGCCTGAAGCGCGTGGCAGAGGGCGCCGCAATCCCACAAACCGTCGTGCGCACACAGGACCATTTGGTACACCTGCACAAGCGCGGCAGAATGCTGGTGGCAAGCTATGAGGCCCTGCGCTTTCAGCATTTGGATTTGTTTACCGTCACACTGCGGCAGATCGGCGCGTATATCGCCCGCACACAGATGGGCGACGCGGTCAGCGTGCTGCTCAGCGGCGACGACGGCACCGACAAGGCAGAGGAAATCAATGCGGGCGGCGCGCTGTCGTACAGCGCCCTGCTTTCCCTGTGGGGCAAGCTTTCGCCGTACCGCATGAACGGCCTTTTGGGCGGCACCGCCGCAGTGCAGAAGGTGCTGGGCCTTGCCGAGATGCGCGACGCACAGGCCGGGCTGAATTTTCAGGGCACCGGCACCCTGGTGGCGCCTATGGGCGCGCAGCTTCTGCATGTGACCGACGTGCCCGACCAGAAGCTTATCGGCATTGACCGCACCTGCGCCTTGGAGATGGTGCAGGCCGGCGATGTACAGACCGAGTACGATAAACTGATTGACCGGCAGCTGGAGCGCGCAGCTATCAGCACAACCGCCGGCTTTACAAAGATTTTCAGCGGCGCTGTAAAAGTGCTGTCCTATACAGCATAAAACAGCGGCCCGCGGGTGGGTGGGTTTGCGGAAAAGCACCCTTGCACGGCCTTGACCGCGGCGGGCGGTCTTGCAGAAAAGATTCTTTGCAGAGGGAAAGGGGAATTCTGTATGGATATTGAAAATGTACTGAAACGGGTGCAGCTTTTGCACGGCCTTGACCGCGGCGAAGCAGAGGCGTACCGGCCGCTGGCCCAGGAGGCAGCCGCGCGGCTGGAAAAAAGCCGCGTAAAACCCGGCGGCGACAGCCTTTTAGAGGCGGCAGCAGCCGCGCTGGTGCACTGGCAGCTTTGCCTTTTAGAGCCGGCCGGCAGCTTTACCGCCGGCGACGTGCATGCGGCCGACCCCGATGCGCGCAGCGCAGCCAAGGCCCTGTGGCGCTCGGCTTTGGCGGGGGCGGCGCCGTACCTTGCCGACGAAGGCTTTGCCTTTCGGAGTATGCCATGACGCGGGCGCAGTTTGTGCGGCAGATGCTGCAGCGCGCCGGGGCACAGGCCGTGTGCGGGGAACAGCGGGCGCCCGCGGTGCTGCGGCCGCTGCGCGCGCAGGACGAGACGGACCCCCGGCGAATCGCCACGGTGGCGGCGGGCTTTTTTCCGAAAGAGGGCGACACGGTTTTGTACCGGGGGCAGCCGTACACGGTGCTGCACCGGCGCAGGCGCTTTTTCGGCGGCGAGGAAATCTTTGCCTTGCTGACGCTGGAGCCAGAGGGTGAGGAGGCCAAGCTGTGACGGACGAGCTGATGACGCCACTGGAGCAGCAGAGTGAAACTTTGGAGCAGCAGAGCCTGCGCTACCCCAGAGCCCCGCGGGAGGAGTGAGAAAATGCAGAATTTTTATATGGGCTACCGGAATTTTACATTTCCGCGTCTACCCGATACCTTACAGATGACAGACGAAAAGTACCTGAAAGCACTGGCACGCCCCGAAAACAGCGACACCCTGCAGGAGCTGGGCAGGCACGGGCGAATCATCACGGGCAGCGGGGCCTTTGCGGGGGCGCACGCCGCGGCGGATTGGCGGGCGCTGTGCGCCGAATACGAGAAAGGCGGCCCGGGGGCGCTTTCCCTGCCCGGGCGGCCGGCGGTGCAGGCACTGTTTGAAAAGCTGACGCTCGAAAAAGCCCCGCGGCAGGGCTTGGTTTCGTACAGCTTTGTCTTTTGGGAAGTGGAGCCCCCCAAAGCCCAGCGCACCTACACCGCAAAAGCGGGCGACTGCCTGTGGAGCGCCGCCGCGGCCTGCGGGGTCACGGCAGACAGCCTTTTTGCGGCAAACCCCGGGCGCATCCGCTGGGCAAATGAGCTGCCCGCCGGGCTGAAGCTGGTGGTGCTATGAAATGTATTCTGTATGATTCCTGTACCAAAGATTTTCTGCTGCCAGAGCCACTCAGCCTGACTTTGCAGAAAGACGAGGACGCCCCGGCCGACAGCTTGACAGCGGCCTTTGCCCTGCCGCAAAAGGTGCCCGGCGCCGCCTTTTGCCGGCTGCAGGACGAGGCCGGCGTGTGGTTTGACGGCGTGACCGACACCCTGCGCGAGACGGTCGGGGGCGGGCGCACGCTCACACTTTCGGCACGCAGCCGCGCCGCCCTGCTTTTAGACAGCGAGGCCCTGCCGGTGACGTACGCGCGCCCGAGCCTGCGGCAGCTTTTTCGCAGCATCGCCGCCCCGCACGGTTTTGCGGGCATTGCCGGCGAGCAGAAAACCTTTTACAGCCAATATGAAATTCCCTCGGGTACAAGCGAGTGGCAGGCGATAAACGGCTTTTGTCAAAGCTTCTTGGGTGTGCCGCTGCGCGAAGAAAACGGTGCCTTGTCTGCCCAGACCCCGGCAAAGACCGCCCCGCTGCTTTTGGGCGGGCAGGGCACGGCGTATCTGCAGCTTTGCTGCACCCGCCGGCTGTACCGAAAGTGGTCGGAAATCTGGGGAATGCAGAATGGTTTTTTGGTGCAGTGCGCCGGAGACAGCGCGCTGGAAAAGCGCGGTATTCTGCGCAGAAGTGTCAGCGCCAACCCCAAAAGCGCCGCGCTGCGGGCCGAAAAACAGGCCCTGCAGTGGACCGTGCTGTGCGCCGGCTGGCTGAGAGCAGAGCCGGGACAAGAGGCGGTGCTGTGCCTAGAGAGGGGAAACCTTTCTTTACAGGTGTCACAGGTACTGTACCGCGCGGACATGAGCAGCGGAAAGACAACGCGCCTGCTTTTGCGAGTGCGGACAGCGTAAAAAGGGGGAAAGCACCATGTGGATTATTGAACAGCTGCTGCAGGAAAACCAGAGCCGCAGCGCCGCCCAGATGGGCACGGCGACAGGCAGCGGCAGCGTGCAGACAGCGGTCTCTGCCGAGAGTGCAAAGCTGTGCGGCCCGTGGGGGATTGAGTGGAATGCCCCCGCGGGCAGCGAGGCCGTGCTGGTAAAGACCGACAGCGGCAGCGTGTGCCTTGGCACAGCAGCCAAAAGCACGGACCTTGCGCCCGGCGAGCTGCGGCTGGTGTCGCAGGGCGGGGCGGAAATCTACCTGAAAGAGAGCGGCGAAGTGTACATCAACGGCCAGCGCTTTGCCCCAAAGGGAGGCGCATAATGGAGCAGAAACTGGAAAACGGAGACTACCTTTTGGCGCCAAACGGCCTTGCCCAGAGCGTGAGCGGCGATGCGGCGCTTTTGCAGCACGCCCAAAACAGGCTTTTGGCACGCCGCGGGCAGTTTGTGTACAACCCGCAGTTTGGCAGCCGCCTGCATTTGGTACGGCAGGGCAGCCCCGCCGCCCTGCAGCAGGCCATGCGCTTTGCGCAGGAGGCTCTGGCGCCGCTGCTGCCGCGGGCCTTTGCGGCCGCGGTGCGCTTTGGCGCGGCGGGGGTCTTTGTGCGGGTGCACGCGGGGAATTTGGAAAAAGAAGTCTTAGTGACAGCGGAAGAAAGCGGGTACGAAGATGATTCTGTATGAAGATTTGGTACAGCAGATGCAGAAAAGCTATGCGGAAAAGACCGGCGCGGCGGCACCGGAGGACAGCGACACCGGCGTGCGCTTTCGGGTGCTGGCGGGGGAACTGTACAGCCTGTGGGGCGGTATCGAGTGGCTCAAAGCCTCGCTGCTGCCCCAGACCGCCGCGGGCGAAGAACTGGAGAAGCTGGCCGCTAAAGAGGGGCTTTCGCGGATCGCCGCGGCAAAGGCCGTGGGAAAAATCCGCTTTACCAAAACAAGGGAGAGCACCATCTTTACGGCTTTGGTGCCGGCGGGCACCCGCTGCAAAACAGCCGGCGCCAATCCGGTCGTATTCGAGACCTTAGAGGAGGCAGAACTTGCCCTGAGCGGCGGCGCAACAGCCGAGGTGGCCGCGCAGGCGGTGGAGTCCGGGGAAAGCGGCAATGTACTGGCCGGCGCCATCTGCACACTGCAGGACGCAAACCCCTATGTCGCCGCGGTCAGCAATCCGGCGGCCTTTTCCGGCGGGCGCGCACAAGAGACCGACGACGAGCTGCGCGGGCGCTTGCTGGCGGCCCAAAAAGCGCCGCAAAACGGGGCCAATGCCGCCTTTTACCGGCAGCTTGCCCTGGGGCAGGCCGGCGTGCAGAGCGTTTGTGTACAGCCCGCCGTACCGGGCAGGGGCGAAGTGACCCTGTGGCTTGCGGGTGCGGGCGCCCCCGCCGGCAGCGCCGCGGTAAAGGCTGTGCAGGACGCCGCCGAAAAAGCGCGCGAGCTGGGCAGCGCCGTGCACGTTTACCCGGCAAAGACAGAGGCGGTCCCGCTTACGGTGCTGGTACAGAAAGCAGCCGGGCAGGAGGATGCCGCCGTACAGGCCGCCGTAAAGGCGGCCGCTGCCCAGTGCTTTGCAAAGCTGGCGGTCGGCGAAAAGATGAGCGCCGCGCGGCTTTGCGCGGCGGTGCTGCAGACCGGCATGGTTACAGACATGGAGCTGCCAGAGGGCACACAGTTCCCTGCAGTCCCGGCGGACACACTGACCGTCTTAAAAGGGGAAACGGAAGTGGAATGGATATGAAACCGCAGCTGAGTATGCGGCAGAAAATGCTGCCGCTCAGGCTTTACGACCTGCAGAAAAGCGGCAGCCTGGCGGGTGCCGAAGTGGATGCCTGCGCCGATGCGTTGCAGGCGGCCTATGACGCGCTGCTTACCTGTGAGGCCGAGGCCTTTTTAGCCAGCGCCCAAAGCTGGGGGCTGGCCGGGGCGGCCGGTGCGCTGGGCACAGCTGACGGCGGCACGCTCTGCCGCGGCACCGCCCTTTTCCTGCAGGGCACAGCCGCGCACCGCTGCGGGCGCGCCGCCTTTTTGCAGCTTGCGCGTGCGCTTGGGCTGGATGGCCCGCTGTACGAGGACCCCGCCGGGCAGCAAGTGCTGTTTTGTGCGCAGAAGGAACCGGAACAAACGGCGTTTTTAGTGCGTATGCTGCGGCAGATGCTGCCCGCGCAGCTGGCGGGCGCGATTGACCTGCGCGGGCAGGAAAGCGCATGGGCCACCCTTGACAGCGCCGGCCTTTCCTTTGCACAGCTGGACGCCCGCGCCCTGCCGTGGAGCACCCTGGACGGCACACAAATTTATTTTTAACGCTGCTTTGGCAGCTTTTTCTATAGATAATTTTTACAGCTTTGTTTTGCAAAAGACTTGGCAGACTAAAGGAGGTAATACAGAATGCCATCCAGCAAAAAGACAGCCCACGGGCTGAACCTGTGGGGCGCCGATGACCGCCCGATGCGGGGGGACTTTGTCAGCGACAACCAGCTGACAGACGACCTGATTTCCAAGCACATGGCCGACACCACCCTGCACAAGACCAAAGACGACCCCACGCCCCTGGACATGGGCAACTATACCGGCAGCGGCGGGGATACACAGGTGATAGCGCTTTCCTTTACGCCGCAGGCGGTGTTCCTTTACCCGGAAAACGACAGCCCCCTGCAAAAAGATACGGCCGGCAGCCTGGTGCTGTACGCCGCCATGGTCAGCGGCGAAGACTACGGCGCCGGCGTGTATATAGACGGCAGTACCTTTGTCGTGATGAACAGCACCGCCGCCGGTGTGCACAGCAAGCTCAACGAAAAAGGCCGCACCTACCGGTACCTTGCATTCCGCTGACAGACAGGGTACAATAAGCAGATAACAGACGAATTTACGGGAAATGTACAAAAAGAGGGGGAAAACAGCAGCATGTATGAAAATTGTCAGGAACTGCCGCGGGCGCTGCTGGTGGAGTGCGACACCGGCGCGTACGACGCAGAAGCCTCTTTGGCAGAGCTGTACGAATTGGTGCGCAGCGCAGGTGCCGAGCCTTTCGGCGCAATGACCCAAAAGCGCCCTTCACCGGACGCCGCCACTTGTGTGGGCAGCGGCATGGTGCAGCAGATTGCGCAGTTTTGCAGCCAGTATGGGGTGGAACTGCTGATCTTTGACCGCGAGCTCAGCCCGACGCAGATACGCAACCTAGAGGAGAAAACCGGGGTGCGCGTGGTCGACCGCACCATGCTGATTTTAGATATCTTTGCGGGCAGCGCCCGCACCCGCGAGGGCAAGCTGCAGGTAGAGCTGGCCCAGTTAAGCTACCTTTTGCCGCGGCTTGCGGGGCGCGGCACAGCCCTGTCGCGCCTAGGCGGCGGTATTGGCACGCGCGGCCCCGGCGAAACCAAGCTGGAGACAGACCGCCGCCATATCCGCGGGCGCATTCGCTACCTGCAGCAGCAGCTGGACGAAGTGGAAAAGCGCCGCCGCCAAATCGACCGCCGCCGCGAGAAAAACGGCGTGGTCACAGCGGCACTGGTGGGGTACACCAACGCAGGCAAAAGCACCCTGATGAACGCCCTGACCCACGCGGGCGTTTTGGCTGAGGACCGCCTCTTTGCTACCCTGGACCCAACCGCGCGGGCGCTGCGCCTGCCAAACGGCTTTTCGGTAATGCTGATTGACACCGTGGGCCTGGTGCGCCGCCTGCCGCACCAGCTGATTAAGGCCTTTCGCTCTACGCTGGAGCAGGCGGCGCAGGCCGACATTCTTTTAAATATCTGTGATGCCTCCAGTCCCGAGGCACAGACCCACCTGCAGGTGGCAAAGACGCTTTTGGGGGAGCTGGGGTGCCGGGGCACCATGATTCCGGTACTCAACAAATGCGACCTGGTGCCGGGGCTGCAGGAAATGCCCCAGATAGGCCCGGGGGTGCGCATTAGCGCCAAAACCGGCGCCGGCCTGCCGCGCCTTTTGCAGGAGATGCAGCGGGCGCTGCCGGTGCAGGTGCAGAAAGTAGAGCTGCTGCTGCCCTTTTCCCAAAGCGCCCTTGCCGCGCGTATCCGTGAGCAGGGCGCCGTGCTGCAAGAGGCATATACCCCCCAGGGACTCGCGCTGCAGGCCTTTGTCGGGCCGGCGCTTTTTCCCGCGGTAGAGCCGTTTTTACAGAAAAACAGTGCCGGAAAAACATAAATTTCAGTAAGCCCGCTGCGGGGAATTTCCTGTGGCGGGCCTTTCTGCTGTAAATGTGTACAATATTAGTTAGTAAAATTTTAACGCAAATCGCGGCGTCCCCGCTTTCTTTTTTCTGTTTTGGTTGGTATAATAGCAGGTAATAGCATACAATGAAGTCTAAATACGGAGGAACGCACAATATGGAAACACTGCTTCACCGCGCCTTTCTGCACGGCGGCGACTATAACCCCGACCAGTGGCTTGACCGGCCGGAGATTTTAAAAAAAGATATTGCCCTGATGAAACAGGCGCACGTCAACTGTGTTTCGCTGGGGATTTTTGCGTGGTCTACCTTAGAGCCGCAAGAGGGCGTGTACCGCTTTGAGTGGCTCAAGCAGGTCATCGATACCCTGTACGAAAATGGCATTTACACGGTTTTGTCCACCCCAAGCGGCGCCCGCCCGGTGTGGATGGCGCACGAGTACCCCGAGGTCCTGCGGGTAGACGAGACCCTGCACCGCAACCATATGGGCGGCAGGCACAACCACTGCTATACTTCCCCCGTGTACCGCAGGCTGGTGTGGGAAATGGACACCCGCCTTGCCCGGGCCTTTGGTCAGCACCCCGGGGTGCTGATGTGGCATATTTCCAATGAATTCGGCGGGGCATGCTACTGCCCGCTGTGCCAGCAGGCTTTTCGCGAGTGGCTGCAGGAAAAGTACAAGACCCTACAGAACTTAAACCGCCAGTGGTGGGCCAGCTTTTGGAGCCATACCTACACCGACTGGCAGCAGATAGAGGCCCCCGGCCCGCGCGGCGAAGAGATGCTGCACGGCCTTTCTTTGGACTGGAAGCGCTTTGTCACCGCGCGCACCGTGGACTTTTGCGCATGGGAAAAGAAAGCAATCCGTGCCGGCGGGTCTGACCTGCCCGTGACCACCAACCTGATCGGCCTGTACAACGGCCTGGACTACACGAAGTTTCGCGACGTGTTGGATATTTATTCGTGGGACAACTACCCCGCGTGGCGCTGCGGCGAAAGCGACACCAAAGTCGCCATAGACACGGCCTTTACCCACGACTTTGTACGCGGCATGCAGCGCAAGCCGTATTTGATGATGGAAAGCTCCCCCAGCCGGGTGAACTGGCGGCAGATCAATCCCCTGCGGGCGCCGGGAATGCATGAGTTCACTTCCCTGCAGGCAGTGGCGCACGGCTCGGATTCGGTACAGTATTTTCAGTGGCGGCAGAGCCGCGGCGCTTCCGAAAAATTCCACGGCGCCGTGGTAGACCACTACGGCGAAAACGACACGCGCGTCTTTGGCGAGGTGAGCGGGGTGGGGCAGCGCCTGCAAAAGCTTGCGCCGCTGTGCGGCAGTGAGCTGCACCCGCAGGCCGCCGTGCTGTATGACCGCGAAAACCGCTGGGCGGTCGACGCCGCCTGCGGCCCACGCAACAACGGCACCATGCACTACGACGCCACCGCGGTTGCCCACTACCAGGCGTTTTGGCGGCTGGGCATTGATGCCGATGTCGTCTGTGAAGACGACGACCTTTCCGGCTACCGGCTGGTGATTGCGCCGATTCTGTACCTGCACCGTGCGGGCATTGCCGAAAAGCTGCGCCGCTTTGTCGCGGCGGGCGGCACGCTGGTCGGCACGTACTGGAGCGGCTTAGTCAACGAAAACGACCTGTGCTTTGAGGGGGCAACCCCCGGCGAGGGCCTCAGCGAGGTCTACGGCCTGCGCACAGAGGAAACCGATGCCCTGTACGACGGCCGGCAGAACCACATGACGTGGAACAACAAGCGCTATGCGCTGCGCGAAATCTGCGAGCTGGTGAAGCCCCTAGGCGCCAAGACGCTGTCGGTGTACGACGAGGACTTTTACGCGGGCATGCCGGCGCTTACCGTGCACCCGTACGGCAAAGGCACCGCCTATTTTCAGGCTGCCCTTGCAGAGGACGCTTTTTATCAGGACTTTTACAGGGAATTGACCCAAAAGCTCGGCATCCGCCCCGCACTGGGTGCCACCCAGCTGCCGCAGGGCGTGACCGCCGGCTGCCGCGAAAAAGACGGCCAGCGCTTTCTGTTTGTACAGAACAGCACCGACACCGCGGTTTCCTTTGCACTGGACACGCCCCGCCGCAGCTTTGAGACCGGCGAGACCCTTTCGCAGGTTTCCCTTGCGCCCTACGGCACAGCGGTCTTGACAGAGCCGGCCGGGAAGTAAACATTTGCGTAAAAAGTCATTTCTTTTTTATCAAATTGAATAGAATAGAAAAAGACAAGAAAGGAGGCAGGAAAATGGCAACTTTGCGTGAAATTGCAGAGCAGGTCGGCGTGTCTATCGCCACAGTTTCGCGGGTGCTCAACCAGGACCCGCAGATCTCTGTCAATGAAGAAACACGCCGCGCCATTTTTGAGACGGCCGATCAGTTCCATTATAAGAAGAAAAAAATCTACCCGATTATTTCAAATGTTGCATTCCTTTACTGGATTTCTCAGGAAGAGGAACTCAACGATATTTACTTTAAATCCATTCGGGTCGAGCTGGAAAAGCAGGCAAAGGCCCAAAACATCGGCCTGGTGCGCTACGAAAAGAAAGACGGCATCAAGACCGTGGCAGAGGATACGGCGGCTTTTCTGGCGGTGGGGCGCTTTCAAAAAGAAGAATTGGCGTACCTAAACAGCATTACGCCCTGCGGCATTTTTATCGATACTTCACCCGACGAGAGCCGCTACGACTGCGTGCGGCCAAACCTGCACTCCATGGTGTACCAGATTATTGACTACCTGCTGCAGCTGGGGCACCGGCGCATTGGCTTTTTGGGCGGGTGTGACTACGACCCAGACACGGGCGAAAAAACAGAGGATATCCGGCAGGAAGCCTTTCGCGACTGCATGAGAAAGCGCGGCCTGCTGCAGGAAAAGTATATCTTTCTTGCCGACCACTTTACGGTAAGGGACGGCTACCGCCTGGCAATGCGCGCAATCGACAAACTGGGCGCGGACGAAATGCCCACGGCTTTTTGTGTGGCGAGCGATCCCTTTGCCATTGGCGCGCTGCAGGCTTTTAATGAGCGCGGGTGGGCGATTCCGCAGCGGGTCAGCTTTTTCAGTATCAACGACATCGGCATTGCGCAGTATGTTTCGCCGCCGCTCACCACGTTTCATATTGACACCGAGCTTTTGTGCAGCACGGCCCTGCAGCTTTTGCATGAGCGCCTGCTGCAAAAGCGCACCGCCGCCAAGTGCGTGTATATCAACGGCAAAGTCATGATGCGCAAAAGTTGCGCACCCTGCCCGGAAAAGTAAAAAACAGCGTTTTGCAGATTCCCGCTTCGGCGGGAATTTTTTTTGCAGATATGTAGACAAATTTCATAAAAATAATTGACATTTAAGCGAACAAACATTATACTATGTGCAGTAAATATTTTAAGAAAGTTAGATAAAATATTTACTTAAACAATTTGGGGAAGCGTTCGTATTTTTGCAACGAGAAAGGAAGAGATCGTATTGAAAAAGGAATTTGTAAAAATCGGCTGCGGCGTGTTGGCTGCAGCCATGCTGACCGTGAGCCTTGCAGGCTGCGGGGACAGTGGCACCACCTCATCGTCTGCTGCGGCTGCTTCGACAGGCAGCAGCTCGGCGAAACTTTCCGGCAGCATTACGGTTGCCGGCTGGAACGACGCCGCCACTGCCTTGACAGCAGAGGCAAAGGAGTTTATGAAAGAAAACCCCGGCACCACTGTTACAGTACAAAATGTAGACAGCAACTACACCAAGCTTTACTCAGAGCTGGCAGCAAACGCCAATGTGCCGGACGTTGTGCAGATTCAGAACCGCGACATGCAGTCCTTTAAAAACAAGTACCCCGACGCATGGACCGACCTGACCGACCTTGTCAAGCCGGAAGAGAAAAACTTTGCCTCCACCGTGCTGCCGCTGGTAAAGACCGACAACAAGTACTGGGCTGTGCCGTGGGACCTTGGCCCGAATGCGCTGTACTACCGCAAAGATATTTTCCAGAAAGCCGGCGTGGACGCCAATTCTATTAAGACCTATGACGACTACGTTGAGGCGGGCAAAAAAATTTTGAAAGCCACCGGCGGCAAGACCAAAATGCTCGGCTTTGACTACAGCGGGTCTTCTTCGGACGATACGCTGATGATGCTCTTAAACCAACAGGGCGGCAGATTTTATGACAGCAACGGAAAAGTGAAGCTCGACTCTGCAGAAATGATAAATGCAGTTAACCTGATGAATAAAATGAAAGCCGCGGGGATTACCCAGAACCTTGCAAACGAATGGAACGACCGCATTACCGCGACCGAAAACGACCAGATCGCAACCATTCCGTATGCAGTGTGGTACGCGGGCACAATGGAGACCTCTAACGCCGACCAAAAGGGCAAGTGGGGCATTGTGCCGCTGCCGGCCTTTACTTCTGGCGGAAACACACAGGCAAACCTGGGCGGCTCTGTGCTGGCGGTTTCTTCTCAGACACAAAATGCAGACCTTGCAAAGGCTTTCGTTAAGTTCTCTCTGATGAGCAGCACCGGCAACAAAATCAACTGGGAAAGCGGCAAGCTGTTTACTTCTTACACGCCGTCTTACCAAGATGCCGAGTACAAAGTAGTCGACTCTTACTTTGGCGTTTCGGTCGGTGCAACCTTCTCAAAACTGACAGAAAAAATCCCTGAAATCACGTTTGGCCCGTATTTCACCGATGTTAACAACGCGCTCAAGACCGCCGTAGGCAACGTCTTTGTCAAGAGCCAGGCGCCAGCCCTGCTTTGTCCGAAGCAAACACCACCGCGCAGAAAGCTGTCGACAACGAGTAAATCCGGCGCAGACAGGAGATGTCTTTTGTGAAATATCGATTAAAGCAGAAATTTGCTCCCTTTATTTTCGTCGGCCCGTTTCTGATTTTCTTTATCATCTTTATGGCGTACCCGATTCTGTATTCGCTGGTGCTCAGCTTTTGCAAGTACCGCGCGGGGCACATCGCCTTTGTCGGGCTGAAAAACTACGCGTATTTGTTGACTGAAAAGCTCTTTTACCAGTCTTTGGGCAACACTTTCGTAATTTTGATTATTCAGGTGCCCATTATGACCGTGCTGGCACTGGTGCTTGGCAACCTGCTCAACTCGGCGCTGATTAAGCTCAAGGGTGCCTTCCGCATGTTTACCTTTATGCCGGTGCTGATAGACTCGGTCAGCTACTCGATTGTGTTTATGCTGCTTTTCAGCGAGAACGGCGGCTTTATCAACAGCATGATCAGTACCCTGGGCGGCAGCCCGCAAAAGTGGTTTTCCAGCGGACCGCTGGCAGTGCTGCTGATTATTTTGGCGCTGACCTGGCGCTGGACCGGCTACAACAGCCTGATTATGCTGGCAGGTCTGCAGAATATTTCCCCCGACCTGTACGAGGCTGCCTCTATAGATGGCGCCAATAGCTTCGTCAAGTTTTGGAAAATCACTATTCCGCAGCTGAAGCCTGTCATTATCTTCTCTATTTTCAACTCGATGAACGGCACCCTGCAGCTCTTTACAGAGCCGCAACTGCTCACCCAGGGCGGCCCGGCAAACGCCACCCTGACCACGGTGCTGTACCTGTACCAGGTAGGCTTTAAGAACTTTAACTTTGGCGTAGCATCGGCCGGCTCGTATATCCTTGCAGTCATTATTGCCATTTTCACGCTGATTCAGCTGCGCGTGACAAGGGAGGACTGAAGAAATGAAACATACCGCCGCAAAAATCGCCATTTACATTGTCCTCATCGTGGCGTCTGTGATTGCGCTGTTTCCGTTTATCTGGACTTTTATCGCCGCGACCCACAACAACGCACAGATTTTCAACATGAAGTTCACCTTTCTGCCGCAGTCACACTTTGGCGACAACCTAAAACAGCTGCAGACAAGCGTGCCAATTTGGAAAAACCTTGGCAACAGCATTTTTATCACCGTGACCTACACGGTCTTAATCATTTTGCTGGACTCTATGGCGGGCTTTGGCTTTGCCAAGTACCACTTTAAGGGAAACAAGACCATCTTCTTTATCTGCCTGATTACCATGATGATTCCGCCGCAGGTGACCATGGTGCCCCTGTATATACAGATGAACTCTATGCACTGGGTCAACACCCCGTGGGCGATTATCGTGCCGGGGCTGGCCTCGATGTTCGGCGTGTTCTTAATGCGCCAAAACTTCGAGCAGTTTCCAAATGACCTGATAGAGTCGGCCCATATCGACGGCGCCGGCGACCTGCGTGCCTTTTTCCAGATTGTGCTGCCAACCATGAAGCCCTCTCTGGCTTCGCTGGGTATTTTAACCTTTGTGCAGCAGTGGGGCAACTACATGTGGCCGTTGATTGTGCTGAACAAACAGAGCAGCTACACCTTGCCCCTGTCGCTGGCCATGCTGGTGGCGCCCGGCAATGTCATCAACTACGGCTCTATTATGGTTGGCGCGGTCATCACGCTGCTGCCGGTGCTGATTTTCTTCCTGATATTTCAGAAAAACTTCATCGCGGGTATGCTCAGCGGCGCCGTAAAGGGATAAGCTTTGTGCACCAACAATTTAGATTACATAAGCGGAGAACAAAATGGATAAATTTGTACTGAATATTGTACACCGGCCCGAAATGGTGCCGGAGTACGCGGAAAAAGTGACCGGCCAGGGGAAAAAGGAAAACATCGGCCGCAAAAATCTGTTGACTGAGTCCCTGGATATTTTTAAGCTGCAGCAGCAGATTGCCCACGAAAACGGCTTTAAGACCACGATACAAATGACCTACTCCAGTCTGTTTAATGACGAGGCGGTCGCTTTGGCAAAAGAGCACCACCAGACCTATGGCGACGAGATTGCCCTCAGCTTTTTGGGCCTGCCCTGCAAGCAGTTTCGGGAAAAGTACAAAACGCATGATTTC
This sequence comes from Oscillospiraceae bacterium, assembly GCA_022483045.1. Classification (NCBI taxonomy): domain Bacteria; kingdom Bacillati; phylum Bacillota; class Clostridia; order Eubacteriales; family Oscillospiraceae; species Oscillospiraceae bacterium. The sequence goes on along the minus strand of JAKVOA010000002.1, from coordinate 93,509 downwards.
TGTATCTGGATGTTTTCCAAAGAGGACAAAAAGTCTATTGTAGACGATGTCTTTGGCAGATTTTATGAATGCTTTGGCTTTTACCCGCAGTCGACCGGCTCCTATTATATGGACTCTGACCTGCTGTGCTACATCAAGGGAAAGTACCCAAGTGTCAAGTGCGCCGTGGCCACCTGCTGGGAAGAGGGCCCCAAGGCCTACCATACCTGCAATGACTCCTGGTACACGTTTCTTGACGGCGGCCCGTGGAACCCCTGGATTCCCTCTAAGCAGAACACCCACGCCCCCGCCGCCAATCGGGACGAGGATATCGGCATTGTCGGCATTCCGCATCTTTCGCGCGACCTGCTGGCCTGCTTTGACGGCAACGGCTCCAACTTTGGCACTCACCCGCAAAACGTGCTGCGCGGCATGATCTACAAAGATGGCAAGTACCCGTACCTGTACAACCTGATTGACCAGTACCGATCCCTGAAAAAGTACAACAACGGCTACGCCTACAATATGATGTTTGTCGGCCCCGGCTGGATGAACAAAATGGGCCGCTGGGAAGCCCCCTATGAGCTTTTGGTGCAGAGCTACCGCGACGGCATGGCCTACTATGCCTCTTTGCGCGACAAGGGCGAGCTGCAGGACATGACCATGGGCGAGTTCGCCAATTTTTACCGCAGCTGCCACACCTACCAGCAGCCGGAGTGCGCGCTTTGGCGCGACATTCTGTACGGCTCACGCAAGCAGCTCTTTTGGTATGCCGACCCCTACCTGCGCACCTGCGTGGATATGAACCAGGGCGGCGCGCTGATTGATCTGCGCCCCTATGTAGCAAAGCTGCACCGCCCCGTGGGCATTGGCACCAAGCATGTTGTAAATGCTTCTTACCCCTTCTTAATACAAAGCATGTACCGCGCCGGCTACTTTACCCACTACGCCGGCGAGGGCACCATAAAAAGCTGCAAGTTTTCGCACAGCGGCGAGGAAGTGGACCTTTGCCTGTGCCGCACGCAGGCAAAGTATTCGCAGCAGGGCACGACCCGCTTCTTGACCCTGGACCCGGTGGAAATCGTGTTTCAGGACTTGACCGTAAAGGTGCAGACCGTCTTTGCCTTTACAGAGGGCAGTGCAGAAATCAAAATCACCCGCCGGATTCTTGACATGAGCGACCCGCAGGCCGCGGTTTCCTTTAATGAGTACATGACGGCCTGCTACGGTACCACCGAGTACCCGGAAGATATGACCTGTGTGCGTCTGTCGGCCAAGGGCAGCGAGGAAAAATCGCTGCAGTACGCCTATAAAGACCGCGAACTGGCCGTCGCTGGGGGCAGCAGTGCCACAGCGGAGATTCCGCCGATTGACACCCGCGTCAGCGTGCAGACACAAATGCCGGCCGTACAGACCTATGCCCACGAAGGCTACGCTTTTTCGCCCATGTTTACCCTGGGCGTGCGCGGCAGCGTGAAAAAGGGAGAGGAGATTGTTACATGGCTCAGTCTGGAAAAGGAAAGCTGAATTACCGCTGCCCGTCCTGTTTCATGCGGGACCTCGACATCGACATGTTTTACGACAAAGAGAAAAAAGAGTATTACTGCCTGCGCTGCTGCTTTACCGGCACCGAGGAAGAGGTGCTCAAGCTCAACGAAACGGCACGTTTCCGCTACAAGAATATCTCTGACCGCATCACGAATTTTGACTAAAGCATAAAGAAAGCCCGCCGCGTTTTTCCGCGGCGGGCTTTTGTGCTGCCTTTTACGGCTGCAGCACTTTTTCAATTTCCCCGACGAACAGAATATGGTAGTCTTTGCCGGGGTACCAGCGGGTGTCGAGCGCGGGGTCTAACAGGCCCTTGGGGTCCATCGGCTGGCGGTAGAGCTTTTTGCACACCAGGGTCAGCGACGCTTCCCGGTAGACCGGCAGCGGCTGCTGCGGCAGCAGCGTAAGCCCCGCCGCGGCAATTTTTTGGTTTTCGCCGCCAGAGTGGCTGCCGCAGTAGTTGAGCGCGGCGCGGTACTTTTCATCAAAAAAGCTGAGGGTGTAGCGGCCCTCAGTCTCTAAAAACTGCAGGGTGTGGCGCTGCGGGCGAATGACGATTGCGGCCACGTTTTTGCCCCACATCACGCCCAGCCCGCCCCAAGAGGCGGTCATGGCGCTGCACTTGCTGGGTGTACCGGCGCTTACCAGCATCCAGCCTTTGCCGATTTTTTGAAACGGCCCAAAAGAGAGGGACTCGGCTGTTGTTTCTTTCATGGTCAAAACCTCCGTATCTGCAAAAATTCTGTAGGCATAAAATTAGTATAACACATTTTCGCGGGCACAAATGCCAAAACCCGCCGAAACTTTGCTGCACAGAGCGGAACCTGACCGCAAACAGGAGAAATTTCTGTACAAAATTCATAAATATGAATAAATATGCAAAAAACACTTGAATTCTTGCACTCTCGATGTATAATAGAAGCATCAAAAGCAAAAACAAACAATTACATAGCAGAAAGCGGAGGGCTTACATCATGGATAAAACAGCAATTAAAAAGGTTGTACTGGCATATTCTGGCGGACTGGATACTTCAATTATTATTCCATGGCTGAAAGAAAACTACAATAACTGTGAAGTGATTGCCGTGGCGGCCGATGTCGGCCAGGGCGCGGGCGAGCTTTCCGGTTTGGAGCAGAAAGCAAAGGCCACCGGCGCAAGCAAGCTGTACATTGCCGACCTGAAAAAGCAGTTTGTTGAGGACTACATTTGGCCTACCGTAAAGGCAGACGCTGTCTATGAAAACAAGTACCTTTTGGGCACCAGCTTTGCACGGCCGCTTATCGCCAAGCGCTTAGTTGAAATCGCCAAGGCCGAGGGCGCCGACGCTATCTGCCACGGCTGCACCGGCAAGGGCAACGACCAGGTGCGTTTTGAGCTTTCTATCAAAGCTTTTGCGCCAAACATGCCCATTATTGCCCCGTGGCGTGAGTGGAAGCTGAAGTCCCGTGATGAAGAAATCGACTACGCCGAGGCACACAATATTCCGCTGAAGATTACCCGCGCGACAAACTACTCGAAGGACAAAAACTTGTGGCACCTTTCCCATGAGGGCCTCGACCTTGAAAATCCCGCAAACGAGCCGCAGTACAACAAGCCCGGTTTCCTGGAGCTGGGCGTTTCGCCAGAGCAGGCCCCCGACAAGCCCACCTATGTAACCATTCACTTTGAAAAGGGCGAGGCCACTGCACTTAACGGCCAAAAGCTTTGCGCGGTCGACATCCTGAGCCAGCTCAACAAACTGGGCGGCGAAAACGGCGTCGGCCTGGCCGATATCGTTGAAAACCGCTTGGTCGGCATGAAGAGCCGCGGCGTATATGAAACACCCGGCGGCACCATTCTGTACCATGCCCACAATAAACTGGAGGAAATCTGCCTGGATAAAGACACCTATCACTACAAGCAGGGCATCGGCGACAAGTTTGCCGAGCTGGTGTACGACGGCAAGTGGTTTACTCCCCTGCGCGAGGCGCTCTCTGCATTTGTCGACAGCACCCAGCAGACCGTTACCGGCGACGTGAAACTGAAGCTTTACAAGGGCAACATCATCGACGCCGGCGTTACCAGCCCCTACAGCCTGTATGATGAAGATGTCGCAACTTTCAGCGCAGACCAGGTGTACGACCAGAGCGACGCCAACGGCTTCATCAATCTGTTTGGTCTGCCGATTAAGGTGCAGGCTGTCAAGAAAGAGCAGTGGGCCAAGAAACAGTAAAAATCCGGTTCTTCCATTTAGATAAATCGTTACTCCTTTTGTTCTTTTTCAGCTGTCATATTATGAAAAAACAGAAAGCAGATTAGGCGGACACCAATGTCCGCCCTTTTTGCAGTCATTGGGAAAGAGGGAATTTTTGCTATGACCGTAAAAGCAGGCGTTATCGGCGCCACCGGCTACGCCGGCGCAGAGCTGGTGCGCATTTTGGCGGGCCACCCGCAGGCCGAGCTTTCCGCTGTCAGCTCTGTCAGCTTCACGGGCAAGCCGCTCAGCTCGGTATATCCCGCGTACTACGGCCTGTGCGACATGGTCTGCGGTACACAGGAAGAGGTGCTGCAGAAAAGCGACGTGGTCTTTGCCGCTCTGCCGCACGGCCTTTCGCAGCCGCTGGCAAAGGCCTGCCACGACGCGGACAAGGTCTTTGTTGACCTGGGCGCCGACTTTCGCCTAGAGCGCTTAGACGAATACGAAAGCTGGTACGGCGTCAAGGCAGTTTACCCCGAGCTGCATCAGCAGGCTGTGTACGGCCTGCCCGAGTTCTTTCGGGAGCAGATCCGCGGCAAAAAGCTGATCGCCAACCCCGGCTGCTACACCACGGCGGTGCCCATGGCGCTGGTGCCGGCCTTGCAGGCCGGGCTTATCAGCAAAGACGGCATTATCGCGGACTGCAAGTCCGGCGTGACGGGCGCCGGCCGCAAGCAGACCCAGGATACCCATTACCCCGAACTCAATGAGGGAATGCATGCCTATAAAGTGGGCGGCCACCGCCATACCCCCGAAATCGAGCAGACGCTGCGGCGCATCTGCGGCGAAGAAGTCACCGTTACCTTTACCCCGCACTTGCTGCCGGTAAACCGCGGCATTCTTGCCACCTGCTATGCGCACCTGACCCCCGGCACCACGCTGGAAAAATTGCAGCAGACGTATGAGGCTTTTTACCAGAAAGAGTATTTCGTACGGGTGCTGCCGCAGGGCATGCACGCGGATATCAACCACGTGCGCTGCAGCAACTTCTGCGAAATAGAGCTGCATGTAGACCCGCGCACCAACCTGCTGATTGCAGTGTCGGCGCTTGACAATATGGTAAAGGGCGCGGCCGGGCAGGCGGTACAGAATATGAACCTGGCGCTGGGCCTGCCCGAGACCGCCGGGCTGACCATGTTTCCGCCCGCGTTTTAAACAACATTCGATATAATATCGTACATGGAGGATACAGCATGAAGTGGATTGACGGCGGCGCCACCGCACCAAAGGGATTCCGGGCAGCGGGCGTTTACGCGGGGGTCAAGGCCTGCGCGAATCTGTCCGAGGCAGACGCCCAGGCGTTTGTGCAGACGCTGAACAACAAAGCGGAAACACCCCCGAAAAATGACCTTGCCCTGCTTTGCGCGGACGCGCCCTGCACAGCAGCGGGTATTTTCACCAGCAACCTGGTCAAGGGCGCGCCGATTGCGGTGTGTCGAGAGCACCTGAAAAATGGGCGGGCGCAGGCGGTTATTGCCAACAGCGGCAACGCCAATACCTGTAACGCCGACGGCCTGCAAAAAGCCGAAGCAATGGCACAGGCCGCCGCACAGGCTTTGCACATTGCCCCGGAAGATGTGCTGGTGGCCAGTACCGGGGTTATTGGGCAGCCGCTGCCGCTCACCCCGGTGTTGGCGGCTGTGCCCGCCCTTGCAGCAAAGCTTTCGCCGCAAGGCAGCCTTGCCGCCGCCACCGCGATTATGACAACGGACCGCGTGCCCAAAAACATGGCGGTCTCCTTTTCGCTGGGCGGAAAGACCGTGAATATCGGCGGCATGTCTAAAGGTTCGGGTATGATTCACCCCAATATGTGTACCATGCTGTGCTTTTTGACCACCGATGCGGCGATCTCTGCGGCGGCGCTCGACCGCGCACTGCGCCTTGCTGCCGCGGACAGCTTCAATATGCTCAGCGTAGACGAAGATATGAGTACCAATGATACCTGCCTGATTTTGGCGAGCGGCAGGGCGGGCAACCCGGAAATTACCGAAGACGGCCCGGCCTTTGCGGCCTTTGCAGAAGCGCTGAAAGCGCTGTGTGTCAAACTTGCGCGCGCCATGGCAAAGGACGGCGAGGGTGCCGGCCGGCTGCTGGTGTGCAGTGTTTCCGGTGCGAAAAGTGACGCGGATGCGCGCCGGGCGGCCAAAGCGGTTATTTGCTCTTCTTTGGTTAAGGCGGCCATGTTTGGCGCGGATGCCAACTGGGGCCGTGTGCTGTGTGCAATCGGCTACTGCGGCGCTGAAGTGGATATTCACAAGGTCGATGTCGATTTCACTTCCGCGGCGGGCACCATTGCGGTCTGCCGAAACGGCGCCGGTGTGCCGTTTGATGAGGACCGCGCAAAGCAGATTCTGCTGAAAGATGAGATCACCATTTCTGTCACCCTGCACGACGGCGCCGCTCATGCGCAAGCGTTTGGCTGTGACCTTACATATGACTATGTCAAAATCAATGGCGATTACCGTACCTGACTTTCTTTCCGCCCCTGCAGAAAGAACAATTCCAATCATTCTTTTATAATATAAAATTCTGATATAATATAAAATTCTGATTCGATTCCAAAGTTTATACAGCACGTTTGGGAGGATAACATGAACATCGCAAACGAAGACCGCGCACAGGTCCTGGTACAGGCGCTGCCCTATATCCAGAAACTTGCCGGTAAGACGATCGTTGTCAAGTACGGCGGCAATGCCATGATTGACGACCAGCTCAAAGACGCTGTTATGCGCGACATCGTGCTGATGCAGCTGGTCGGCATTCGCGTGGTGCTGGTGCACGGCGGCGGGCCCGAAATCTCTGCTATGCTGAAAAAAGTGGGCAAAGACAGCAAGTTTGTCAACGGCATGCGCGTGACCGACAGCGAAACCGTAGACATCGTGCAGATGGTGCTTGCGGGCAAGGTCAACAAAGCGCTCGTGCAGCTGCTGCAGGCGCATGGCGGCCAGGCAGTGGGTCTTTGCGGGCTGGACGGCAGCCTGATCTGCGCCAAAAAACTGGAGCGCAGGGAAGACCTGGGCTTTGTCGGCGAAATTACAAAAGTCAATACCGAAATTATTGAGGACGCCGAGGACACCGGCTACATTCCGGTTGTTTCCACCATTGCGGGCGGCGAAAACGGCGAGGTCTACAACATCAACGCCGACATCGCCGCGGCACGCATCGCCGCCTGCCTGCACGCCGAAAAGCTGATTTTAATGACCGACGTGCGCGGGCTTTTGCGCGACCGCACCGACGACTCTACCATGATTCCGGTTGTGCAGGTTTCGTCTGTGCCAAAGCTGCAAAACGACGGCATTATTTCCGGCGGCATGGTGCCAAAAGTCGACTGCTGTGTCGAGGCCGTGCGCCGCGGTGTGGGCCGCGCACACATCATTGACGGGCGCATTCCGCACTCTATTTTAATCGAATTGTTTACCGACGAAGGCATTGGCACCATGTTTTACTAATTGTATATAAATACAGAATGTATAGAATACGGGGAGGCACATCATGCAGTTTCCAGCCATACAACAGGGCGACAGCCGCTACCTGATGCACACCTATGGCCGCTTTCCGGCGGCACTGGTCAAGGGCAACAACGCCACCGCCTGGGACGCAGACGGCAAAAAGTACATCGACTTTACGGCGGGCATTGGCGTCAACAGCCTGGGCTACAGCGACCCGCAGTGGGTCGCGGCGGTCAGTGGGCAGGCCGCGCAGATACAGCATCTTTCCAATCTGTACTACAGCCCGGTCACTGTTCACGCGGCCGAGCTTGTGTGCCGTGCCGCCGGCATGGAGCGCGTGTTTTTCGGCAACAGCGGCGCCGAGGCAAACGAATGCGCGATTAAGGTTGCGCGCAAGTACGGCACCGACAAGTACGGCGCGGCCCGCAACCAGATTATTACGCTGAACAATTCCTTTCACGGGCGCACGGTCACTACCCTAGAGGCGACCGGCCAGGCCATGTTCCACCAGCATTTTCTGCCGTTTACCGGCGGCTTTTTGTACGCGGACGCCAACATGACAAGCGTGCGCGAAACCGCGACAAAAGATACCTGCGCGGTGCTTGTCGAGCTGATTCAGGGCGAGGGCGGCGTGATTCCGCTGGAAAAAGAATTCGTACAGCAGCTTGCCGAATTCTGCAGTAAAAACGATATTTTGCTGATGATTGACGAGGTGCAGACCGGCGTAGCCCGCACTGGCAGCTTTTTCTGCTACCAGCAGTATGATGTCTTGCCGGACGTGGTCACCGCGGCAAAAGGCCTGGGCGGCGGGCTGCCGGTGGGTGCCTGTCTGGTCGGGAAAAAGTGTGCCGATGTGCTGACCCCCGGCGACCACGGCAGCACTTTCGGCGGCAACCCGGTGGTCTGTGCGGGTGTTGCGGCAGTGGTTTCGCGCGTGGCGCAGCAGCCTTTTCTGTTAGAAGTGCAGCAGAAAGGCGAATACCTGAAAAAACGCCTGGAAGCGATGCAGACCATTGCCGGCGTGCGCGGCCTGGGGCTGATGCTCGGCGCAAAGCCAAAAGCCGGCGACCCCGGCAAAATCGCCGCGGCCTGTGTTGCGGGCGGCCTTTTGGTGCTGACTGCAAAAGACGTTCTGCGCTTTCTGCCGCCGCTTACAATTACCAAGCGGGAAATGGACGAGGGCTTGTCTATTTTAGAGCAGGTGCTGGCCGGCTGAGGCGCAGCGCGCATTTGCACAATTCGCTTTATCCGGGTATAATCAAACAAAGCAAACTTAAATCTGCAAAAGGAAAAGAGGTTCTTTTATATGAAACATTTACTGAAGATGCTGGACCTTTCCGGCAACGACATTTCGGGCATTTTGGACCTTGCCGATCAGCTGAAGTACGAGCAGAAGCACAACATTGAGCACCGCCGCCTTGCGGGCAAGACGCTGGGCCTGATTTTTGAAAAAGCCAGCACCCGCACTCGTGTTTCCTTTGAGGTGGGCATGTATCAGCTGGGCGGTCTGCCGATTTTCCTTTCTGCCAACGATATGCAGATTGGCCGCGGCGAGCCGGTGCAGGACACGGCCCGCGTGCTTTCCCGCTACTTAAACGGCATTATGATCCGTACCTTTAAGCAGAGCGAGGTCGAGGCCCTTGCACGCGACGGCTCTATTCCAATTATCAACGGCCTTACCGACTTTGCCCACCCCTGCCAGGTGCTTGCCGACCTGATGACAATCCGCGAAAGCCGCGGTACACTGGACGGCCTGAAAATGTGCTTTATTGGCGATGGCAACAACATGATGAATTCGCTGATTGTCGGCGGCCTGAAAATGAAGATGGAAGTCGCGGTTGCGTGCCCGAAAGATTACCGCCCGGCTGCCGAGGTGCTGGACTTTGCACAGGCGTACCCGGCCTTCAGCATGACCACCGACCCGCTGGAAGCAGCCGTTGGCGCGGACGTTGTCATCACAGATGTGTGGGCTTCTATGGGACAGGAAGACGAGGCTGCCAAGCGCCGCGTGGCGTTTAAGGGCTACCAGATTAATGACCAGGTCATGGCTGCCGCTAAGCCGGATGCCATGGTGCTGCACTGCCTGCCAGCCCACCGCGGCGAAGAAATTACTGCGGAAGTCTTTGAAAAGCACTCTAAAGAAATCTTTGAAGAGGCCGAAAACCGCCTGCATGCCCAAAAAGCGGTGCTGGTGAAACTGCTCGGCTGATTCACTTATTCTTTTATAGTAAATCATGATACAGAATTTATCATAAAAAGTCTGATTTAGTCAGAAAACAAAAGAAACCGCCGCTCTGCTTTTGCTGCAGGGCCGCGGCTTTTTGCTTTTTAGAGCAGGCGCTTTTTTTGCGAAATCCGCCTGCAGACAGAATCTGGCACAGGAGAAAGGCTTATTTTACAAGAGTGCCCGCCTCAGAGGACTGCAAAATGAGAATCTGCTGCTCCATGCCGGTGGCGCAGTCGATATAGACCAGGACGCGGTCGCCCTTTTCGCCGGTGCAGGTGTACTCCCAGCACAGCACTTCCTTCAGGCCGCTGGTCGGAATCAGCGCCTGGCGGGAAGCGGTCACTTTCAGTTTGGGGCTTACCTTTTTCTGTGCCGCTTCCTTGGTGTATTTCGGCGTGGCAAAGCTGCGCGAAATGTGGTTCATCAGGTAGCCGCTTGCGCTCAGCTCGACGATGTCGCCGTTGTCCATGGCGACGCCCACTTTGATAAGGTCAGGGTAGCAGCGAACACCCTTTGTCTGGTACGCGAAGTTAAACAGGGTGCGGCCGTCCGTTTTGACCCAGTAGGTGGGCTGCATGTCGGTGTAGCCGCACTTGGCAAGGCAGGCGGTCGCTTTTTGCAGAGCCGCGTCGGTGCTGATTTTTTCCGAAGTGATGTCGCGGCTGTTGCGCATGGAGCACAGCATGCCGCCCTTTTTGGTGACAGCGATATTTGTGCTGCCCGCGGTAAAGTTATAGGCTGCGAGGCTGCCGGTAGTGTCGGCCGCCGCAGCAAGCTTGTCTTTCGACAGGTTGAGCGCCTTTGCCGCCACAGCGCAGGCGGCGTCTTTGGTCACGTCGCTTTTGCCCTCTAAAAAGCGCGCGGCCTGCCGGTTGATGTGGTCGGAAAACGGGCCGTCGTAGATAAGCGAGGGGAAGTTGGCAAAATCTTCAGCGGTCTGCTTAAACTGCGACGAGAAATTCGCCGAGGAATAATCCAGCTTTAAAGAGGAAAGATTGGTGGAAAGCTTCTGTGCGTACGTGTGCAGTTCTTCAATCGTTTTGTACTCCTGCTCGGTAATGTGCCCGCCGCCGCTGATGCGGTTTGACAGGCTCATGGAAAAATCGCCGACCTGTGAAATGTATTTGGAAACGTTGTTCATGGTCGTGTCCGATACCGGCAGGGTGGCCAGCGCTTCTTTAGCCAGCCCGGTTTCGTGCAGCAGCCGGGCCGCAAGGCCGTTTTGCTGGGTGGGGGTGTTGGCATAGATGCTTTTGTCTAAGGTCGTGGAAATGTTGCTCACGCAGTCGCGCAGGTCGCTGTAGGCGCGCTCATAGGTGTAGGTCAGGTCGCGCTTTGCGGACTTTTCTGCGGCCATGCTGCGCACCGAAAATACGCCCGCCGTAATTACCGCGGCCACCGCAATGACGCCCATGACAATCGCGATCGTTCTTCTTCTTTTCATCAAACATCACCTTGCCCGTACCTGCGGATTTTCTGTACCAAAGGGGATACAAAAGACAGGCAAAGCGGGCCAGTGCTAGCTTTTGCCACCCACGGCAGAATTATACACCCGCTCTCAACAGAAAACGGCTTTGAAATACGGCTGAGTTGATGTATAATAAAAAAGCATGACCAGCGTCTTTTGACAAAAAAGGCCGGTCAGCACATTCTGTATGAAAATACAAAATGATATTACATAAGAATTTTATACAAATCGTATTTTATAATCTTCACGGCCGCGGCGCCGCGAAAAAAACGGAGGGTACAAAGCATGACAATTACTGATTTTTATGCTGAAATGAAAGGGAAGACAGTGGCCTTTTGCGGCTTGGGGGGCAGCAACCTGCCGCTGATCAGCCGTTTTTTACAGGCGGGCGCAAAGGTGACCGCCCGCGACCGGCGTACACGCGAAAAACTGGGCGGCCTTGCCGATAAACTGGAGGCACAGGGTGTCACACTGGTGCTGGGAGAAAACTACCTGCAGGCATTGCAGGAAGATGTCATCTTTCGTACGCCCGGCATGCCCTACCACTTGCCAGAACTCGACGCGGCCCGCGCCCGCGGCAGCGCGGTTACCAGCGAAATGGAGGTCTTTTTGGAGTACTGCCCGTGCCGTGTTTTCGGCGTGACCGGCTCTGACGGAAAGACCACCACGACCACTATTTTGTCAAAGATTCTGCAGCACGCGGGCAAAACCGTGCATGTCGGCGGCAACATCGGCAAGGCCCTGCTGCCCATAATCGACGAGATTAAGCCTGCCGACGCAGTGGTCGCGGAGCTTTCCAGTTTTCAGCTGATTTCCGTTGGCCGCAGCCCGCAGGTGGCCGTTGTGACTAACATGAGCCCCAACCATTTGGATATTCATAAGGATATGCAGGAGTATATCAACGCGAAAAAGAATATTTTCCTGCACCAAAATGCCTTTGGCCGCGCGGTGTTTAACCTTGACAATCCCATTACGGCCGGGTTTGTGCAGCATGCCCGCGGCGAATGCCTGACTTTCAGCCGTAAACAGCGCGTGGAAAACGGCTGCTATGTCAGCCCGGACGGCACCATGATCTTTACCAAAAACGGCGTCGATGTGCCAATTATGAATGTATCGGAAATCAAGATTCCGGGCGAGCACAATGTAGAAAACTATATGGCGGCTGTCTGTGCGGTGTGGGGATACGCCGCGCCCGAGGATATCCGCGCGGTGGCAAAGACATTTTCGGGGGTTGAGCACCGGGCCGAGCTGGTGCGCGAGCTTGACGGCGTGCGCTGGTACAACGACAGCATTGCCACTACGCCCAGCCGCACGGTGCGCGGAATGCTTTCGCTTTTCCCGCAGAAACTGATTTTGATTGCCGGCGGCTATGACAAAAAGATTCCGTTTGAGCCGCTTGGCGAGCCGGTGTGCCAGCACGTAAAGACCTTGGTGCTGATGGGAGCCACCGCGCCCAAAATTGAGCAGGCAGTCACGTCCGCGACGGATTACCGCCCCGGCCAGCCAAAGATTCTGTACGCGAAAACCCTGGAAGAGGCGGTTGCCCTGTGCCATGCAGAGGCGAAGTCTGGCGATATTGTCGCGCTTAGCCCGGCGTGCGCCAGTTTTGATATGTTCCCCAATTTTGAAACCCGCGGCGACCGCTTCCGCGAGCTGGTGAATCAGCTGTAAATGCAGGCTGTATCTGCAATTCCACAGAGAGATATTTTGCTTTAAACTTGAAAGAGAAGGTGCCTTGTTTTAATGCAGATGGAGAAAATATTGAAAACGCTGTGCCGCGCCATCGGCACCAGCGGCGATGAGGCGGCGCCGGTTCGAGCGGCGCTGCAGCTGACCGGACTTGCCGGCGGCAGAACCGATGCCCTTGGCAGCGGGTGGGTCACGCTTGGCAGAGCGGATGCACCCAAAACCATGCTGCTTGAGGCACATATGGACCAGATCGGCTTGGTCGTCACCGCAGTGGAGGAGCACGGCTTCCTGCGCGTGGCAGACTGCGGCGGCTCTGATGTTCGGGTGCTGCCCGGCTGCCCCGTGCGGGTGTGTGCTTCTGGTACAGAAGACCCGCTTCTGGGCGTTGTCTGCAGTGTGCCGGCGCACCCTGCGCAGGACAGCGCCGATAAAGTGCCGCCAACGGCGGAGATGACCATTGACCTGGGCCTGCCTGCGCTGAAAGTAAAAGAAATGGTCTGCCCCGGCGACCGCGTGGTGCCTGTCTATGTGCCGCGCAAGCTTTTGGGTACACGCTTTACCTCTGCCGCACTCGACAACCGCGCCGGTGCGGCGGCAGTCGTGCGTGCTGCACAGCTGCTGCAGGGGGCTGACCTTTCCGACTGGAAAGTGACGTTCCTTTTCAGCACAATGGAGGAAGTCGGCGGGCAGGGCGCTCATACCGCGGCGTACAGCATAAAAGCCGATGAGGCAGTGAGTGTCGATGTCGGCTTCGGTATGCAGCCCGGCGTCAAGCCCGAGGTCAGCCACCCCGTGGGCGGCGGCGTGATGATCGGCACCGCGCCGATTTTGGACCGCAGCATGTGCCGCTGCCTGGCGGAATTAGCAGAAGAAAATCATATTTCGTATAAATGGGACGTTATGGGCGGCTCCACCGGTACCAACAGCGATGAAATCGCCACCACCCGCGGCGGCGTGCGCACAGCACTGCTCAGTATTCCAGAGCGCTCTATGCACACCCCGGCCGAGGTGGTCGATTTACAGGATATCGAGGACACGGCGCGCCTGATGGCTTTGTATGTTTGCAGCCGCTGCGGCACTGCCCTGCCCGCTGTCCCTGTTGCACCTGGGGAGCCTGCCCCGGAGACGGCCGAGCCAAAAGACGAGAGCACTGACAAAGAGGTCTGGAGCGCCTGCCTGCCGCAGCTTTGCCGTGCACGCGGTGTTTCCGGTAGCGAAGATGCGGTGCGCGCGCTGATTCTGCCGCAGATACGCCCGTACGCGGAAAAAGTAGAAATTACGCCGCTGGGCAGCATCCTTGCCTACAAAAAGGGCAGAAACCGCGCCAAGACCCGCCTGCTGATGAGCGCCCATATGGACGAGGTCGGCCTGGTCGTCACGCATATCACCGGCGAGGGCTTTCTGCACTTTGACACAGTGGGCAGTATTGACTCGCGCGTGCTGCCCGGCCGCAGCGTCACCATAGGCCAGGGAGAAAAAACCGTGGCGGGCGTTGTCGGTCTCAAGCCGATTCACCTGCTGAAAAAAGAAGAACGCGGAAAAGCAATTCCGAAAGATGAATTGTACATTGATATCGGCGCCAAAGACCGTGCCGAGGCGGCGGCCGCCGTTACCCCCGGCGACATGGTCACCTTTGACAGTGTGTACGAGGAAAACGGCTTTTGCGTCAGAAGCCGCGCGCTGGATGATCGCGCGGGCTGTGCGCTGCTGATTCACCTACTGCAGCAGCCGGATTGGGAATATGATACGGTATTTTCATTTACGGTACAGGACGAAACCGGAATGAATGGTTCGCGCACCGCCGCGTACCTTGCCGGCCCGCAGGCGGCCATTGCGGTAGAGTGCACCGCCGCCGGCGATGTGCCCGGCACAGAAACCGACCGCGAGGCCTGCCGCTTAGGGCAGGGGCCGGCCATTTCCTTTATGGACCATGGCACGATTTATGACCAGATGTACACGAAGTGGGCCTTTGAAGAGGCCCGCAGGGCCGGCGTGCCCTGCCAGTGGAAAGAGAGCGCTGCCGGTGCCGGCAGCGCCGGCGCTATTCATGTCAGCCGCGGCGGGGTGCGCAGCGTGGCAGTTTCTCTGCCGTGCCGCTGCCTGCATGCGCCTATGGGCGCTGTCAGCCGCGCAGATTATGAGGCCGCGGGTGTGCTGCTGCAGCACCTTGCCAGCCGGATTGCGGGGACAGAATGCTCTGGGCGGTAAATGATCGCGCGCGGCTTTTTGCCTATGACCAGGGTACGCTGGGCTGCAGTATCGTTTCCAGCGCCATGGCATACGGCACCTCGACTGCGGCCGCGCGCTTTTGGGAAGGGGACGGCTTTATCCTGCGCAAGCAGGACGACACTGCCACCCTGTGCGGTATCGTGCCGCGCGAAAGCGTCGAGGAGCTTCGCGAATTCCTGTATTATATTGGAATTAGAAATGTAATGAGTACGAAAGAAAACCTGCGCCAGATGGGTCTGACCCCGCTGGGCAGCGGGCTGGAAATGCGGCTGAAAGGGGATATCCCGGGCGTGCCGCTGCCGGCGGGTGCGCAGATGCGCCTTGCGGGGCAGGTTGCCCGGCCAGACGCCCTGCGGCTGGTGGATATGTATGCGCTGCTGAATGCCTGCTCGAATGTAAACTTTGTCACGCCGGCTTTTGAGCCGTTTTACCTGGATATGAGTCACCGGCTGCGGCACGGGGCGGCGCTTGCGGCGGGCATTTACCGGTACAACAGCCTGTGTGCCTGTGCGGCGGCGGCGCTTTCGCCAAAGCAGGCTCTGCTTTTTGCGGGGGCGGCTTCGCTTGAGGAGCGCGGAAACGGCCTTTTTGCGGCGGTGTTGTCGGCCTTGGCTGAAAAGGCCGCGCCGCGCAAAATCATTTTGCTGTGTGACCCGCGCCTGCGTGCGCACTATGAAGAGATGGGGTTCACTGTCTTTGGCAGCTGTAGCAAAGCGCACCTGTCGTAAAAATACATATTGTAATTTTATATTAATATAATACAGAATGACATATAGCTGCCCGCAAAGGCCCGTAGGGCGTGCCTGTCAGGGGGATATTTATTCCGTATTTTTCGACAAAATAATACAAAAAGGAATATTCCTCTGCAGGCTTTGCACAAATCCACTCAAAAATACATTCTGTATTTTTAAGAAGGATAATACAAAACGACAGGCGGCGGCCCTGTACATCTGCCGGTAAGCACGTATTATAATTTACAATTTGTATTTTATTTTAGCAATAATACATAAAGGAGAAAATAACGTTGCAGATTTATCCCTATTTCCATATTGATAAAAAGATTACCGACGCCGCGGACGAGGCTCTGCAAAAAGCCGCGCCGGCGCTTGCGCGTATCGATAAAGTGACCGACTACAACCAGCAGAAAATGCTGGCGGCTTTCATTGAAAACGGCGTCAGTGAAAGCCACTTCGTCGCCAGCACCGGCTACGGCTACGGCGACCGCGGCCGCGAAACACTCGACCGGGTTTTTGCCTCTGCGCTTGGTGCCGAGGACGCCTTGGTGCGCTACAATTTTGTTTCCGGTACGCATGCGCTGACTGTGGCGCTCTTTGGCGTGCTGCGCCCGGGCGACACCATGCTTTCGCTTACCGGTGTGCCGTATGACACCCTGCAGAGCGTCATCGGCCTTTCAGGCGACGGCAACGGTTCTTTGAAAGAATACGGCATTCATTACAAACAGGTAGACCTGAAAAAAGACGGCACGCCGGACTACGCGGCGATCGAGGCGGCGGTGCAGCCGGGCTTAAAGATGGCGTATATCCAGCGCAGCCGCGGCTACAGCCTGCGCCCCTCTCTGTTTGTCGAAGATATTGAAAAGATTGCGGCAATCGTCAAGCGCAAAGCGCCGGACTGCATTGTCATGGTAGACAACTGCTACGGCGAATTTGTACAGAAAGATGAGCCGGTTTCGCACGGCGCCGACTTGATGGCCGGTTCGCTGATTAAAAACCCGGGCGGCGGCATTGCCCCCACCGGCGGCTACATCGCCGGCCGCAAAGATTTGGTCGAAAGCTGCGCTTACCGCCTGACCACGCCTGGCACCGGCCGGGAAATCGGCTGCACCCTGGGCAACAACCGCGAGCTGTTTATGGGCGCGTTCCACGCGCCGCACGTGACCGGTGAAGCGCTGAAAACCGCCGTCTTTACCTCTGCTTTGTTTGAGCAGCTTGGCTACGACGTGACCCCGCGGTGGGACGAGCCGCGCGCTGATATTATTCAGGCGGTGCTGCTGCGCACCCGCGAGGCGCTGATTGCGTTTTGCCAGGGGGTGCAGAAAGGGTCGCCGGTCGATTCCTTTGTGCTGCCCGAGCCGTGGGACATGCCCGGCTACGACTGCCAGGTCATTATGGCGGCGGGCGCCTTTACGCTGGGCGCTTCGATCGAGCTGAGCGCCGATGCACCGCTGCGCGCACCGTGGGCTGTGTGGATGCAGGGCGGCCTTAATTTCCAGAGCGCACGCCTTGGCTCTATGCTTGCGGCGCAGTCTATGCTGGAAAAAGGCTTTTTGGGCTAAATAAACATTGCTACCGCACGGTTTTTACGATATAATAAAACACGGTGCAGATTCTTTTGCGCTGGTGCAGAAAGCGGCGGCCCGCGGGAAGCCGCATTGAAAAACAAAAAAGCGGCCGTTTTTTACGGCCGCTTCATAAGCGGATATGGCGGAATTGGCAGACGCGCAGGATTTAGGTTCCTGTGGAGCAATCCGTGTGGGTTCAACTCCCACTATCCGCACCAAAAAATCCATATCTTCCATCAAGGGAAAGATGTGGATTTTTCTTGTCCAAACCTGTGATATGCTTAACGCAAGGTTATTTATATAATGGGAGGTGGAATGATGAAAAAAATATGTTGCTGGTTTAAGAATTGGATTGTAATTATTGGAGTGCTGGTTGCATCATTGTTTTATTTTTTGCATTGCTTATTGAATGTTTTTAATTTAGAATTTAGGCAATGGATTACATATTTAGTGATTTTTATTTCATCTATTTTGTTAATTTGGGGAATATTTCAGCTTATATTCAAAATAAAAAAAAGAACTATAAAAGTCATACTTACAACGCTATCAATAATTGGTTTGCTTATTTTAAGCCCATATATAATCTTTTTTGCTGCCTTTTCCTATCTTCCCGAACATATTGTAACCAGAGATAATACGAAACTTGTTGCATATGTAAATGGATTTATGCACACAAATGTAAAATATTATGACTACAAAAATATTTTAGTTAGAGGTTCTCGTTTACGATTATATGAAGACTATGGAAGTGGTGGTTTTGATCCTATTCAGAATTCCCAAGGGATTATTTATAATGTAAAAAGCTATACATGGTATGATAACGACGGCAACCCCATCAAATAAAGATTATGAGCATAATCTTCGGCACCTTTTTCGTCAACTGTTTACAAAGGGGCATGTCTTCCGCAGGGAAGAGATGCTTTTTTATGCTTTTTTTACGGCCTCTAAGGCCGGCAGGGCGTTGCCCGCAAAGTCAAACAGCGCCTGGCTGCTCCACGAGT
Organism: Oscillospiraceae bacterium; assembly: GCA_022483045.1. Lineage (NCBI taxonomy): Bacteria > Bacillati > Bacillota > Clostridia > Eubacteriales > Oscillospiraceae > Oscillospiraceae bacterium. Next base: position 75,380 of record JAKVOA010000002.1, on the reverse strand, counting down.
TACCCTCAGGGGTGGTGTCGTGAATATAGGCTTTGCCGGCTTTGGTGGTCCACGTTACGCCCGGCAGGGGCAGCCATGCCGGCTCCCAGTAAAAGAAGCCTTTGCCGCGGCCGTTTGGTACGTGGCGGATAACCTGAATCAAATCCCGCAGGAAGTCCGCCTGCCCCTGCGGCGAAGCGCCGTAAGGGGTCGCTTTGGCCAGCTCTTCATTGAAAATCCCGGCCGCGTCGGTCTTTTTGTCTGTAAAGCCTAAAGAAGTTTCCATAATCAAAATGTCTTTTCCGTAGCGTGCGCTGATATCGTCGATATTTGCTTTCAGGTCGGCCAGCGTGCCGTGCCAGTACGGGTAGTAGGACAGGCCGATTATGTCGAAATCCAGGGCTTCTTCTTTGGCGTGGTCAAACCAGCCGCGGTACAGCGCGTGGTTTCCGCCGTTGTCCAGGTGCAGCACAATCGGCCGCGCGGGGTTATCTTCACGCGCGGCGGTCAGCCCGGCTTTCAGCAGCTGGCACATCGCGTGGAAATTCTGCTGCCCATCTGCCAGCCTGCCGTCCGGCCACAAAAAGCCGTTGGTCAGCTCATTGCCGATCTGTATCATATCCGGCGGCACGCCCTGTTCACGCAGCTTTAGCAGCACCTGCGCGGTGTAGTTGTAAACTGCACTGGCCAGCTGTGTACCAGAAAGCTTTTCCCACGCCTTGGGCTTTCGCTGTTTTGCGGGGTCGGTCCAAAAGTCGCTGTAATGAATATCTAAGAAAAACTGCATACCTGCGGCGCGAATGCGCTTTGCCATTGCTGCTGTCCGTGCAAAGTCGTTGGTTCCGCCGCCGTAGGGGCGGCCGTTTTCGTCGTACGGGTTGTTCCACAGCCGCAGGCGGACCGCGTTGATTCCGTACACCCCGAGAATGCGGAGCAGGTCTTTTTGCTTTCCGTGGTCATAATAGACCGCGCCCGCCTGCTCCAGCTCTGGGAACATGGAAAGATCGGCGCCTTTGATGAACTCCATTTTATGAATCACCTTTCGTAGAAAATTTTTATTAAATTTTAGATAAATTATTTACTGAAAATAGTATATCATATTTGCATACAGAGTCAAGATAAAATGGATTGTTTGAAAGGCGGCCCGCAATACAGAAACACAAACCGTACGCAGAGGGCTTTGCCAATCGGGTGCGGCTTTTAAGGAAAAATCTGTTTTGGGCAGCAAAAAGCGGCCGGGTTTTCCGGCCGCCTCAGGCAGCGGATAAAAAGAACCGGCAGGCGCAGGGGGGCAAATCCGTGTGGAAAGAGCACCCGCTGTCTGCACGATAAAAGCCCACGAAAGCAGCTTTGCTTCCGCGGGCCTTCTGCCTGTTTTTGTATGAATATACCGTACACAAAAAACTACCCAAAGAGCCGCGTCTGCAGTTTCTCAGGCGGTCAGCGGCTGCGAGCTGTTTCCGTTCAGGTAATCCCCGATATACTTTGAAACGATGTCCGCGCCGCTGCTGTTTACATGAGAAGCGTTGTTCATCATGGTGGCAAAGTCAAAGTTCATGGTCTGCATCATCTGGGTGGTATTCAGGTCTAAAAACGGCACATTGGCCGCGGCGGCCTCTTTTTTGATTTGGTTGATTTTTCCGGGGGCATCGCCGGCCCACTGGGTCAGCTCTGTGCTGTTCATTTCATACGGGAAGTTTACCAGCAACAGCTGGAAGTTTTCCTCTTTTGCAAGCTGGAAAAACTTCTGCAGGTACGTTTCCTGCTTTGCCGCAAGGGCCGTGCAGGCTGCGTAATCCCAATTCGTGTAGGTCATGGCTTTGCCGTATGTATTGGTGCCGCCGAAAAATCCGTAGTCGCCGCTGTAGGTGCCGGTGTATTTGCTCCAGTCCTGTGCAACTTCTGAAAAGTCGCTCCATCGGCTGTGGTAGAGCAGCAGCGGAAAGTAGTAGGCCGCACGGTCGCTTGACGTTACGCTCTCTTCAATGGCGCTGATTTTGTTTTGCCCCAAGCGCATAGAGTCCAGCACATAGTGCGTAAAGCTTTCGTCGCCGTACTCGGATTGACTCATTGCGTAGTACACATCCAGTACTACAATTTTTGGTTTTTGCCGCTTCAGGGCTTCTTTCAAAAGGTAGTAGGTCACGTACAGCTCCTGCCCGCCAGTGGCCAGGTTAAAGCTGCTGATACCGCAGCTGCTTTTCAGCACAGCGGGCTTAATGGCGCCGCTCATATGGCTGCCGCCGGCAAACAAAACCGAGTAGCTGTTTTCGTCAGAGGTATACAGCGCCTGCTGCAGGTCGGTGTAATGGTTTTTATAGACATAGTATCGGTTTGCAAACCCCAGCAGCAGGGTGGCGCACAGCACCAGAGAGAGAATTCCCGCCGCGCGGCGGCGTTTCTTTTTCTTTTCCACAGCGGTTTCCTCCTTTAAAACATCGCATAAATGAATGACTGCGCGCTATAGGCAGGCCCATAGACGCCGCAGATACTGACCACCAGAAACAAAAGCAAAAGCGTGGCCCACTGCACCGGCGCTTTCAGCGCAAGCCACTTTTTGTACAGGCTGCCGCAGCGGTACTGCACACAGGCCAGCACTGTCAAAAGCGCAATGCAGCCGACAACCAGCCAAAAGCCGGGGGCGCCGTTTGTAAAGGAATCGTGCAGCAGCTGAAAAAAGTGCAGGGAGCTTTTTCCGCCCAGCGCGGCAATCACCGCACCTGCACCGGCAAGGGTGTCACAGCGGAAAAAGATCCACGCAAAGTCGACAAGGGCAAAGGTGAACACCGTACTGAAAACCACCCGCAGCGCGTTGTTCTCTTTGAGGTGCAGCTTTTGGCAGGCCTTTTTGCGCACCGGGGCAAGCACCCCGCCCGCCACCTGGTACGCGCCGTGCAGCAGCCCCCAGGTCAGGTAGTTGAGGCCCGCGCCGTGCCACAGGCCGCTTACGGCAAAAGTCGCCATGACATTGGCGTACTTCCGCTTTTTCGAGCAGCGGCTGCCCCCCAGCGGAATATAAACATAGTCGCGCAGCCAAAAGGAAAAGGACATGTGCCAGCGCCGCCAAAATTCGCGTACGCTTCTGGAAAGATAGGGCAGGTCAAAGTTTTCGGGCAGGCGAATGCCAAAAAGCATGGCCGCGCCGCACGCAATGTGCGTATAGCCCGCAAAGTCGGTGTAGATTTCAAAGCCGTACAGCAGCACGGCGCTCCACATGGGCCAGCCGGCGTAGGTGCCCGGCTTGCCGTAAATCAGGCCGACCCACGGGGAAATGCGGTCGGCGATGACCAGCTTGAGAAAAAGCCCCCACAAAATGCGCACCAGCCCGTGCTTTACGGCGCTGTAGTGTGCCGTCTGCTTTTCGCGCAGCTGCGGCAGCAGATCCGGCGCGCGGCTGATTGGTCCGGAAGTGACCGAGGGGAAAAAGCTCATAAAGAGCAGATAGGTTATAAAATTGGTTTCGGCAGGCAGTTTGCCGCTTCTTACATCTGCAAGGTACGACACCGCCTGCAGCGTAAAGAAGGAAATGCCCACCGGCAGCAGCATTGAGGGAATCGCTATCGTATCTTTGCTGCCGGCAAACTGCAGCACATGCTGCACACACCGGGCGAAAAACGCCGTGTATTTGCACACCAGCAAAAAAGAGAGTGTAAACAGCAGGAAAAAGACAAACAGGGTACGCGTGCTTTTCTGTGTTTCCTGCCGCTTTTGCAGGGCCAGCCCGCCAAAGTAAGACACGCCCGTCACCGCCAGCAAAACCGGCAGCGCCGCCGGCACCCACGAAAGATAGTACAGCATACAGGCGGCCAGCAGAGCATACCGGCCCGCCCGGCGCGGCAGCACGCGGTACAGTAGGGCAAAGGCCGCAAGGAAAAGAAGATATTTTATAGAAGAAATAGAAATTGAGACGGCCCCCTTTCCCAGCGGCTTTTTGTTTGGGGCAGCTTTTGGGTACTGTGTAAAAAAGGGCAGGGCGGCGCCTGCCGTATGCCCTGCCCAACTTCTATTTAATCCTCATAAAGTGAAAAGTATGTGTAGAGCGAAAGAAAAAGAATTGAAAGGTGCTTTATTTTTCGGGCGGAACGGTCACCTGCATCATGTTGACCACAGCGTCGGCCAGCAGCGTGCCGCCCTGGTCGAGAATCTCCACATGCACCACGACCACGCGCCTGCCGCGCTTGAGCAGCGTGCTTTTTGCAAAGACGCTGCCGCTGCGCACGTTGCGCAGAAAATTCATACTGGCGTTTTGGGTGACATAGTCGCGCCCGTCTGCCCGGGCGGTAATGCCCGCGGCGCAGTCTGCCAAGGTGTACAGCAGGCCGCCGTGAGAAATGCCGTGCGGATTCATCGACTCGGGCACCAGGTCGGCGTGCAGCCTGGTGCACTGCGTGCCGACAACATCAACTTGTATATGATTGTACTCCATAAACGGGTCTTTTCGCAAGAACTCTGAAAGGTCATTTGATAAATCGTCGTTTTTCAATTTTGTCCCCCTGAATAATATTAAAATTTTGTAACTTATGACACAAGAAATTGGATAGGGATTTCCATTACCGGTGCGGCTTTTGGTACAGGGCTGTACGCAGCTTGGCCGAGGTGCTGTACTCGGTGGGGGTCATGCCCGTGCACTGCTTAAAGTCGCGGGAAAAGTAGGCGCTGCCGGTGTAGCCCAGCTGGTCGGCAATTTCCTCTACCGTACAGCTGCCGGTGCGCAGCAGCTGCTTTGCGGTCTCGGCCTTAATGCGGCGGAAATAGGCGATAATGCCGCAGCCCATGCGCGCGTGAAACAGCTTTTGCAGGTGCGAGCGGCCTATAGAGTTTGCTTGGCAGATGGCGTCTAGAGAAAGCTTTTCGCAGCAGTGCTCCTCCATGTACAGAATGACCTGGTTGACAATGTCCTGTTCGTCGTGTGCCGCGTGCCGGGTAGACAGCGGCTGCGGCCGGCTGCCGGCACATTGCCCGCGCACCAGCTGCAGCAGCAGCCGCTCCAGTGTAATGCGCAGCATCTGCTGCGCACCAAAGACCAGCTCGGGGCTGCGCTGCTGCATACCGCGGGTCGAGGGGTCATCCAGCGGGGGCAGAAAGGCGCTGTGTGCTTCGGCAATCAGCTGCGAAATGCAGTCGCGCTCGCTGTTGCCGGCCTGCAGAATGCGCCCGCGGAAAAAATCCATGGCCGGGCTGCGGCATACAAAGGACACAACCGCTAGGTCGGGCGCGGTCTCGCCGCTTGCGCGCAGGTTGTGAAACTCCATGGGTTGGTGAAAGGCGATGTCCCCGCGGTGCAGGGCAGCGGTGCGCGAGCCCTGGGTAATGGTGACTTCCCCTTTGTCGACATACACAAATTCCCAGAAGTCGTGTGTCTCACCCGGGAAAAAGAAGTCACGCGTATATTCAAAGTAATGGACGGTTACAATTTCTTCTACGGTCAGGCGGTCCTGCAATTTTGTATACTGGAAATCCATTTTCAGCACGCCTCCTTTTTTAGTATAACAGAAAACAGCCGCCAAAACAATCTGCAATAATGCAAAAAACATCCGTTTTCACGCCTGTACAGCCCCAAAACGGTGTGCTATTCTGTAGGTAAAGCATAAGACCTTTTGAAAAGGAGCCTGTACAAAATGAAAAACAGAGAACCGATTCTGGTGATTATGGCGGCCGGCATGGGCAGCCGCTACGGCGGGCCCAAGCAGATAGACCCCGTGGGCATGCACGGCGAAATCATCATTGACTATTCGCTTTACGACGCCTACCGCGCCGGTTTTCGGCGCGTTGTCTGCATCATCAAAAAAGAAATTGAGCACGATTTTAAAGAGCGCATCGGCACCCGTCTTGCCCGCCTGATGGACGTAACCTATGTTTACCAGCAGCTCGGCGACCTGCCGGCGGGCTACGCAGTGCCGCAGGGACGGCAGAAACCGTGGGGCACCGCCCACGCGCTGCTGGCCTGCCGGGGAAAAATCGACGCGCCCTTTGCTGTCATCAATGCCGACGACTACTACGGCCCGCAGGCTTTTGAGATGATGTACCGCTGGTGCAGCACCGCGCAAGATACCGAAAAATACCAGTACAGCATGGTTGGGTACCTTTTACAGAATACGCTGACCGACTTTGGCCACGTGGCCCGCGGCATCTGTACGGTAAAAGACGGCTTCCTTGCCGATGTGCACGAGCGCACCCGCATTGAAAAGCGCTCCGCCGGCCCTGCCTATACAGAGGACAACGGCGCCACCTGGCACGCGCTGCCGGGGGACAGCACAGTCTCTATGAATCTGTGGGGCTTTACGCCCGGATTTTTACAGGAACTGGAAAAGGGGTTCCCACCTTTCCTCGACACCGAGGCGGTCAAAAATCCGCTGAAAAGCGAGTACTTTCTGCCCTCTGTTGTCAATTCGCTGCTGCAGGCGGGCCGGGCAGATGTTACCGTATTTCGTTCGCAGGACCGCTGGTACGGCGTGACCTACCGCGCCGATAAGCCCACGGTGCAGAAAGCTATCTGCAGCTTTGTCGTAGCGGGGCGCTACCCGGAACATCTGTGGGGGGACTCTGCCAATGACTGACGCAATTCTTACAGAAGTGATCGCGGCGTTTCCGTTTACAGGCACGTGTGTTTCGGTGGGCCGCTACGGCAGCGGACACATCAATGAAACCTACTGTGCCATTTTTCGCAGCGGCGGGCAGCGCATTCGCTATATTCTGCAAAAAATCAATACAGAAGTTTTTCCCGATGTAGACGGCCTCATGGAAAACATCACGGGCGTTACCGCGTATCTGAAAGAGGTTATCGAAAAAGAGGGCGGCGACCCGCAGCGCGGCACCCTTACTGTCTTTTCCACACGGGCGGGCCGGCCCTATTACCGCGCCGCAGACGGCGGCTGCTGGCGGTGCTATCCGTTTGTCGAGGGCACCGTTTCGTATGACTTGGTCAAAAGCCCGCACGATTTCTATACAGTCGCCTGTGCGTTCGGCCACTTTCAAATGCAGCTTTCCGGCTACCCGGCAGAGCGCCTGCACGAGACCATTCCGCACTTTCACGATACGCCCAGCCGCTACGCGGCGCTGCACCGCGCACTGAAAGAGGACAAGCTTGGCCGTGCCGCGGCGGCACAGCCCGAAATTGCGTTTTATCTGACGCACGAAAAGGACGCGCCGCTGCTGACAGACCTGCTGGCCGCCGGCAGACTGCCCCTGCGGGTCACGCACAACGACACAAAGCTCAACAATATCCTGCTCGACAGCAAAACAAGCGAGGCACTGTGCATTATCGACCTTGACACGGTGATGCCGGGGCTTGTGCACTATGACTTCGGCGACTGCATTCGCTTTGGCGCGAGCACCGCGCTGGAGGACGAAACCGACCTTTCCAAAGTCTCTCTCAGCCTGCCGCTTTTCGAGGTGTTTGCCCGCGGGTTTCTGGAAAGCGCCGGCAGTATCCTTACCCCGGAAGAGGTGCGCACCCTGCCGCTTGGCGCAAAGCTGATGACATTGGAGTGCGGCACGCGCTTTTTGACGGACTTTCTGCAGGGCGACACCTACTTCCGGGTTTCCCACCCGCTGCACAATCTAGAGCGTTGCCGCACGCAGATGATGCTGGTCGCCGATATGGAGAAAAAGTGGAGCCGCATGTGCAGCATTACTGAAAAAGCGGCGCGCACCTGATTTTTAAAGGATGAGGGAAAGAGGTAAAATCATAGATGAAACTGATAGAGGCGGAGGATTACCAGGCCATGAGCCGCAAGGCGGCAAATATCCTTTCGGCGCAGGTCATTCTGTTTCCGCGCAGCGTGCTGGGCCTTGCCACTGGCTCTACGCCGCTGGGCGTTTACAGTCAGCTGATTGACTGGTACAAAAAAGGGGATGTCGACTTTAGCGGCGTCACCAGCGTCAACCTAGACGAATACTGCGGCCTTGCGCCGGAAAACCCGCAGAGCTACCGCTACTACATGAATCACAATTTCTTTTCGCACATCAATATCTGCCCGGAAAAGACCCATGTGCCAAGCGGCCTTTCACAGGACTTTGATGCCGACTGCAAAAAGTACGACCGGCTCATTGCGGAATTAGGCGGCATTGACCTGCAGCTTTTGGGCCTGGGCGACACCGGGCATATCGGCTTTAATGAGCCGGGCGAGAGCTTTCGCAAAATGACACATCGGGTGGCACTGATGCCCAATACCATTCGGGATAATTCCCGCTTTTTCCACAGCATTGACGACGTGCCGCGGTACGCCGTGACCATGGGGATTCGGGCCATTATGCAGGCAAAAAAGATTCTGCTGATTGTCAGCGGCAGCAAAAAGGCAGAGATTTTAGAGAAAGCGCTGTATGGGCCGGTGACTTCCACTGTGCCGGCGTCTATTTTGCAGCTGCACCCCGACCTGACCGTTGTCGCCGACAGCGCGGCCATGCAGGTTATTCACGAAAAGCACCCAGAAGGGGAATAAAAGATGATTCTGAAAAATGCAGAAGTATTTAATGAAAAGTTTGACCTCGTGCACAGCGACCTTTCTGTATGCGGCGGAAAGATTGAAAAGCTGGCCCCGTGTCTTGCCGGGGACGAAACGCTGGATTTGACCGGCTGCCGGGTGGCCCCCGGCTTTGTCGATATTCATATCCACGGCTGCGCGGGGGCAGACACCGGTGACGCAACCCGGCAGGCGCTCGAGACCATGTCGGCGCGGCTTCTGCACAAAGGGGTCACTTCGTTTTGCCCCACGACCATGTCGGTGCCGCTTGCGCAGATAGAGCGCGAGCTTGCCAATATCCGTGACTGTATGCAGCAGCCGCTGCAGGGGGCGGCTGTCTGCGGGGCAAATATGGAGGGCCCGTATATTTCGCCCGAGCGGCGCGGCGCACAAAAGCTTGAAAATGTGCGTGTGCCCGATTGGCAGGAGTTTGAGCGGCTGTACCGGGGCTGCGGCGGCATTGTCAAGCTGGTGGATATGGCGCCCGAGTGCGCGGGTGGCGGCGCCTTTATCGAGCATGTCAGCCCTTTCTGTAAAGTGTCGCTTGCACACAGCATGGCAGATTACGCACAGACTGCAGAGGCTTTTTCGCGCGGCGTCACCCATGTGACGCACCTGTTTAACGCCATGGAGGGCCTGCACCACCGCTGCCCCGGCGCAGTGGGTGCCGTGTTTGACAGCAGCAGCGTGTCGGCCGAGCTGATTTGCGACGGATTCCATATCCACCCGGCGGTGCTGCGGCTGGCATTCCGTCTTTTGGGCGAGGACCGCACGATCATTATCAGCGACTCCATGCGCGCGGCCGGTATGCCGGACGGCCTTTCAGAGCTGGGCGGCCAGCCGGTTTATGTGCGGGAGCACCGCGCCTACCTGAAAGACGGCACCATTGCCGGCTCTACAACCGACATGCTCCAGGAGGTAAAAAACCTGATTGCTTTCGGCGTCCCGGTCAAGCAGGTCATCAAGTCCGCGACCATCAACCCGGCGCGGGAAATCGGGCAGGCGGGGCGCATTGGCAGCATTGCTCCCGGCAGGCGGGCCGACCTGACGGTGTTCGACAAAGACTGGAACCTGCGCTTTGTCATGCAGGGCGGCAGGCTTTTCCAGCTGAAAAACTGAAGTACAGAAGGAAACCGCGGCTTTTTTTGCCCGCGGCTTTTTTTGTCCCCGCAGGAAAGATTTGCAACTTTGCGGCCGAGCCGGTATAATAAAGAAGATTACCCCCGGCGGCGAATAAGCTCTTTTGCTTTTGCGGCCTCGTGCGTTTCCGAATACTGGCAGGTTTTCTGTCGGTTATTTGGGCTGCCGGGCGGAAAACTGTAAAAGAAGCCGCCGCAGAGCACCGGCGCCCTTTTTGGCAGCCGGAAATGGAACACAAGGGCGCGGGAAAGGTATTCTGTACTGCCTTTTCTGCGAAAACACAGGCGGCAGGGGCGTAGGTGCTTCCTGCTTTAAAGGAGCATGGTAACAGATTATGTGGAATAGCTTTATCGGTAAGATCTTTATGACGTTTCTCATCTCTATGGTGCCGGTCGTCGAGCTGCGCGGGGCAATTCCCATTGCCGTGGCAAATGGGCTGAATCTGTGGGTCGCCATTTTGGTGTCGATTATCGGCAACATGGTGCCGGTGCCGTTTATTATTCTGTTTATCCGCCGCATTTTTGCGTGGCTGAAAAAGAAAAAAGGCCGCTTTGCCTCTTTGGTAAACCGGCTGGAAGCCCGAGCAGAAAAGAAATCAGATACCGTACAGAAATACGCATTTTGGGGCCTGTTTGTTCTGGTGGCCATTCCGCTGCCGGGCACCGGCGCCTGGACCGGCGCCTTGGTGGCCTCTATTTTAGATATGCCGCTGAAAAAGGCGTTTCCGTCCATCCTCTTGGGGGTTATTGCCGCGGGGGCCATTGTCGCCTTTGTTACTTACGGTGTGGGGACTCTCTTCTTTCATTAAAAGGAGGCAGCATGGGTACTTGGATTGTAAACACAGACTGGTCGCTTCTTCATCTGATTCGCAGCACGCTTTCCTGCCGGTGGCTTGACACGGTCATGCTGGCGGCCTCGTGGCTGGGCAATTTCGGTATGCTGTGGATTTTGGCGGGGCTTCTGCTGCTGTGTACGAAAAAGTACCGTGTACAGGGCTTGCTTTTGCTGCTCAGCTTAGCGGCGGGGGCGCTTTTGGGCAATGCGGTGCTCAAGCCGCTTGTTGCCCGCCCGCGCCCCTGTTGGCTTGACCCTGGCACTGTGCTTCTGCTGCCCATGCCGCGGGGGTACTCGTTTCCCTCTGGCCATGCGCTAACCGCGGCCGCGGCCGCGGCGGTGCTTACGCTGACAAACCGAAAATTTGCGTGGGCGGCTGTGCCGGCGGCGCTGCTCATCGGCTTTTCGCGGCTGTATCTCTACGTGCATTTTCCCAGCGATGTCCTGTGCGGTCTGCTGCTTGGTGCGGCGGTGGGCACAGCGGTTTTCTGCTGCGGCGAAAAGTATCTGCGCCTGCCCCGCAAGACCTCGGCAATAAAAAAAGAATGAAAATGAAGTGTACGATTGATTCTTTATGCTGAATTTGTTATACTGAATTCAATAGAAATTTTAGAACAGGAGTGAGTAGTTATGACAACATTTACCTATACCATTACAGATCCCCAGGGCCTTCATGCCCGCCCGGCCGGCCTTTTGGTAAAGTGCGCACAGGGTTGCGCTTCTACAGTACAAATGGAGAAGCAGGGCCATAAAGCCGATGCAAAGCGCATCTTTGCCGTGATGGGCCTCGGTGTGAAAAAAGGCGACGAAATCGTCTTTACAGTCGAGGGCGACAGCGAAAAGGCGGACAGCGAAACCGTAAAAGCCTTCTGCGAAAAGAATCTGTAAAAAAACCCGGACCCTTTGGTTCGGTATGTCCCAAAAGCCGTTTGCCTTTCTCTTTACATAAAAGCAAACGGCTTTTTTGTGCGAAAAACAGAAATTTTTTCGCTTGCAGAAGATTGCACACTTCCCCTTTTTATGTTACGATAGAAACAGCATGATTGACGGCGGCCGCGCCTGTGCAGAAAAAATCAGGCAAGTTTTGGGTGCGGCCCAGCGGGGGCGGAAAGTTGAAAGAAGAAAATGAAGAACGTACAGAAAAGTCAGAAAAGGCGTATGAAAGCGTCATTGCCTATATAAAAAAGCAGATTTTGTGCGGCAGCTTAAAGCAGGGCGAAAAACTGCCTCCCGAGCGCGAGCTGGCCGAGATGCTTGGGGTCAGCCGCAACTCTGTACGCGAGGCGCTGCGTATTTTAGAGGTCTTGGGCGCGGTGACCAGCGCACAAGGCGCCGGCAACTATATTTCCGGCAATTTTCAAAAGAGCCTGTTCGAGTCTTTGTCTTTGATGTTTTTGCTGCAGGAGATCGATTACCGCCAGCTCAGTGAGCTGCGGCGCGGGCTGGAGCAGCAGGCTATTTTCCTTGCTGTCGACAACATTACGCACCAGCAGATTCGCTCACTTGAGGCAATCGTTTCGGCGATGGCGGCCAGTGAAGACCCGGAGGAAAAAGCCATCCTTGACCAGCGGCTCCACTATGTCATTTCTCTGGCCTCCGGCAACCGGCTGATTTTTTCCATTCTGCAGGCCTTGTCCGATGTAACAGATCTGTTTATCAAGGACCTGCGCCAAAATATCACTGCTAACCCAATGGAGGCCAAGCGCCTGCAGCGTATTCACGAAAATATGGTCACCTGCATTAAAAACCACGACCGCATGGGTGCATGCCGCGCCATGTCTGACCACTTTGAAATCGTCGATGAGCATATTCCGTTTGTAAATGCTGCCAACGAAAGAGAAAGAGACAGAGAGCGGGCTGCCGGCAAGGTCTGACAGAAAACGGGTTTTCCCAAAAGCGCAGAAAGGCGGCATACACAAATGGCAGGACTTTTAGCAATAACCTGGAACGACAGCGAGGACCAGCTGGTGCTGCTGGACCAGAGAAAGCTGCCTAATGAAATTACTTATCTTAAATACAATACCAGCGGGGGCGTGTGGCACGCGATACAGGATATGGTGGTGCGTGGCGCACCGGCAATTGGCGTGACCGCTGCCTACGGCCTGTATTTCGGGATTAAAGATGCGCCGGAAGACAGCTTTGATGCTTTTTATACGGTCTTGCAGCAGCAGGCGGCGTACCTCAATTCTTCGCGGCCCACAGCGGTCAACCTTTCCTGGGCGCTGCGGCAGATGCAGAAAACGGCCCTTTCTGCCCGTGAGCAGCCGGTGCCGCAGGTCAAAAAGACGCTGCGCGAAAAGGCAAAGCAGATTCACCGGGACGATATCCATATCTGCCGGCAGATCGGCGAAAACTTTATGCCGCTTCTGCACGACGGCATGGGCCTTTTGACCCACTGCAACGCCGGTCAGCTGGCGACTTCCATGTATGGCACCGCCACTTCCCCCATGTACCTGGCACAGGAAAAGGGCTGGCACCTGCGCGTCTTTTCAGACGAAACGCGCCCGCGGCTGCAGGGCTCTACCCTGACAGCCCTAGAGCTCTTTAAGGCGGGCATTGACGTAACCGTCATTACCGACAATATGGCCGCCATGGTCATGTCACAGGGCAAAATTGACGCGGTCATTGTCGGCTGCGACCGCATTGCGGCCAACGGCGACACTGCCAACAAAATCGGCACCATGGGGGTTTCCATTCTGGCAAAGTACTTCGGGATTCCCATGTACATTGCGGCTCCGACGCCCAGCATTGACCTCACTACCGCTACCGGAAAAGAAATCCCCATCGAAGAGCGCGACTCGAAAGAGATTACCTGCCGCTTTGGCGTGTGGACCGCGCCCAAAGGCGTAAAAACCTATAACCCCGCCTTTGACGTGACCCCGCACGAAAACATCACGGCAATCGTCACGGAAAAGGGCATTGTACGCCCGCCATATACAGAAAATCTGCGCCGGCTGCTGCAAAAGTAAAAGCCGCCGCATAAAAAGGCACGGCCGCCGTCTTTTGCGGGCCGTGCCTTTTTGAGCAGTGCTTCTATTTGTTTTTTGCGCCGGTCAGGTTTGGGAAAAAGGAGTCGGGGTCCCGCTTAAAGGCCTCGACCGGGTCCAGCTCAGGGGACGGCACGTCTTCGGCCTTTTTCAGACGCATCCATTCGGGCAGGGGATTCTCTTTTGGGTCCATGCAGTTGTATACTTTTGTTTCCATTGGTGCAACACCTCCGCTTTATTCTATGCGGCCAGTGGAAAATGCGGCACCCGCGCCTTTTGATGAACAGGAGAAAAATATGGAAAATCGTTTTGGTCTGCCGAAAACAGATTATTTTACCGTGAACAGCAACTACTACACCGGCAGCCTGCTTCCCTTTAATTACCGCTTTGATGCGACAGGGGAGGAGATTGTCGTCACCGTTTGGTATGGCCTTTTGTGTATGGCCCGCAGTACGCCGGTCAATCAAAAAGAATTTGCAAAGGACGCCGCCGGCTATGATGCCGCGGTCGCTTGGCTGGAGGAGCAGTATCAGCTGTGCCTGCAGAAGACCAAAGACAGCGCGAACGAAAGCGCCCGCGCGTTTTCCGCTTCCTGTACAGAAGCCGGCGCGCCCACAGAAAAAACGGATCAATAAACGCAAAAAAAGCAGACATACCGGAAAGCTTTTTCCGATTTGCCTGCTCCTTTTATTTTTTCGGTATATTGTCTGCGGCCGCCGCTTGGGGCGGCTCCTGCGGCAGGGCAGGGCGCAGCGAGGCCAGCAGCGCGTTGGAGCGGTTGATATGATAGGCAAAGACCGTGGCCGTTTCACTGGAAAAGGCTTTGTCCAGCCGGTCAATCGCCCACAGGTCCGTTAAAATTTCCCGATAAGAAACGACTCTGCGCGCAATTTCAAAGACAGCGCTGTCTTGGTTGCGAAAGATTTTCCATTCCGAAACATACAGCCGAATGTCGCGCTCCAGCCGGTGCAGTTCCACCTGGATAGCCTCTAAGTCCGGCGAAGCGGTGCGGTCTTCACAGGCGCGGGCGGCGTTGCAGAGCATGGCGTAAATCTGCCGGTCTTTCTGCAGGATGCTCTGCGAATAGTTCGGCGGCAGAATCAGCAGGTTGACCGCCAGCGCAATGATAATGCCCAGGCACGCCGCCAGCAGGCACCAGCCGACTGTCCAGATTGTGCCGGCGGCCTCTTGGTGCAGCATGACCATGACAAACATAAACGAAGCCATCAGGGTGCCGTGGCGCAGCCGCAGAGTTTGGCACAAAAAGATGACTAAAATAATCCCCATACCGCACAGGCCGGGGTTCTGCGGCGAAACATGGTAAGCCAGCGCGCCGATAACAGCCCCTATCGCCGCGGCCAGCAGCGAGTCTTTGCCGGCGCGGATCGAGTGGTCGATGCTCGGCCCCATGCTGAGGATTGCCGTGACCACCGCGACAAAAGCCTGCGGCAGTTTCAGCGTGTCATATATTACCAGGCACAGGGTAACGGCAATGCCCGTTTTAATAATCCGCAGGCCCAGGTGAACCCGGCTGCGCAGCTTGTGCGCGGTGCGCGCCCTCATGCGGACTCTGACCGGCTGCGCAGCAGAATGGAAAGAATCTCCGCGGGGGCAGCAGCAATAAATTTCGCATGTGCGGCGCTCAGCTCAGCGCGGTCACGAAAGCCCCACAGCACGCCCACGGTATCCATGCCGGCGGCGGCACCGGTCTGCATGTCGGTGTTGGTGTCGCCGATATACAGGCAGTCTTTGGGGGCAGCGCCCAGTTCTTCTGCCAAAAGCAGAGCGCCCTGCGGGTCGGGCTTGCAGGGCACGCCCGCGCGCTGACCACGAATGGCAGCAAAGGTGCCCGCGGGGAAAAGCCCGGCGATAATCGGCTGTACGCAGTTGTCGGGTTTATTGGAAAGAACACCGGATTTTATCCCGCGCTTCTGCAGCTCTTTTAGCAGTTCCGGCATGCCGGGGTAGCCGACAATTCCCGCAAGCGGGTCTGCCTCATAGAAACGGTCGTAAAGGCGGCGCACTTTCAGCATTTCTTCCTGGCTCCAGCCGTTGGGGCGCACGGTATTCATCATGCGGCGCAGCTGCACTACCACGCCGTTGCCCACGATGCGGCGATAATGCTCCGCAGGAATTTCGGGGTAGCCGCATGCGCGCAGCGCCCGGTTGCCAAAGCCGGCAATCGAGTACAGGGTGTTTGCCAGGGTGCCGTCCAAGTCAAAAATACAGGCCTGATACAAAATTTACACCTTCTTTACGAGGTTCCCTTTTGCTTTGTAAATAGAACTTTCGGGTACGAAGCCGCGTACCGAACTGGTGGGGTAGACGGTGCAGTTTCGGCCGATGACGGTGCCGGGGTTGAGCACGCTGTTGCAGCCCACTTCGACATAGTCGCCCAGCATGGCACCAAATTTTTTCAGCCCTGTGGGCAGGTCCTCTGCCGCATGTACCACGACCAGAGCCTTGTCGGACTTGACGTTGCTCGTGATGGAGCCCGCGCCCATGTGTGCGTGAAAGCCCAGAATAGAGTCGCCGACATAGTTGTAGTGCGGCACCTGCACGTTGTCAAAAAGGATGACATTCTTTAGTTCGGTTGAGTTGCCGACCACGCAGTTTTCGCCCACCAGGGCGTTGCCGCGGATAAAAGCCCCGGGGCGCACTTCTGTTTTCGGCCCGATAATGCAAGGCCCGGCAATGTAGTTATTGGGGTAAATTTTTGCGCTTTTTGCAATCCAGATGTTTTCGCCGCGCTGTTCGTATTCCTCTTTGGAAAGAGTGGCACCCAGCTGCAAAATGAAGTCGTGGATTTTTGGCAGGACTTCCCACGGGTAGTTGCAGGAGCCCAGCAGGGGGGCCGCGGCTGTATGGGTCAAATCATAAAGTTTCTGAATCGTTAATTCTGTGTGCATAATTTTCCTTCCTTTTCTTGTCGCTATCTTTTTATTATAGAAAGAAAGCGGGGGCAGGTCAATAGACAATGAAAAAAGGAAGAAGTATAATGAAAAAAGAATGGGTACAAAAAGGGGGCACACCGCACATGATTCGCAGAGCACAAGGAAAAGACCTGCCGCGCGTGATGGAGATTACCACACAGGCGATAGAGACCATGCGTCAGGAGGGTGTTCGCCAGTGGAATCAAAAATATCCCGCCCGCGAAGTCTTTGTACAGGACCTCGCTGCGGGAAATTTGTATGTTTCAGAGGATGCCGGCGTGAACGGAATGTTTGCGCTGGACCGAAACGCCGCGCTGCCCTATGCGTGGGTGGACTGGAGCGCCGAAAGCTTTGCTGTGGTGCATCGCTTTGCCGTAGCGCGCGGCGCGCGTGGCAGCGGCGTTGGGGAAGCTATGCTGTGCGGGGCAGAGGCACTTGCCCGCCGCATGGGCTGCGAGAGCCTGCGCAGCGATACCATTGAGCAAAACCTGCACATGCGGCGCCTGTTTGTGCGCTGCGGCTTTTCGCATGTGGGTGACATTGCCTACCCCGGGTATGCGGGGCGCTTTTTCTGTTACGAGGCTTTGCTGTGTGGCGGTGCAGTGAAATAAAAAAACCTCCAGACAAAATAAAAGACAAGGTTCCGATTTCTCGTTACCTTGCCTTTTGGGGAGGAGTTGTATTGAAAAGGTTGCGGCTTACTAGCCGCGAAGCTTATTGCCAATGATTTACTGTACCTTGTGTTTCTCTTGAGTACAGGTACATTGTAGTGTTGAAAACGATTTTTGTCAATCGATTTCTGCCGGAAAAGTGCAGAATCTACCTGTTGTATAAAAGCCGAAAAAATTGCATCGAGATTTCGTGAAAAGTTA
This sequence comes from Oscillospiraceae bacterium, assembly GCA_022483045.1. Taxonomy (NCBI): domain Bacteria; kingdom Bacillati; phylum Bacillota; class Clostridia; order Eubacteriales; family Oscillospiraceae; species Oscillospiraceae bacterium. The sequence goes on along the minus strand of JAKVOA010000002.1, from coordinate 58,173 downwards.
CAGGCGTTTTTTCGGCAAAAAAGGGCAGTGCTTTTTTTGCTGCCCGCAATGTGATACAATCAACTATCGGACTGCCCGCAGAAAGCACCACCGGGCCATGGAGGAACTATGGAAAGAAAACTGGCATTTCAAAAAAACGATTGCATTCCACTCACTGTTACCGGCTATACCGCAGAGGGCCGCGGTGTGGGCCGCTGCCAGGGGGCCGCGGTGTTTGTGCCGGGCGCTGCCGCGGGGGACGTACTGCGGGTGCGTATTTTAAAGACTGAAAAAACATATGCGTACGGAAAAATAGAAGAAATTCTCTCGCCCTCGCCGGACCGCACAGCGCCGGACTGTCCGCAGTTTCCGCGCTGCGGGGGCTGTGTCTTCCGGCACATCACCTACGCGGCGGAGTGCCGCGCCAAAGAACAGCGTGTGCGCGACGCCATCGGCCGTATCGGCGGGCTGCCGCCGCAGTTGGTAGAATCAATTGTGCCGGCGCAGGATCCGCAGCGCTACCGCAACAAGGCTCAGTTCCCGCTGGGCCTAGCGCCGGACGGCGGCCTGACGGCTGGGTTTTACGCGCCGCACAGCCACCGGATTATTCCCTGCGGCGACTGCCTGCTGCAGCCAGAGTCGTTTACCAAGGCGGTTCATGCGGTGCAGGCGTGGTACCAAAAGGCGCGCGACAGCGTCTATGACGAAAAAACCGGGAAGGGCCTGCTGCGGCATTTGTATCTGCGCGAGGCCATGTCAGGCGGCGAGGTGCTGGTGTGCCTGGTGGTAAACGGCGGCGCAGTCTCTGAGGAAGAGCTGCTGGTCCGCCTGCTGCAGCAGCAGGTGCCGGGCCTTGCGGGGGTGCTGCTCAACACAAACCGCCGCCGCACCAATGTGATTTTAGGGGAAAAGAACCGCACGTTGTGGGGCGCCCCCGCCCTGACGGATACCCTGTGCGGCCTGCGGTTTTCTATTTCGCCAAACAGCTTTTACCAGGTCAACCGCGCCCAGGCAGAGGTGCTTTACGGCATTGCAGGCCGCTTTGCTGGCCTGACGGGCAAGGAAACCCTGCTGGATTTGTACTGCGGTACAGGGACCATCGGCCTTTCCATGGCGAAAAACGCCGGGCACGTCATCGGCGTGGAGGTGGTGCCCGCCGCGGTTGCCGATGCCCGCCGGAATGCGGCCTGCAACGGCATTAAAAATGCCGAATTTTTCTGCGGCGACGCGGCACAGGCGGCGGCCCGCCTGCGTGAAAAGGGCCTTTCCCCGGACGTTATCGTGCTGGACCCGCCGCGCAAGGGCTGTGGGCCGGTGCTCGTGCACACAGCGGCGCAGATGGCGCCGCAGCGCATTGTCTATGTTTCGTGCGACCCGGCAACGCTTGCCCGCGACCTTAAGACCTTTGCCCAGGAGGGCTATGCACTTTGCCGTGCAGTGCCGGTCGACCTCTTTCCGCGCACGGCGCATGTTGAGTGCGTAGCATTGATGTCAAGGGTAAAAGACTGATAAGTCAAGAAAGGCTTGATTCCAAGGCGCTTGCGGGGTTGATGACTCATTCGGCTGACCGGAGCAAGCCGCTTTGTGGAAACTTATCTACGGAGTGCTTCTGAAGCTGTTCCAGAATTCTGTCACATAGTTGAGTTGCCAGATTAGATGTTAGCCTTTGAGGCAGTGGATTAGATGTTTTTTGATGCTGAGTGTCGAGGATAGATGACAAAATTGCATTGAGCTGGCAAGATAAATGTTATTAAGAAGGTGTTCTCATAGCCGGTTCAGCAGAGTATTCAAATGGGAAATCATCGCCATGTTTTTCTCCGATACCGTGTTAATCTCATAATCTTTGGACAACCGGCGAGAATTGTTGAACCAGGAAAAGGTGCGCTCTACGCGCCACCGTTTGGGCAAGACCTCAAACTTTGGCTTAATTTGCCTTGAAATGTCGATTCTGACATGAAAAGCCGCTTCGATCAAACGTTTGAAAGTTCCGCGATAGCCTTCATCGGCACAGCCTGCTTGGATGGACGGATATTTTTGCATTGCTTTTGCGAAAACGTAACATCCGCCCTTTGTATCATGTATATTTGCCGCATGAATGTGAACAGCAAGGATGTTTTCCATGATATCGGTTACAATATGACGTTTACGTCCTTTTGTTTTTTCCCTCCGTCATAGCCGCGGTTATTTGCATCGGCAGTTGTTTTTACACTTTGCGAATCAATCAAAGCGTATGACGGGTTTTCGTTTCTTCCGGCGTTTATTCGAGTTTCTTTGACTAAAAACTGCATGACTTTTTCCCAAATTCCTTTTGCGATTGCCCGGTAATAAAATGATTTCACTGTACTCCATTTCGGATAATCGTAAGCGTAAAGCCAGTGGACGTCTGGTAAGATTGAGAAAAAGATGAGATAATTGCTTCCAATCACCGAAAGACTTCCAAAGAGTCTATGGAAATAAGATTGGAGCAGTTGATAAAATGGAGAAGGATTTGCGGATACTTGGCAAAAACCAACGCATGGAGGAATGGGCGCAGCGCGTATCCGAATGCCGCAGCAGCGGATTAACGGTGCGAAACTGGTGCGAACAGCACGAAATCAACGAAAAGACGTATTACTATTGGCAGCACCGAATCTGGGAATCTATGAAATTTGGGGTGTTCATACTCTGCACGATTCTTGACTTTTCCAAGGCGCCGTCTGGTTTGACGCTTACACTGGAGACGTATGCACCAAGCTATTGCAAAACAATATCATTTCAGAAAACAAAATTCCTTCTCTTTACAACTGTATCACTAAGGTTGTCGAAGCTTGTCGCGCTATACCTTTGAAATACTGAAGCCGCTACTTTAGGTCCGTAAATTTTGCTGACTGTGTCGGTGGAATTCTCAATGTTGATCCGCCACATTTCTCTATCTTCTTTTGACATGAATTTTTACCTCACTTTATTGAGTACTATTGTCTGTTTATATCTGTTTACAAATTTATAACCTCTGTGTAGTTGACGATTGTCTGTGAAATGCTTATAATGCATTTAAAAGTCTGTTTTCGTTGTTATCAGGGCCTTCCGATCAACTGTCTTTAGTATCGGAGAAACATCAGGTACCAGAGAATAGATGAAACGCTAAGAATCAGGTACCGGGGGTGATCGGCATCAAAAGTTACGAGTTTCTTAAAAAGCTGTACGGTTATTTGAATAACCAGAAAAACCAGGGCACATTTGTTATTAAGTTCTTTAATGCCGCTGGAAGCCGCTATTTCACAATGTCCGCCAGTTACGCAAACAGGGCTAACATACGAAAATAGCCACAGACATTGATGTCTGTGGCTTCGAAGGGAATTTTGAATGCAAGTGGGAAATGTAGGACGCAGATGGCGAAAATTGCTTTCCTAACCATAGATGGGATTTTAATATAAGAATTCATGTTACGTTCCATACGAGCGATGGAGGAGAGACCAGTGGATAAAAATATAGAAAAGTGGTCGACACTTAAAGAAGTACAGGAATACCTCGGAGTTGGACGCGAAAGCATCCTGCAGTGGATCAATAAGCGTAATATGCCTGCCTATAAGGTCGGCAGGCTTTGGAAATTCAAATTGTCCGAAATTGACAAATGGATCAGATCCGGCGGCGCATCAGAAGAAAGCAATACGGAAGATAATGAACAGGCTTAAAGGAGGGAAACTCCGTTTGTGGAAAAACTGATAGATGTTCAGAGCGGTCCGGTAGCCCCTCTTCTGGACTTGCTTCTTGAGGATAAATCAACAAAGAAAAATATTATCTGGGCAACCGATACCTATGAGGAACTTGGACAGGGCTTCACAGATAAGGAGCCGATAAGTCGCAGTCTTCTCTTGCAGCATACGGACATCATCAAGCCGAGAATCCAGAAGACACAGGAAGCGCAGCAGGCCCGCACAAGAAAAAAGGCCGAGGTGTTCACACCGGCATGGCTGTGCAACATGATGAACAATTACTGCGATGAAGAGTGGTTCGGCAGAAAAGACGTATTCAATGCAGAGAACGACGACCACACATGGACGGTTGCTGAAGAACCGATTGAGTTTCCAAAAAGAAAGACGTGGAAACATTATGTGGATTCACGGCGGCTGGAGATTACCTGTGGGGAAGCGCCTTATCTTGTGTCCCGCTATGATGTGTCAACAGGACATCTTATCGTGCCGCCAAAGCATCGAATTGGACAGCTCGACCGGAAACTCCGGATCGTGAATGAAAATGCCGAAAACTATGACGAGTGGGTCAAATGGGCAATCCGGGCGTTCGAGGCGTCCTACGGGTACGAGTATCAGGGTGACAGTCTTCTGATAGCGAGAATCAATTTGCTCCTAACATTTATCGACTACTATCAGGAACGGTGGGACAAGGAACCCGACGAGAAGCTGCTTCAGACAGTGGCGAATAAAATTGTATGGAACGTCTGGCAGATGGACGGCCTGAAAGACACTATCCCGCTCGGAAAACCGTACGAGGAATTCCAGCAGCTAACGCTTTTCGATATGTATTCTGAAATGACAGATATGGCAGATAATGAACCTGAAGCTATACCGTGCAAAATATACAACTGGAGAAGAGATAATTCCATTCTTTTCAACAAACTAAAGGAGATGAAAGTCATGGAACATAAACTTTTCGATTTTGTAATTGGAAATCCACCATATAATGAGGACTTTGAGAATTCAGGAGAAAATGGAAATTATGCGAAGCCTGTATATAACCAGTTTATGGATGCGGTTTATAAAATAGCTGATAAAGTGGAACTGATTCATCCGGCACGTTTCCTTTTCAATGCTGGCAGTACACCTAAAGTCTGGAATGAGAAAATGCTTAATGACGAACATTTTAAAGTTCTTAAATATGAGCCAAACAGTGCTGCTGTGTTTCCTAATACAGATATTAAGGGAGGTGTTGCTGTAACTTATCACGACTATAGCAGAACATATACGCCTGTGAAAATATTTACATCTTTTCCTGAGTTGAACTTGACATTAAAAAAAGTAAAATCAGTAACGACCAATTTTTTCAGTTCGATAATATCAGGACGAGGTGTGTATAAGCTTTCGGATAAAGCATTAGAAGAGCATCCGGAAATTATATCTATACAGTCCAAAGGGCACAGAAAGGATGTTGGTGCGGGTGCGTTTACAAAACTGATAAATATTGCATTTTTTAAAAATAAGCCTTCTGATGAACATGAATATGTTCGATTTTTGGGACTAATTTCCAGTAAAAGAGTTTACTGTTGGGGAAGGAAAGATTATCAGGATGTTCCGGATAGCTTCTATAAATATAAGGTATTTATACCAAAAGCAAATGGAAGTGGAGCACTCGGCGAAGTATTGAGTACACCCCTAATCGGGGAACCCCTAATCGGGGAACCCCTAATCGGGGCTACTGAAACTTTCTTGTCGATTGGTTCATTTGATACAAGAGAAGAAGCTGAGCATTGTCTAAAATACGTTCAGAGCAAGTTTGCAAGAGTTATGCTTGGAATTTTAAAAATCACACAGGATAACACCAAGGAAAAGTGGAACTATGTTCCTCTCCAAGACTTTACTTCAAGTTCTGATATCGACTGGTCAAAATCCGTTCATGAAATCGACTTACAGCTGTACCGCAAGTATGGGCTTGATGAAAAGGAGATTCACTTCATCGAATCGCATGTAAAGGAGATGGCGTGATGGCGGGCATCAAAATCCAAACAGCTTATCCAGTCGTTCCCCAATGCTATGCGTATACCACGCCGGGAGTGCCCGCGCATGACGGCTGGACAAAAATCGGCTTTACGGAGCGGAATGTGGAAACCCGCATTAAAGAGCAGACGCACACCGTCGGTGTGCCGCATAAAACATGGTGGCATCTGCGCGCCGCATACATGACGGAACCATTCGGAGTCTTTACCGATAAGGACTTTCACGCCTATTTGAAGAAGCTTAGCGTCGATCGTGAGGAAGGCACGGAGTGGTTCTGCATTGCGCCCAATACCGCAAAGGGTGATTTTGTTGATTTTACCCAGAATCACGGTGTTGTTTCCGATGATGACGCGGACGCGGTCATTCCGTATAAGCTCCGCGATGAGCAGAACAAAGCTGTTGAGATAGCACTTGATTATTTCAAATCTCACAGCAATGGTGAATTTTTATGGAATGCAAAGCCACGTTTTGGCAAGACGCTTTCGGCTTATGACCTGTGCAAAAGGCTTGATGCGACGAATATTCTTATTGTGACGAACCGCCCGGCAATTGCAAATTCATGGTATTCGGACTATGAGACGTTTTTCGGCCCGCAGTCCGGCTATCTGTTTGTCAGCAACGTGGACGGCATTAAAGACAAAAAATATGTGATGAGCCGTCAGGAGTATCTTGACAAAGTGCTGGATGGAAATAGCCATGCCAAAGGCTGCATCGAATTTGTGAGCCTGCAGGATCTGAAAGGTTCCCTCTATTTCGGAGGGCAGTATGATAAGTTGTCAGAAGTAAGCGCAGACAAAGGCTTAAACTGGGATATTATGATTGTAGATGAGGCGCATGAAGGTGTCGATACCTACAAGACAGATACCGCTTTCAATCATATTAAGCGTAAATGGACGTTGCATCTTTCTGGTACGCCGTTTAAGGCATTGGCAAATGACAAATTTGCGGAAGATGCGATTTTCAACTGGACATATGCGGACGAACAAAAGAAAAAGCGTGATTGGAATGATTCCAGCGAAATTGAGAACCCGTATGAAAACCTTCCACGGCTTAGTCTGTTTACATACCAGAAGTCGGATATCATCCGCGACAAGGTAAAACAGGGTATTGTGCTTGCAGACAATGATGTTGAAGAATATGCTTTCGACTTGAATGAGTTCTTCAAGACGAACGAATCCGGAAAGTTCATACATGACGCGGATGTGGACAAGTTCCTTGATGCACTAACACGCCAGGAGAAGTTCCCGTTTTCTACTCCGGAGCTGCGAAATGAGCTAAAACATACGTTCTGGCTGCTGAATCGCGTAGCAAGTGCTAAGGCTTTGGCAAAGAAGCTGGAGCTTCATCCTGTGTTTAAGGATTATCACATTATTCTTGCAGCAGGCGACGGCAAGCTGGACGACGATGATGAAAACGAGAAGGCATTCGACCGTGTCACAAAGGCCATCAAAGAATACGATAAGACCATTACTCTGTCTGTTGGCCAGCTGACGACCGGTGTCACGATCCCGGAGTGGACGGCTGTGCTGATGCTTTCGAACATGGCAAGCCCGGCACTGTACATGCAGGCCGCTTTCCGCGCTCAAAATCCGTGCCTGTTTCATGATGCACAGGGCAACTCTTACAGAAAACAGAACGCTTATGTCTTTGACTTTGATCCGGCGCGTACACTGACGATATTTGAAAAGTTCGCCAATGACCTGATTCCTGAAACAGCGGGCGACAAAGGAGACTTCGACCAGCGTAAGAAGCATGTCCGTGAGCTTCTAAATTTTTTCCCTGTTTATGGCGAGGATGACCAGGGATCTATGATAGAACTGGATGCCGAGTCTGTTCTCACGATTCCGCGGCACATCCATGCTAAGGAAGTCGTAGAACGCGGGTTCATGTCCAACTTCCTTTTTGCCAACATTTCCGGCATTTTCGGAGCACCGAAAGAGATCATCGATCTTATCAATGGCATGCAAGCAATTGAGGAACCCAAGACGCTGGCGCCTGTCGAGGTTGACGAAGGGACAGCTGATAAGCTAAATCTTAATGAAAAAGGTAACGTGGAAGTCCCGAAGGAACAGGTTATCGGCATGGCAAGCGAGCTTTTCGGAGACAAAGTATATGGGGATGTCGATCAAAAGCTGGCAGCTGCAGTTGAGGACATCACCAAACAGGTTGAGATGACAAAGGATCCAAAGAAGGATGAACTGAAGGAACTTCGCGAAAAATTTTCCAAGCCTATAGCCAATACGCTTATAGACTCAGCAAAAACGCAGTATGGCCATGACCTGAAAAAATCTACACAGAATCAGATGGAGCGGAAAATTCAGGATACCACGGACACTGTAGTCAACCATGAATACGGTGATTACGCTATCCGCAATCACCAACTTGTCAAAGAACGTAAAGACAAAATCGCCGATGCACAAAAATCAGGCGCTCCCATGTCGGAAATCTCAAAGCTTGCTGAAGAATATAAGAAACGAAGCATTAAAGAATATAATAGCATGGTAAACAACATATATCAAAAGCTCCACAGTAATGAAACCGTCAAGAAGGCAGCGGAAACCATCGTCAAAACAGTAGAGACGGAAAAACTTAATAATAAGAAAGATTCTATTGAAGGCAGCGTGAGGGATCACCTGCGTGGTTTTTCCCGTGCCATACCTGCATTTCTTATGGCCTATGGTGATGAAAATACGACACTGGCAAATTTCGATTCACTCGTACCAGCAGATGTATTCTGGGAAGTGACTGTTAATCCGCAGACCGGTAAAGGTGTAACACTTGATGAGTTCCGTATGCTTCGCGATGGCGGCGACTACTACCAAAAGAATGAGAATGGAAACGGAATTCGAGACGAGGAACACAAGAAACATTTTGACGGCCACCTGTTTGATGAAGTTGTCTTTAATGATGCAGTTCTGGAATTTATGAAGAAACGCGCCAAACTGGCCGATTACTTTAATGAGACCAGCAAAGGTGACATCTTTGATTATATTCCGCCACAGAAAACAAACCAAATTTTCACGCCAAAACGTGTGGTCAAGAACATGGTTGATCGCCTGGAGCAGGAGAATCCCGGGTGCTTCGATGATCCGAACAATACGTTTGCTGACCTTTATATGAAATCGGGTATGTATATCACAGAGATTGTTACCCGCCTATACCAAAGCAACCGTATGAAAGTTTTGTATCCTGATAATGCGGAAAGATTGAATCATATCTTTGCAAAACAGGTATATGGTTGTGCACCGACAGAAATCATCTACCGGATTTGCCTAAGGTACATTCTTGGATTCAGTGATGAGATCCATATCGATAAGCACAATATTAAGCTATGCGACACGCTGGATTATGCAAAGAACGGAACGCTTGAAGAAGAGATGAAAAAGCTGTTCAACCTGTAAGGTAAATTGCCTATCAAGACAGCTTACTCTTATTCTTTTATATTCACGCTTACACCGGACTTGAATTCCACCGTAAACTTGTCCGCGTAGACGGTGATTTTCTGAATCAGCCGCTTGACCAGAGTCTCGTCAAATTCAGTGAGTTCGGTCGGCTGAGCGGCGATGAATTCCTGCAACTCACGGATGCGGCTTAAGGTTTCATCCCGAAGCGTGTTTTCGGATTCAGACTGCTTTTTCTGTGCCCGGAGCCGGAATATCTCATCTGTGATGGCCTTGTAATCGTCCTGATTGTTTGCTTTTTTGATGAGCTCTATTTGCAGTTCTTCCAGCCGTCTCTGAATCCCCTCTGGTGAAAGGGTATCTGTTTGCCGTACGGCAGCGGCGATATTCTGCTGCAGGGCGTTTGTGAAGTGGTCTTTATCTTCAAGGACCTGATTGATTGCTTTTACGGAAACATCCTGCAATACGGTTTCGTTCACCGTGCGGTTGTGGCAGGGTTCTTTTGCCGAAGTGGACTCCAACCGGCTGATGCACCGCCAGACAATGGATTTTTTACCCCGGCTGTACCAGTGAATCCGGCGGTAAAGCTCTCCACATTCCCCACAGTAGACCATCTGCGCGAATGGGTGGCTGCAGGAGAAATTTCTTTTTCTGCCGGAAGGGCTGACATACACCACACGGCGGCGGACCAGTTCTTCCTGCACCTGCATGAAGATGTCCTTCGGGATAATGGCTTCATGGTCGGCTTCCACGTAGTATTGCGGAACCGTGCCGTTATTCTTGATTCGCTTCTTGGTAAGGAAGTCGACCGTATAAGTCTTTTGAAGCAGGGCATCGCCCATGTACTTTTCGTTGCGGAGAATTTTGTTGATGGTACTGGTGTGCCATTTCGTATTTCCGGCTCCGGTGAGGATGCCATCTTTTTCAAGTCCAGCGGCAATCCTGCCCATGCTGGAGCCTTCAAGGTATTCGCGGTAAATTCTCTTTACAATCTCTGCCTGTTCCAGGTCAATGATGAGATGGCCGTTCTCGTCTTTGGTATAACCGAGAAATCGGTTGTGATTGACCTGCACTTTTCCCTGCTGGTAGCGGTACTGCAGGCCGAGCTTTACGTTTTGCGAAAGGCTCTGGCTTTCCTGCTGGGCAAGGCTGGCCATAATCGTCAGCAAGACTTCACCTTTCGCATCCAATGTGTTAATGGATTCCTTTTCGAAGTAGACCGGAATGTTCTTGTCCTTGAGCTGCCGGATGTATTTCAGGCAGTCCAGCGTGTTTCGGGCAAACCGGCTGATGGATTTTGTGATAATCATGTCGATGTTCCCGGCCATGCAGTCGTCAATCATCCGGTTGAATTCATTCCGCTTCTTGGTGTTCGTGCCGGAGATGCCGTCGTCGGCATAAATGCCTGCGAATTCCCACTCCGGATTCCTCTGGATGTACTCCGTGTAGTGCTTGACCTGCGCGTCATAGCTTGTTGCCTGTTCATCGCTGTCCGTGCTGACCCGGCAGTAGGCCGCAACTCTCAGCCGTGGATTTTCTTCTGCTCTCTCATTGTTTCCGACCTGCCTTTTTGCAGGAATGAGCATGACTTTTCCCATGAATCTGCCTCGCTTTCAATTTGCCCATAGAGGTATTCCGCCTGCAGGACCGGGTCGTTAAAATGCTTTTCTGCAGGTTTTACGGAAAACCTCGTCGGCAGTGCCTGTGGAACTGTTTCCTTTCTCCTGTTCTTCCGGCCGAGCTTCTCAGCACGGCTTTCCAACTCTTCCTCTGCTTTCCGGAATGTATCTGCATTGATAATGGCCGGATAGAAATCATCACCGAGGTAATGCCGGTTTCTCAGGATGCGTTTTGCAGAGCAGTGGTACATTTCGATACCGGCTTCTTTAGCGGCTTCGGTAAGGGAAAGTCCGGAAAGATAGTTAGTGTAGAGTTTTCGTATTTTCCGGGCATTCTCTTTGTCAACGACGGCAATTCCGTTTTCAATCCGGTATCCGAATGGTGTATGTCCCATGGACTCAAATCCTTTCTGTCAGCGTCAGACCGCATTTCATCTCAAAGCAGAGTTCATTTCTGGATTTTACAAGAATGCGGTTAACGAATTTTTCAAAAAGCACCCCGTCAAAATCATCCAGCATGACGCCTTTTTCCGTAAAATGGAGAAGGGCGGTCGCTTCTGTAACCGTGTGGATGCCTTCACTTTTTCGGTTATTCAGGGAATCAGCTTCCGTCCGGAGGTCGTTGGCCTTCATCAGGAGCTCATTCTTTTCTTTGCTGTAAAGGATTTTATCGAGGTATCCTTGTGCCATGAGTTTCTGGAGCGTTTCACGCTGTTCGGCATTCTGCAGCAAAAGCGTCTGGATTTTCTGGACGCGACGAACCGCATCGTCGGAAGATGAACTTTTGATGGTTTCAACATAGGGCTTCAGAATGAGACGGTGCGCAAAGACCAGCTTGTTTATCATGGTGACAAAGGCAAACTGAATTGCATCCTCTCTGATGAACTTCATCGAGCACTTGCTCTTGTCCTCAATGTGCGTTTTGCAGCACCATGCAGCATATTTGAAATCGCTGCAGGTGTGGATTCTTCTCTTGAAGGTGCTGCCGCATTCTCCACAGATGATCTTCCCGGAAAATGGATACCGATTCTGATATTTGCGGCTTCCCTTCTCTACACCTTTTTCAGCGGCGCGTTCACGAATGAGTGCCGCCGCCATGTTGAAATCTTCATGGCTGATGATTGCCTCATGATGGTTCTGCAATAAATACCGGTTTTTCTCACCGCGATTGTGATGCCGGTTAAACTGGGAATCGGTATAAGTCTTTTGAAACAGGCAGTCGCCGGTGTATTTTTCGTTTGTCAACATGTCGCGGACAGTCGTACTGGTCCAATGCCCGCTTCTCCTGCTGGGAATATGCCCGGCATTGAGTTCCTTCGCAATGGCAGGGCTGCTTTTTCCAGACAGCGTTTCAGAAAAAATCTGTTTTACAACTTGAGCCTGAGCGGGGTTAATAACCATCTTCTCGCCGTTCCAGTCATAGCCATAGGGCGGGTAACTGATTTTGAAGGTCCCGCTTTCAAATCGTTTCTGAACCGACCATTTGCCATTTTGCGAAATGGAAACAGATTCGTTTTGAGCCATACTGGACAGGATAGAAAGGAACAGTTCGCTTTCCATTGCCCCGGTGTTGATGTCTTCCTTTTCAAAGTAAACGGGAATATTCAGTGTAAGAAGTTTTCGCGTCAGTTCAAGACAGTCAGCCGTATTCCGGGAAAAACGACTGATGGATTTGGTTAAAATGAAATTGATCTTTCCAGCTTTGCAGTCGGCCATCATTTTCCGCAGCTGCGGACGCTTCTCTTTCTTTGTGCCAGTGATACCTTCATCATAATAAAGCCCAGCGAACTCCCAGTCATCGCGCGACTTGATGTAACTTTCATAGTGCTCCTTCTGGGCCTTCAGGCTTTCTGCCTGTTCATTAGAATCGGTCGAAACACGGCAGTAAGCGGCTACGCGAAGCTTCCTGCCATGAAAATTGGCCTTTTTGTTTTCCTCAATTTTCGTGACCTTTTTCATGCACTCACCTCCTCTTGGTACGTCTATCTATCACTCTGAATGCCGGAACTATCAAGCAATTTCCGGCATGATTTCCACGTACAGAGGGGAGAAAGTTCTGCGGTTGATGTCCGTTAATTTGTTGAATTCAGCCTGTGAAATCAGACCGTTTGCGAGCATGGTTTCTGCAATTTTCTGAGCGCGGTAGTAATCAAAATCGCCCTGCAGCTTTTCCGGTGTAAAAAATCCGGTATGATCCGTTTTTGCTTCTTCTGTCATCGGTTATCCACCTCCACTTTTCACTGGAGATGGAGGAGCGACTTGAGCGGAAGAAAATCAAAAAAGCCCGCGGGCATTCCGATGAAGGAACACTCGCAGGCAAGGTAGATGCTGTACAATATGTTATTTGCCTTTACCCTGTTGAAATCAATATAGCACTGTCACACCGATACATGAATTTCTATGGCAGCTATGTTACTTGTCCTCCTTTTCATCACGGTCATGGAGCTGTTTCAGCACAGTCTTGAGTTTTTCCGGTATCGGAAGTCCCAGGTGCGCCGCATTCTCTGTCAGAGACAGCCCTTCGTTCGAGAGATAAAAGAAGATGATTGCCGTCCGGAGCACGCCCGGCTGGCCGAGAACCTGCACGTCAATTACGTTTCCGATTCCGACCAGCAGAAAAATCAGCACCTTCCGGCAGATTCCCCTGAAACCGACCTCGGATGAGAGCTTCTTGTCTGAAATTGCGCACAGGACGCCGGTGATGTAGTCACAGATGACAAAGATAAGCAGCGCATAGAGCAGACCGTCGCAGCCGCCGAGAAAATAGCCGAGCCACCCGCCGATGGCAGCAAACACAAATTGTATGGAATTCCAGAATTCTTTCATGAGACATGCCTCCTTGAATTTGTGCATGAAAAAAGCGGCCGCCCGTATGGACGACCGCTCAAAAGCTTTCTGAAAGGATTAAACGCTTAAAGAAGCCTTGACTTTAAAAGCTGTCCATTCGCGGTGCTGGTCCGGATCCATCGGGTCGATGATGGTATAAACAATGCTGCCACGGATCAGCCTGCAGGAAGCGGTAATCAGCGGATTATACCGCAAAACAACATTCGCCGCGTCAATCACCTGGACGGACTGGGCAATCCACGCTTCGGTTCCGCCCAAAGGATACCATTTGCACCGCAGATAACGGGGCGGGTCAGTGGGAAGCAGGTTTCCAAGGTCAATCCAGTCGGTCGTTTTGTGAATACCTGTGCCGGTGACCACTTTCCTTTGAATGCGGATTAAGGTCCGCAGTTCACTGATGTGCATTTTGTATCTCATGGCAGGCGCTCCTAAAACGTGTCTTTGCGGATGCCAAAAAGGATGGCACGGAGCATGGAAGTCAGCTCCTTGAAATCTGCGTTTTCCCGGTTTTCGTACAGATAGGCCACCGCGTAAAGCTCCGCAATCCGCGCGGTTTCTTTTGAAGCAAGAAGCCCCGTTTCGTCTACACGTGCGATATTCATGCATAGTTTCTCCGCTGTTTCTATAAATCCCGTTATCATGGAATCCTCATCTGTAGAGTCAATATGCAGATAAAGCTTTGCTTCATCCAGTGTAATCAGCATGATGTGTCACCGCCTCTGTTTTGCTTATGAATCAGTTGATTCAGGCACTTGCTCCAGCTTTCAGGATCTGGACAGCTTCCGGCAGCACGAGCTTGCCGTCGACACGTTCCTTCGCCACATAGCCAATCATTCCGTTACCGGCAAAGAGCTCGCGGAGTTCCTGAAAACTTCTGGTTCCTCTGTCACCGATGTTGTAGTAGCTGAAATCACCGAAGGCGATCGCGGCTTTTCCGGCTTCAAGAGCAGGCGCATAAGCGGAAGTACGCACCGGATATCCGCAAAGCCTGTCCGGTTCGCCAGCCTGATAGGACGGCTGCCAGATGTAGGCCTGGTTGTTGTCCTTGAGTTTGCGGATTGCCGCGAGGGTGGAGTCATTCAGAATAAAGCAGGCGTTCTTGCGGTACGGGCGCTTCAAGGCATAAATCAGGGTGAGAATATCATCCGTCGCGAGCTTTGTACCACTTAAGGTTACAGCCGTTACACCGCCGCCTTTGTCCGCAAAGATGCCGGTCGGCTTTCCGGTTCCGCTGCCGTTCAGGAAAGCGTCCTCTTCGGCATTGCCGAACGCTTTGCCGAACTGGTCAATGATGTAGTTCTCCAGATTGAAGGCGTTGTCGTAAAGCAGTTCCTCGGTTACCTTGATGGCCACGTGGAGCTTGTGTGCATCAAGGACGATCTGGTCGAACGTCGCATCTCCGAAAGTCAACGCTTCGCCTTCCTCAATCCATGCCGCCGCGGGTTTTGTGCCCGCAATGTTGATCTTGTGTTCGCCGGACGTAGTGATGGTCGTTGCAAGGCTGCGGAAGATGTTCTCTTCTGTGAGTTTGTCGATAAGGCGGGAGTCCCATTCTTCCGGAACGAGGTAACCGCCGTTCGCGTCAGTGCCTTCCTGCAGAATGTCTGACACCTGGTGGAAGCCGCTGCGCATGGCTGTGAGCATTGCTTTCGCGTAGGCGTCAGATGCTCTGCCGTGTTTCTCCGGCTTATTCTCTGTTCCGGCACCTGGCTTCCCGGTAAGGGGAATATTGACCGGCTGGCTCATCTGTTCTTCGATAGACTTTTGGCGGTTCAGCCTGTCGATTTCCTTTGTGAGGCCGGTGATTTCCTTTTCCATCTTGTCGTAGGTGGCTCCGTCTTCCTCAGAAAGGATGCCGCCGCTGCTGCGGTGGGATTCGAGAAATGCCTTTGCCGTTTCCCACGCCTTGGCTCTCTTATTAATTAATTCCTGTACATTCATGATGTTGTCCTCCTATTAAATGAACTGTTTCATGAGGTCGAGACGCTTTTCGAGGTCTTCGACCGATCTGCCTGTGTTGTAAACTTTTGCCTGCTTTTCGTTATCAGGCGGTTTTTCGGAATGTTCCCTGCAGTAGTCGCAGAGCTTCTTGTTCATGGCTGCCGCAGCTCTGTAACGGGAGAAGAGCATGGATTTCGGCTCAACCTCATCGGATTCCTTTTCTGATGTGGTTCTTTCGTCCGGTTCATCCTCAGCAGGTGTTTCGTCAGGCTCTGTTTCCGGTTTTCTACCATAGAGGGAGCTCCTCTCAATCACACCGTCCGCAAAATGCAGTTCGACCGCTTTCCCGGCATTCATCCAGGTCTCTTCGTCCATGAGCTTACTAAGCTTATTCCTCGAAAGGCCGGTCTTTGTCTGGTAAGCGTTGACGATGGAGTTTTTCACCTCGTCCAGCATTTCGATTGCCTTCTGCATTTCGTCAGTGCTGCCCATAGCGACTGTGCTCGGATTGTGGATCATGAGCATCGAGACCGGAGACATCAGAACTTTGTCGCCAGCCATCGCAATGACGCTTGCCGCGGAAGCCGCAAGACCGTCAATCTTAATTGTGACCTTGCCCTTGTAGTCGCGGAGCATGTTGTAAATCTGTGCTGCCGCAAAACAGTCGCCGCCCGGAGAGTTCAGCCATATAGTGATGTTACCGGAGCTGCTTTCCAATTCCGATCTAAAAAGAGCCGGAGTGACGTCGTCGTTAAACCAGCTCTCTTCCGCGATTGTACCGTCAAGGAACAGCGTCCGTTCTTCCGTTTCCTGTCCGGGATTTGCTGGATCGGGCAGCTTATTTCTTGCCCATCTCCAGAACTTGTTTGCCTTTTCCATTGGTATCCCCCTTGTTTGAATTCTGATTGTATGCTGATCCGGCATCCGCGAGCTTTACCACGTTTCCGTTCAGGACGTGGATATTGCCGCCTTCCTCGTCGGAAAGGAGATCCATGTTCTCAAGTTCCCGCACATCATTCACGGAAAAAATTCCGTTCTGAATGCCGGTCGAATAACCGTTCATGCGGCTCTGGTAGTCTCCCCGCAGGAGCCCGTCTACATTAAAGCGGATGAAGTAGCTTTTCTTTTCCTCCGGAGAAAGGAGCGAGCGCTGCATGGACTGTTCCCAGCGTACGAGCCACGGCTCCAGCGTATAAGTGACAAATTCCAAGCTTTGCTGCTCAATGTTCGAGAAGGTTGCATGTTCCAAATCGCCGATCATGTGCGGCGGGATGCGGAAAATCCTCGCAATTTCGTCTAACTGGAACTTGCGCGTTTCAAGGAACTGCGCCTGCTCCGGACTGATGGAAATCGGCGTATAGGTCATGCCTTCTTCCAAAATGGCGACCTTGTTGGAATTGGAACTCCCGCCGAATCCGGCCTCCCATGAGTTCCTTATTTTCTCCGGGTCTTTCACGACGCCCGGCATTGACAGAATGCCGGATGGATTTGCACCGTTCTTAAAAAATGTAGCTCCATATTCTTCTGTCGCCATTGCCATGCCGATGGAATTCTTCGCCATCGCGATCGGCGAATAGCCGACCAGACCGTCAAAGCCAAGTCCCGGAATGTGCAGCACGTCGGAAGGCGTGAGCCTGACCGTCCCGGCCTTCATCGTCGGAGCGTCTGACGTGCTCATCTGGTATTCATAGTAAAGGTGGCCGTTTTCGTCCCGGTCGACACGCATCCGGTTTGCCATGAGAGGATAAAGTGCCGTGACCTCGCCGCGGCCGTTCCGTATGATCTGTGCGTAAGCGTTGCCCCAAAGTAAAAGGTGCGTCATGAGCGTTTCCCGGAAGATGAACGAAGTCATCTCTGAATTTGGTTCGTCATGAAGCAGCGGATAGAGCGGGTGGTCGACAGCCTTTTCCTTGCTGTTTTTGTCTGTATAGCGGTAAAGGTGCAGTGGCAGGCTCGCAATGGCTTCCGAAAGGACGCGGACACATGCGTAGACCGCCGAGATTTGCATGGCGGAGCGTTCTGTCACGGCTTTGCCGGACGATGAACTTCCGAAGTAGTAACGGTAGCCGCTGCCGTTCGTTGAGTCCTTAGGACGGTGTCCTGGCTTATCCCGTGACCGGAAAAGGCTTCTGAAGATGCTCATATGAATCACCAGGCTTTCTGAAAAATGGCATAAAGAAAGCACCTACCTTTCGATAGATGCTTTCAGCAATTAATATTTTATTGTTTCACGGAGCTGCTTTCTGATATCCCGTCCGCCATACATGATGCGGACAATATATACCATTTTATCCGTTTCTTTTGGCAGATAGAAAACCAGATAATTGTCTACGGGAAAGAAACGCAGCCCCATTGTGCCAAGGTTCATCCTCGTATAATCGGTAACGCAGAGGCATTTTACTCAAACTCTTTATATGCTGCAAAATCCGTCCTGCCTGCTTTACCGCTGTATCCGGAACACAGAGCCCGTCTGCCATATATTCATAAATGCTTCTTAAATCCTGGCGCGCTTTTTCGGAATATGCAACTTCCCAGCTCATACTCCAAAGTCCCGCTTCATCTCTTTTTCAACGGTATCTGACGAATAAACCTTGCCTGCCTTTATATCGTCCATACCTTTGTTCATTTCAGTATCAAATTGTTTTTTGGTAAGGGCACCAAAGGCAATCGGAGCATTCGCGGGCAGCTTTATTTCAAATGGAATACCGCGCTGCAGTACGACTTGTCTTAAAAACATTCCTACAGCATTGGACATCGGAATGCCGAGCTGATTGAGTACTTCTTCGGCTTGCTTTTTGATTTCTGGCTCTACACGGGCGAAAACATTAGAAGTTCGTGCCATACAAATCCCATCCTTTCACGGATAGCATAACACAAGTTGGCTGCAATATGCAAGCTAACAGCAAGCAAAAATGAAAATATTATTTACAGAAATAAAATGCCTCTGTCATCATAAACAGAAGCGCCGTTGTCGTTGCCGCAGCGGATGGCACGGTCAAGCGCCATGATCATTGCAATCGCGCCGTCGATTTTTTCCGTACTTTTTTCCTTGTCCGCTTTGATATTTCCTGCAGGGTCGGTGCGGATGAAGATGTTGTCCATCATCCAGCGGAGCACCGGATGACCGCCGTGTGCGATGCGTTTTTCCAGCGTGAGCTTCATGAGTTCCTTCGTGGGCGGCGACATATCCTTAAAGCCCTGTCCGAACGGAACGACCGTGAAACCCATGCCTTCGAGGTTCTGCACCATTTGCACAGCTCCCCACCGGTCGAAGGCGATCTCCCGGATATTGAAGCACTCACCCAGACGCTCGATGAACTTTTCAATATAGCCGTAGTGTATCACATTTCCTTCCGTAGTTTCGAGATACCCTTGCTTCTTCCAGACGTCATAGGGCACGTGGTCGCGTCGAACACGGAGGTCGAGCGTTTCTTCCGGTACCCAGAAGTACGGGAGAACGATGTACTTATCCTCCTCGTCCTTTGGTGGGAAAACCAGAACAAATGCCGTGATGTCGGTCGTGGAGGAGAGGTCGAGACCGCCGTAGCAGACGCGGTTTTCCAGTTCCTCTTCGTTTACAGGGAACGCACAGGTGTCCCATTTATCCATCGGCATCCAGCGGACGGCCTGCTTAACCCATTGATTTAAGCGGAGCTGCCGGAAGGAGTTCTCCTCGCTGGGATTTTGCTTCGCCGATTCACAGGCTGCTTCGACTTTATCGATGCCGACTGTAATGCCGAGCGACGGATTTGCTTTCTTCCAGATCTTCGGGTCTGTCCAGTCGTCCGTTTCAGCGGCACCGTAGATGACCGGGTAGAAGGTCGGGTCAACCTTCCTGCCGTCAAGGATATCCTGCGCCTTCTGATGGACCTCGTAGCAGATCGTGTTTGTGTCATTACCGGCTGTCGTGATGAGAAAATATAAAGGCTGCATTCTGGCGTCGCCGGAACCTTTTGTCATGACATCGAAGAGCTTCCGATTCGGCTGTGTGTGCAGTTCATCGAAGACGACGCCGTGGACGTTGAAACCGTGCTTTGAATATGCTTCGGCGGAGAGCACCTGATAGAAACTGTTCGTAGGTTGGTAGATAATCCGCTTTTGAGAAGCAAGAATTTTGATGCGCCGGTCGAGCGCCGGACACATTCGGACCATGTCGGCGGCGACGTCGAACACGATGGCTGCCTGCTGGCGGTCAGCGGCACAGCCGTAGACCTCAGCGCGTTCCTCTCCGTCGCCGCAGCAGAGGAGCAGCGCGACCGCAGCGGCAAGCTCAGACTTTCCCATCTTCTTCGGGATTTCGATATAGGCCGTGTTAAACTGCCGGTAACCGTTCGGCTTCAGAATGCCGAAGAGGTCACGAATAATCTGCTCCTGCCAGTCAATGAGCTCGAAAGGCTTTCCTGCCCATGTGCCCTTGGTATGGCAGAGCTGCTCGATGAACGTCACGGCGTAGTCCGCCATAACCTTGTTGTAGGCGGAACCTTCTGCCATGAAGCGGGTTGGCTTGTAATGTTTCAGTTTTCTCATTGCCACGGCGGTATCCTCCTTTCAAGGCAAAATAAAAGGCCGCCTGTCGATATATTCGACTGGCGATCCTCACAAATCTATGTTGGTACGAGAGAAAGAGCCGTACGGCTTCTTCTTTCGGAATATTTCTATTCATGTTCAGTTATATTTCTTTACCAAAATCGCATAGGCAAGCTGCGCGGCTTCCGTTTCCGGTTCCATATCCCAGCCCCGGTCGTAGTTGGCAATGACCGCACCGTTTTCTTTCAGCATGAGCTTCGAGATTCTGCCTTCGTTTTCAATTCCGTACTGGCTGCCCTGCTCGTAGTGCTTGACCCAGTAGTGAATGATGTGATTTCCGATTTTTAGGCTTCCTTTGCTCCACATGGTCTTTTCCCTCCGTTTTATTCAGATGTGTTTTCCTTTTTGCATATACATATATCACTCTGAAGGGAACGAATAGCAAGTGGATTCCGGAGAATTCTATGCGAGAAGTCAAGCCTTTTAGGAACGGTAAAATTGTGTAGTTTACGCTTCGCTTGTGAGAATGAAATGCACATATTCCTTGCGGTGTTCCTCAAGGAAAAACACCAGCTCATAGAAATCACGTTTGTAGGCAAGGCGCTGGACGGCGTTTACGTCGAACATATTTGTAAGGCCGGTGTTCTGAATCGCGAGAATCTGTTCCTTAATTTTCTCAGTCATCGGAATCCACCACCTTCCGCACGATGTCGATGCCGTAAATTACATTGAGGCTGGAGCCATTATCCCAGTTTATGAGAAGGGAGCCGGTGTCGTCGACTCCAGTGACTATTCCTCTGATGCCGATGGGCGGTGCCTGAGCATCGTCCATCCGAAGGAGTTCCACGCGTCATCCCACTGGAAACTGCCGCTTCACCTTTTCAGCCGTTTCTTTATTCGGAAATTTCATCGTCAGTGGCCTCTTTTTTCGCCCCGTTCCTGAAACTCGAATTTCCTGTCAGGTTCTTCAGCAGAATCTTTCTCTCCTGCTTGTATTCTGGTCCTATGAATCCGAGCCGCAGAAGGAAGCAGCGGAATGCGTATTTCTCGTTGTCGGCCGGGTGTTCGGTACTGCTTACCCGTTTCTGGTCTTTCGAGAGTTTGCAGAGAGCGGCAATGAAATGGGCGTATGCTTTGGATGCATCCGATCCCGGCATTTCCGGAAACCATGGGAATGAAACTTTATTCTCACCGATTTCAACCGGCATGTCGTCAATTCCAAGCGCCTTCTTGATAAGCGCACCTTTCGCCTTGAGCAGGTTTGTCAGGTTGCCGGTTGAGACCGCCGCCAGTGGAACCGAAATTGTAAGGCCCATGTTTTCGCCCTGTTCGGCGCCATCCGCCGTTTCAGACTCTTCTCCGGACGTTTCCCCAACTTTGGCAGTGAAGCCGCGCTTGTCAAGCTCTTTGATAAGGTCCTCGGTTCCTTTGCTGTCAGCCCTGTCGTCAAACTCCAGTGTTCCGTTCCGGTCGACTGTGAAGCAGCCGACTTTGTAGGATGCCGTTGGCATTCCGAGGTATTCTGCCTTTTTTCCTGTAAGCGTGGCAATGACGTTGACTAAGGACTTCCTGTCTTTTCCTGTTACGTTGTAATCTACTTTCATTGGTATTTGCCTCCTTCGTTTTGGTATGTACATCTATCACTCAGAAGGCCTTATTTATCAAGCAATTTGGGGCATTTTGTGCTGTAGAATATCGCCGAATTACCGGGATGAAATTTGTGTGTTATACACCCTCGGTTTCAACGTCTTTTACGAGGTTGGAATAGGGAATCTTCTCGCCATTTCTTTCTACATGCACATCCCCGGCATCATTCGTATCCTCTACATACCGGCGAAGGATAACAGAGGCATACTTCGGGTCAAGTTCCATCATGTAGCAGATCCGATTCAGCTTTTCGCAGGCCATGAGCGTTGAACCAGAACCGCCGAAAGTATCGAGGATGACAGCGTTCTCCTGGCTGGAATTCTGGATCGGATAGCCGAGGAGGTCGAGCGGTTTGGAAGTCGGGTGATCTTTGTTTCGTTTTGGTTTGTCGTAATTCCAGATGGTCGTCTGCTTCCGGTCAGCGTACCACGGGTGTTTTCCATTCTGCAGAAAGCCATACAAAATCGGCTCGTGCTGCCATTGATAGTCGGAGCGGCCGAGTACGAGACTGTTCTTTACCCAGATGCAGACACCCGCGAGGTGAAAGCCTGCATCAATGAAGGCTTTTCGGAAGTTCAGGCCTTCCGTATCCGCATGGAACACATAAGCCGCGCCGCCTTTTTCGAGATGGTCAGCCATGTTTTTGAAAGCGGAGAGCAGAAAGTTATAGAATTCCCCGCCCTTCAGACTGTCGTTTTCTATCGTGAGACCATCCGAGGTTTTGAAGGAAACTCCGTAAGGCGGGTCGGTTACGATGAGGTTGGCCCTCTTGTTGCCCATGAGCGTGTTCACGTCATCCGCCGAAGTAGCATCACCACACATGAGGTGATGTTTTCCAACTGTCCAGATGTCGCCGCGTTCCACAAATGACGCTTTCTCAAGTGCAGCGGAAAGATTGAAGTCATCGTCCTCGACGTTTTTTCCGGAGTCGTCGTTCATCAGCTTTTCGAGCTCGTCGCTGTCAAAGCCAAGAAGAGAAAGGTCAAAGGACTGATCCTGTAAATCAGATAATTCAACCGACAGCATTTCTTCATCCCACCCGGCATTCAGCGCGAGCTGGTTATCCGCGAGGATATAGGCCCGTTTCTGAGCATCCGTCAGGTTTTCGGCAAAGACACAGGGAACGGTGGTATAGCCTTCCTCACGTGCCGCCTGCACTCTGCCGTGGCCGACCAAGATGTTGTATTTGCTGTCGATGACGGCGGGAGAGACAAAACCGAACTCCCGAAGGCTGGCTCTCAGCTGCGCAATCTGTTCTTTTGAATGCGTCCTCGCATTCCGGGCATAGGGCACCAGTTTATCGATCGGTACCTGCTCAAATTTGGTTGTATCCATTTATATTCCCTTTCTGGCGCGGAGCAGCCGTTCCATGACGTCATCCTGCGGATTGAGGCCGCCGTATTCTGTTGAGCAGTTCTCCTTCACAATCTGGAAGATTTCATCCCATAGGCGGTTGGCCTGATTCATGTAGTTGATGCCGATGTTAATGAAGGGAGAAGGGATCGGCTTGCCAGTCGTCGGATGCTTTGAAAGATATCCGAGCTTCGTTGTTATCTCTTCACACTGAATCCATCTTGCGGAGCACATAGCGTAGCGTTCCAAGAGCTGCGGCGAAACCTTCTGCGCGACACCGATTCTCTGGAGCCATTCCCAGGTTTCCCGGTAGATTTCACCGGCTTCGAGCGTCGAGCCGTCATGCTGCTTGGCAGAAAGAAAGTCATGCGGTGCTGGCATGTCGGCACCTTCCATCTCCGGGATATCCAGCACCTCAAGCGGTCTGCCGCCCGGATTTCCGTTCGCGGCTTTCTCGGATACTGCAGATTTTTTGCGTCCAGCACCCGAACGTCTGCCGCCGCGGCCGCCGGTATTATTTGATTTTGTTGGTATCTTTCTCACCGCCTTCTTTTATTACCCTTTTGAATATGCTTTTTTCGCGCGTGTGAGGGGACGGCGCTTTCCGCTGAAGGAGTGTTTCATGATTTTGACCGCCCCCACCCGCCAAAAATCATCTATCACCACGCTGCTTATGAATCTTCTCGTGGCAGGAGCGGCAAAGGCTCATCAGGTTTGATTCGTCATTTGTACCTCCCTCGGAGAGAGGAATGATGTGGTGGACCTCCTCGACTGCAACATAGCGTCCTTCCTTCAAACACTGCTCACAGAGCGGATGCTTGCGGACGTAACGGTCACGGATTTTCTTCCACGCTCTGCCGTAGCGCTTGCTGGTGGAGTAACCTCGGGTAAACTGTTCGTAGTGCCGCCGCACAAGCTTCGCGTGTTCTTCGCAGTAGGTACCGTCAGTTAGACGTGGACACCCGGGGTAACGGCACGGACGTTTTGGTTTATATGGCATTCATTCACTTCCTCATGGGTATCAAGAAAGCCACCGGGGATTTCTCCTCGATGGCTTTCACCTTTTCAGTTCTCTATGCTATTAGTATAGCACACTCAAACGGGAAAGTCGTCCACGATTTTACTCACTTTACTGCTTTCCGTACAGCAGCAGCGCCAGATGCTTCAGCGCGCGGTTCTTTTTGTTGTAGGCGGAGGAACGCTCTATGCTGAAGTGTTCACAGACTGTGCCAACGGGTTCATCTGTTCCGTTGGAAAGGTAAAACGCTTTCAGCACATACCGCTCACCCTCGGTCAGATTTTCCCACGCTGGCTGGAACCACGCCATGTACTCCAGCGCCTGCCAGTACCGCTCTTTTAGCACGTCGATTTCCTCGATGCCGTTTAAAATGCGTTCCTCACAGGCCTGCGGGTTATGGGCGTGCGGCATCCTATCAAAACTGGGACTGCGGACGTTCTCCATCTTTTCATGCTCCGCTCGGATGTTGTCGGGCGTGTGTTCCAGAATGAATTGCATGTTGCCGTAGTCCTTGAGGGCATCCAAGGCGGCAGCCCTTTTATTCAGGTATTTCCATGCTATCTGCATAACCGTACCTCCGTAAAGATGAATTGAAAGTTTCACTCGGATTGGCACGGATTGTCAAAAGTTGTCTCTGATTTTCAGGTCCGCCTTCACAGCGTTGATCAGGGCTGCCTGTGTGTTGTTCTTATGCGAGAGGGCTTTCAGAATGCGTTCGTCGATGGTTCCCTTCGTGATGATGTGCT
The DNA here is from genome assembly GCA_022483045.1 of Oscillospiraceae bacterium. Classification (NCBI taxonomy): domain Bacteria; kingdom Bacillati; phylum Bacillota; class Clostridia; order Eubacteriales; family Oscillospiraceae; species Oscillospiraceae bacterium. The sequence goes on along the minus strand of JAKVOA010000002.1, from coordinate 33,387 downwards.
GAATCACCACGGTTCCTGCTGTCTGCCCCTGCCGCCACAATCTTGCGTTTGTCTGCTGGTAGAGCTCCAGCGACCATGTCAGTCCGAACCAGATGAGCGTGGAGCCGCCGCTTTGCAGGTTCAGCCCATGCCCGGCAGAAGCGGGATGCACGAGGGCCACGGGAAGCTCGCCGTTGTTCCATCTGCGGATGCTGCCGGAAGTGTTAAGGCAGGAGAACGGGATGTGGAGCTTATGCAGCCGCTCGGATATTCTGGCGAAGTCGTGCTTGAACCAGTAGGCCACCAGCACAGGCTTCCCGTTTGCCGCTTCGATCAGGTCCTCCAGCGCGTCCAGCTTTCGGTCATGAATGTGAACGATGTCGCCAGTGTTAGAGTAAACGGCACCGTTGGCCATCTGACACAGCTTTCCGGAGAGGGACGCGGCATTGGCGGCTGTGATGTCGCCACTTGGAAGCTGCAGAACCAGATTCTTCTTCAGGCTGTCGTACCGTTTCTGTTCCTCATCGGACAGGCGGACTTCGTATTCGCTGCTGATGAGCTTTGGCATCTTCAGGTGATCCGTCGACTTCATGGAAATCGTGATATCCGAAATTTCCCGGTAGATGGTGTTCTCCGCGCCCGGCAGCGGCTTATAAGAGTAGATGATCTCACCGTTTCGCTTATCCGGCATGAAGTAATTTGTGCGGTACTGGGTAATGAACCGTCCAAGGCGCTGGCCCATATCGAGAAGGCGGAACTCCGCCCAGAGATCCATAAGGCCATTTGATGAAGGGGTACCGGTAAGTCCTACGATACGTTTTACCTTGGGCCTTACTTTCATCATGGAACGGAAGCGTTTCGACCGATGATTTTTGAAGGAAGAGAGCTCGTCAAGAATGACCATATCAAAGTCAAATGGGAATCCGCTGTCTTCAATCAGCCACTCAAGGTTCTCACGATTGATGATGGTGATATCTGCGGAGGACGTCAGTGCAACTCGGCGTTCTTTTACATTTCCTACTGCAACAGAATAGGTCAGGTCTTTAAGGTGCGACCATTTCTTGATTTCAGCGGGCCATGTATCGCGGGCGACGCGGAGCGGTGCGACGACGAGGACCCGGTGAACTTCAAAACTGTCGAACAACAGGTCTTCGATGGCCGTCAGGCTGATTACAGTTTTGCCAATGCCCATATCGAGGAGAACCGCAGCTATAGGATGCGTTTCGATATAGTCTATAGCATATTTCTGATAATCATGTGGCTTGAAGTTCATCCAGCATCTCTCCAATCTGCTTTACGCTGTCGATCACATATACTTTAAAGCCCAACGACCGAAGCAGCCGGTGCCTTGCCAACTGGAGCGGGCGCGGTTTCTTTCCGGGTGCCTTCAGTTCCACAAAGGCGATAAGGCCATCAGGTAATAAGACGATGCGGTCTGGCATTCCCGCAAAACCCGGAGACACGAACTTTGGCGCAATACCGCCTGCCTTTTTAACTGCCAGCGTTAATTTGTTTTCTATCTGTTTTTCATTCATTCAAAGACCTCTATAATTGCATGAAATAGGCCAAGTGCAAGGTGTATCAAGGTAGCTGCACGAACTTTTTCTTATATGATTTTTTATGGCCTATAGAAAAGTCTGTGCAGAGAGGTTGATACACCTTGTCATCGGTGCCATTCATTTCAGAAAATCCTCCTCGGCGCCGGTATCCTCACGAATGCGAAGGCCCTTAAAATAGCGTTTTCGATTCAGCGTCAGCCGTTCAAATCCAGCCTTCTCCAGAGCAAAATAGAAATCCGCAGTGCTGCGAACATATTCGTTACAGTCGAGAGAATAGTTCCGGTACGCTTGGTACAGGGCCGCGGAGCTTTCCTTAAATGAAGGGCCGGCTTCACATTTATCTTCAAGAAAATGCCCGAACCAGTCATTCTGACTGCGGTATTCATTGATGGCTTTCGCCACACAGTCGGGAACTGGAATCTGGTAGTCGAGCGCGATTACTTTCTTTGCACCTTCAATGATCCAAGCCAGAATGCTTCCACCAGCGTTTTCATAGAGATACTCGCCATAATTCTTGATGTCGGTATTGCCTTCAATCTTGGCACCAAACGGAATGACAATAAGCCTGCGCCAGATACCATCATCCGATGCTGAGACACGCGGCAGATGGTTGGTATAGAGTACGAGAGTATGGCAGGGCTTGAAAGAGAACGGGTCTTTGTATTTCTTTTCTGCAAATACGTCATCCGTAGAGCAGAGCTGTTTGATTGTTGAGTCATTGAGTCTCGCGCCTTCCTGCATTTCTGCAGCAATGAGAAGCCGTTTTCCTTTGACCTCAGCCATTTCCGGCTTGATGTTCCTGCGGCATCCGACGGTCAGGGTATCGGCGGAGATATTTCCGCTGTAAAGGCCGAGCACACGGGACACCGAATTCCAGAAGGTTGACTTCCCGTTCCGTCCGTCACCATAGGCAATAATCAGTGCTTCCACATAGACTTTTCCGATAGCGGCAAGGCCGCAGATCATCTGGACGTAATTGATAAGCTGCTGATTCTTCTGAAAAATGAGGTCAAGGCAGTCCAGCCAGAGCTTTTCGCCTTTCGAACTGGGCGAGACGGACGTAATTTTTGTGATAAAGTCATCCGCTGAATGTTCCCGCGCACCGGCCATGCCTTTTCTGAGGTCATAAGTCGCCTCCGGCGTGCAGAGAAGAAAGCAGTCTGCGTCCAAATCCCGCGGCGAGATTTCCAGCATCGGATGCGATTCTTTCAGCGTTGCGGTGATATTCTTGGAATCCCGGCGGCGGATTGCAAAATCCCGATAGGCCTTTGCGGTGAGAAAATTCTGATAAGCCTGCATCTGCTCATTGCTCATGAGCTGCGCGGCTTTTGTTTTTGATGTATTGTCGAGGATGTCCTGGGCACCGGTGTCCTTCAGCTTTTTCAAGGTTTCCATCATGCCTTTTTCTGATTCCTTCATCTGCCTTCGGGTCAATTCATGCGCGACTGCCTGCGCACCCGGCTCCGTTTCCTGCCAGTAGTGGCCGCTGTAACGGATGAAATGCGTGGCTGGGGAGTAGCGGAGCTCGTTCGAAAAGTACTTTGCGAGCACTTCGGCCTGACCGACGTCGGAAAAATCATCCGGCTTATAGCTGTTTTCATCGTTGTAAACTTCCGGAGAAACGTAGCCATTCTCCTTGCTAATCTTGGAATAAAAGCGCTGGGCGCTGTGCCAGATTGTGTTAAGCTCACCGACTTCAAGTGGTGGATTGCACTTTGCAGCTTCTTCAAGAAAGCTCTGGTAAGCAGTGTCTGTATCACCGTATTTCTTAATGACAATACCGGCAAAGCGGGACATCGTCGCGTTGCGGCTGCCTTCTGGGATAACAGAATCCTTTTCATAGCCGCCGGACAGATTCTTGTCAAAATCCTCACCGTTCAGGAATTCTGTAAGATTCATGCGGCCGGGATAGAGCTCGACATTGGAATCCGCTGTACCAAAGAAAAAGCGCGCTGCATCCAGAGCTTTTGTATCAAAATACGGAAAGATGGAATTGACCAGTTTCTTCATATCGCTGTAGAGTGAGGCATCGGTCACGCGGTCAATCGGGAAAAGCACATGGAATTTCGGCCTCGCGGGTTTTCCGCTTTTCTCACGTTTATGGAAACGGCTGTAATGAACGGCAAAACTGACTCCCGGAAAGGCGTCCATGACATTCTTTGGGGTAACCCAGTCTTTCGGATTCTCCGAGTGGTCATTGTCGCAGTCTACCGGAAGGCAGTCAGCGGAGATAAAGTTGTCACCATTCCTGTAGTGGTTTTTATATTCTGCACAGACATAGTCATGGCAGACGGCGGTTTTTAGACTGTCGGCATTAATAATTACATTTTTGTGAGGATAGGAGCAGTTGCTTGGGTTCCCAATTAAATCTGAACTGTAGAGGGTAAACATCAGTCGTACACCTCCTCCGATTCCTGCTCCAGTACCTTTGTGATGAACTTTAGGGCGCGAATCATGGTTTCAAGTTCGCAGTCGCCACCGAGAATGACTTCAAATCCGCTGCAGCCGAACTTATTCACATAGGAATTGACCGTCACGTCCGTGCCGCCTGCGTCTTCAATCCTGAAGTAAGTGCGTCCACCGTGGCCGGTATCGCCGCCCTTGTATCCTGTGGTACCGGCTTCCACTTCGAGAATATTGCAGCTTACGACGTCGCGGCTGTAGATTGTAATCTCAGTACCGTCCTCGAGTGTTCTTCTTTTTTCTTTCACTTCATACATCGCGTTAAACCTCATTTCTGGGTAGACTAAAGGCGCCCACCTCTAATTTCCACTGGAGATGGACGTCTGATTTGAGCGGATTATTTTTAATTCCCTTGTTCGATGAGTGGAAGATTCCCGCCAGCTTTCATAAGGTCGTAAATAAAGAGACGCCCGGACTGGGTCCAATAAGTATGAACGGCAGTATGCACTTCTCCATCCGAACCGGAATAGGTAGTGGTTTTGGTAGACGTGTATCCTCTGTCGGCATATTTCTGATAAAGGAGCCAGATTCCACTTGGCTGTTTGAATTGAATTTCCTTGTCGTGCAGCCACTTGTTCATATGCTTGGCACTCCAACCATAGTCTTTGGCGATAATCGAAATGGCCACGAGATCCTTGCAGTTCAAAACGACATCGTAATAGCTGACTTTTGGTTTCATTTCGGCAATCTGCTGTGTCTGCACGGCAACCGTGTTTTCAAGAGACTTACGTTTTTCACGTTCAGCTTTGAGTTCCTGCAGCGCAGCAATGGCAAGATCAGGATCAGCCAGAATGTCATCAATCGCATAGAGACCATGTCTACGGATTGAAGGTAGTACTTCAGATGTTACCCACTTTTTGAAGCGCTTTGCTGAAGGAAGTTTGCTGAAGAGAATCAGAGAATACAGACCAGATTCATTAATTACGGTCATCTGCTGTTCTCCACCAAGGGTGTCACATTTCGTTACTCCCTTGTCGTCATCATCCACATGGTCAATCAGTGCTTTACGAGGATTGCTGTATCCTAAGGCTTCCGCTACATCCTTACCCACAAACCACGGCTCGTTATCTATCGTCGTGGTACGAATAGAACCGAACTCTGAGTTTGTAAATGTTGTTACTTCGTTTGTCATATAATTTTCATCCCTTCTGGGATGGACTAAAGGCGCCCACCTCTAATTTCCACTGGAGATGAATGTCCGGTTTGAGCGGATTATTTTTAATCTTTTTTGTAGAACGGGGTGGTGTAACCATCGGCACGGAGTTTTAAGTCTTTCGCCCACGGCGGAGTCCGTCCCATCTGTTCACAGATCACTTCAAGAGATACGTCCGGATCTGCTTCGATGATCAGCTCATCATGGACATGCATGACAATCGAGCAGCAGCGGAGCGTCTTCATAGCATAGCAGAGGATGTCTCTGGACGTTGCCTGCACGATATTTTCTACGAATTTCGGACCGTAGGAGCTGAGCCATTCCCATTTTTTCGTAGCACCGACACCTTCATAGGTGATGCATTCGCCGCCGAACTTGTTTGTTCCGACACGCGGTTTCACATAGGCAAGGTTCCTGCCGGAGGGAAGTCTGATAAAGAGCATTCCGGATTTGCAGGAAAAGGTCAGCCCATAACTGGAAGTCGTGTGCTTATGCTTAACTGCTTCCATAGCCGCGTGGTCGACATCCCACCAGAATTCCACGATGTGCGGATTTGTCTGCCTCCAGGCGTCAACCAGAGGAGGAAGCTCATCTTCCTTGAGTCCCATTTCAATAGCTCCCATTGCCTTTAAAGCACCGACGGACCCTCCGTATCCGAGCGCGAGCTCTGCAATTTTGCCTTTTTGTCTGAGATGTCCGTTGACGCCGTGTTTCACAACCGGAACATGGAACATCTGGGATGCGGAAGCACAGTAAATGTCGCCACCATCTTCAAATACCTTCTGCCGCCATGTTTCTCCGGCATACCATGCGATGACACGGGCTTCGATCGCTGAAAAGTCAGCTACATAAAAGAGCATGCCATCCTTCGGGATAAAGGCTGTACGAATGAGCTGAGACAGAGTATCCGGGACATCCTCATACAGCATTTTGACAGCATCAAAATTGCCGGACTTCACAAGAGCACGGGCTTCAGCCAGATCGGGGAGATGATTCTGCGGGAGGTTTTGCATCTGAATAAACCTGCCTGCCCAGCGACCGGTTCGGCTGGCACCGTAGAATTGGAACATGCCGCGCGCCCGGCCATCCTTGCAGACAGCCTTCTGCATGGTCTGATATTTCCGGACAGAAGATTTTGCCAGCTGCTGCCGAAGTTTCAAAACCGTCTGCAGCTCCGGAGGAGCAGTTTTCAAGAGTTTCGCAACGGCCTTTTTGCCGAGGCTGTCAGTTTCAAGGCCATTATCCGAGAGCCACTGTTTCATCTGCTGGACACTGTTCGGATTATCCAGCGATGTGATTTTTTTTATGGTTGCAGTCAACTCGCCGCGGGAACGGGCATCCATTTTGATGGCCTTTTCCACAAGATTTATGTCAAGCCGGACACCGCGATCATTGATCTCCTGGTCGATGTGGTATTCGTCCCAGACAGAGCCCGAAACCGGGAACTTCGCGAGCCTTGCTTTAATGCCCATTTCGGTTTCGACATCCCGCCTATTGTATTTCTTGAACAGTGTCCACTTGTCCGGCGCGTCGGACGGCAGGTTCCGTGTGCGGCCGCCGTTTGCTTTCGTCGGAGTACATGGCTGACAGAAGTATTTAATGAGTTCTTTCCCCTCGGTGAGCTTTTGCTTTTCAAGGCCGAGGACGCTGCCGACGCCTTCTAGAGAGAGCGGAAGCCCCATTGTGGCGGACCAGATCATGGAACAGCGCCAGCTTTCCGGATTCAGAAACTGCGCCATCTCTGTTGAGAGCAAATGATTATCATGAAACGGATCAAGACTGACACCGAGGCCCGCAAGGTAGCTGGACAGGCAGATCCGTTCAAAGTTTGCATTAAATGCCCACTTAATGACGGAATCATCGGTCAAGGCATCAAAAATTTCCGGCGGAATTTTTTCGCCTTGTGCAAGGTCAATGACAGATACTTTGCCGCCATCGACTGCATAGCCGAATAGCAGAATTTCGAAGTTCGGAGACTCCGCATATTTATAAACACCGCATTTGGCAAGATTTACATCACTGTAGGTCTCGATATCTATGGATATGTCGTTCAATACATTCACCTCAATTTAAACAGGCGGCAAGGAAGGAATCCCTGCCGCCTGACATCTGCTTATTTTAAAGCTTTCATACGCGCTTCGTGATATTCCAGATCACGGGCAGCCTGTTCCTGCTCACGCTTCTCACGCCTGCGGTCGTACACTGCATCCTGAACTGCACTGATCAGAAACGCAATGCTGAAGCAGAGGCAGATGATGAGCAGGATGATTACCAAGATCGCCTGTAATGTTGTCATAGATTTTCACCGTTCCTTTCTCAGTTCAGGAAATCCTCATCGTCGTCAGCTGCAAAATCTTCCTCAGCGCTTGCCTTGCCGCCGAGCGGTTCTCCGTCGCGGATTTTCTGCAGGTTGTTGAGACCGCAGGCAATTCCCTTGTTACCGGAAGAGTTGAAAGCGTAAAAGGTGATGCTGGCTCTGCCATAAACGCCGCTGTAAACTTCAGAACGGGTCAGAATTGGATTCACATCTGCATCCACGATGCCGGGAGCAGACGCAGCGTTTGCGTTGATGAAGTAGGCATGCGCGTAAGCCGGGTCATCTGGGCGTTCCGTGTCGCCGTCACGAAGAGGGCTCTTGATTGCGGAAAGCGCCGGTACGGTCTTACCGCTGCCTTTAAGTTTTGCTTCGCCTTCCTTGTAGGCGGCTTCGATGGCGGTCTTGATTTTGGCAAGTGTCCTGGTATCGGCCTTCGGAATGATGAGCGAGACACTGTACTTTGGGGTACCACCATTGATGGATTTCGGATCCCACACGTTGGCATAACTCCAGCGGGTATCGGGGCCGGTGATAACTTTCATTGGGTTAGCGATTCTTTTACTCATAATCTTTTTCCTCCATAAAATCATTTTTTGCTGTGTTCATGGCCGGGCGCTTGTCGCTGTCCGGCACGAGTGTCGGTTTGCCCTGTGGTTTCTCAATGTAGGCTGTAAGAAGCTCCTCAAAGCGGTTCTTTCCGAGCATTTTCTGCATAGCGGTGATACCAAGCAGCTTCTTTTCGTATGGGTCGTATCCTGCTTCTTTGACGGTCTCGATGACAGCGGCTTCGTTTGAATACCTGCGGTTCGAGCGGCCTTCGACAAGCTTAAAACCCTTCCACTCCTTGCCGCTTAAGGCTTGCTGGAGTGCGTAATTCTTAATGTCGGATGCCCAGTTCACCAGTTCGTCGATTTGAAAGAGAATGGCCTCAATTTCTGTATCTGAAAGCAACGGTGGGAACTTGAAATCATACTTTGCCATTTTGAGATTAGCTTCAGCTCTGGCGCGGCACTCGTTTTTTGCCTTGCAGAATCCACACCATTCGCCGCAGAGAAAGTTCCCGTCTCCGGCAAAAGCAAGGTCTGCGGTCGGCTTGAGGACCTTGTTTGCCCACTTGTAGAGATCCACCTTTGAAATTTCAAAGGTGCTGATGTTGTCGCGCCTCGGCTGGTAGATCGTCATGCTGACTTTCTCGATGTCGTAAATATCGTCGAAAAGTTCCAGCGCACCGAGGGCGTAGCATTTCATCTGCGGGTTCTCTTCGACGGAAACCAGCACGCCGAGGCCGTATTTGAAATCAAGTACCTGGAGTGTGCCGTCTGCGATAATAAGGCAGTCGGCAGTTCCGAATCCTTGTTTCACCCAGCGGGAGAAGTCTACTCGCTGTTCAACCAGCACGACCGGGTCAGGGCAGGTTTCCTTTGCAGCTTCGACCTGTTCGATGACATAGGCGGCATACCCGGCTGCGCAGTCTTCCATCTCTTCGTTGTAGAAGCTGAGGCTTTCGGTCGGGTCTTTGGCAGGCTGTCCGAGTGCCTTTCGGAGCTTGAACTCGCAGAGCGAGTGTGCGTCGGTTCCTTCTACAGCGTAGTTGCTGCCTTTGTCCTCATAGGTTTCGCAAAGCCTTGCTGATGGCGGGCAGTGGAGCCACCTGTCGGATGAGGATGCAGACAGTACAGCGTGTGCCTTACTTGCCATCGCCGAGTACCTCCGCGTCCTTCATCAGGGCTTTGTAGTTTGCCGGGTCGACTGCCGAGAGTTTGCTGGCACCATACTTCTTCAGAAGTTCGCGGATTTCTGCGGTATGTCCGGCACGAGATTTCTCGGCGAGAACCGCACGTACCTGCTCCAGCGTGAGAATCGGTTTCGGTATGGGCTCCTCTTTAATAGTACTTTTTGGAATTTGTTGCTTAGAATCATCTTCACCGGAGAACTGCTGAGTCAGCCAGTTGGCAACATCGCTAATAGTGGCAGTAGCACTACGCAGGTCTGCGATGGCCTGTGACATTTCGTTCATTTTTCCCATAGGACTTTTTCCTTCTTTCCTCGGATTGTCTTTGTCTGGTGAAAAGTGAGAGGTTTCTCGCCAGTCTGGCAGATACACGACTGATAGAATTCAAAAGTTGAATTTCTTCAGATACATTGCCGCCGGAATTGTTGTAGTTTCCGTACATTTCGTTCACCTTGCTTTCGGAAGGACTTGTTTTTCTCTTGCCTTCACTTTCCACTGGAGATGAGCAGACGATTTGAGCGGAGAAAAGATAAAAAAACTGCCATTATCCTAAAGTAGGACAATGGCCGGAAAAGACTATGATATTGGAATTACTTATTACCACTGATCTTTCTTAGATCTGTGCGATACTTTTTCATTTGATCAGCGAAAGTTCGTTGTGGTCTGCCGAGAGTTTCCGCAATCTTACGGTCGGAGATACCCTCGGGGTTGTCCTTCCAAAGCTGAATGATGCGGTTGGCATCAGGGTCGAGCTCACGCAACCTGGAAAAGAGCTGCTCCAGTAGCATGCGGTCTGCGATTACTTCGTCCATAGCTTTGTGGTTATCAGGTATGTAGTCGTACATGTTGCCATTACCGTCTGAATTTGGAACATCCAATGAAAAGGTGTCGCCCGCTGCATAGAACTCACAACCGATGCAATCGCCATCGCACTTCCAAATAAAGCGATATGGACACATGCAGCGGTGGTGATACTGCTCCTTCTTGCGGATGCGGGACGCTTCCTTATAAAAAGCGTCGTGCTGCTCTTTTGTAACAGGTACCTTTGCTTTGATATCACGAAGATAAATAAAATAGGTCTTGTGGTTTACATCTTTTTTCATTTAAATTTCCTCCTGTGATTTGCAGATTTGTGAGCAATCGCAGAGGGAAATTCATAGTTTGTCAATCGCCTATCTATAGAAAGCAATTGATATTTTCAGATGATCTCGATATAATAGGAATTAGTTGGAATTACTTTGAATCACCATGAACCACAGGTCCTGTCATCCGAGTCGATTCCTGAAAAAAATAGCCCCTGTGATTTCTCACAAAAGCTATTCAATCGTTCGGTAGGTCGGCTGCTATAGTTCGTAAGGTCATTTAGGTTCGACTTGACAATTTGGGGAGAAAAACAGTGACAGCAGATGAAAATTCACGGCTTTGCGGAGGCACCTTCTTCGTCCTGGTTCTTCAGGCTTTGAAGCAGCGCGTCAAGGCAAGGCAGCATTACAAAGGCGAGAGAGATGGCCTCTCTGATCCGGAAGTCCTGATCGGGCTGATCAAAGTTATCAATCCCGACTACCAGGAGCCTAAAGAAGGAGCCCTCAAAGGAAAGACAAACGATTTTAAATCCTGTAAAACATCAACCGGCTATTATTTGCCGTTTGGTAATACTCCGGAAATAGAGACCTTTGACAAGCGTGTCCAGAATGAATATCCGAATGCACTCATGGCCATGTTGAAATTTATATCCGAGTTTCTTGAAACAGGCACCAGCGTGAAAAAAGACGTCCGGCTGGTAAAAGCTCTGATAGACCTGATACAGCAGGACGACAGCATCAATCCCAATGATGAATTCTTCGTTTGTGAGGACGGCGGCAAAATAAAGAAGGCTGCACTTGGCGGCCTTCAAAAAGTCTGTTTCCCGGCATTTCTGCTCGGGGTTTGGCATTATGTGGTTGTGTATCGGAAGGACAATACCGTCGGTAAGAACACCTACGACGGTTGGTGTCCGGAGAACGGCGGTGCTTCGAGAACGTATTTAGGTAATATGGGGAGACGGATCACTGCGCATATGAGTGTATATATGCCTTCTTTATCTGGACCCGATGAACAAGTCCGCGATAATAGCGATGAAGAGCCCCGGTCTGCTGGCTTTGCTACAGAAGAACAGAAATCCGAAACTCCTCCACCTTCGCAGCAGGTAATCAACAATCCCTTATTCATTCAGCAGAATGGAGGCGGTAATGCAGTCATTCCGAATTACGGAACGTTAAACCTTACCATAGGCAAGCGAGGAGGTGGCTCGGATGAGTGACGAAGTAAAAGTGATATCCACGACTGGGCTTACAATCTCCGGGCAGCCGCAGGTGGTTCAGACCGGAAACAATAATGTTACAATACCGAATCACGGAACTGTTAACCTGACGGTTCAGCAGCAGATGGCTGTAATGCCATACTTCGGCGGCAATTTCTATGTGCCTGTCAGGGTTGACCGGGAATATTACAACATCTTCGTGATCGGCACAGAGGAATTCGACAAGCCTTATTTTAAGGTTCCACGCGACAGAGCACTAACCCACCTGATGTCGGAAAAGACAATGAAAAAGTTCTCGCCGCTGACGCCGGAGAACAAAGAGTGGATAAAAACGATGCCATCGCTTTTTATGGCGGAAAACCGGAACTACGGAAAAGCCGATGAAGATCAGAAAGTGATATATGGGTTCGTTTCGGACATCAAGGTTTACGACAACGATGTAAAGGTATACTACTGCGGCTACAAGATAGATATTCCGCAGCAGTGTCTGAACGAGCGTCTCGAAGAGCTGGAGCTCGTCGGTGACAACAGATTTAATGAAATGAACAGAACTCACTGGTCTATTAAGAGATGCAACCTGATACAGGAGCTTCTTGAAGCCAGAGTTCATATCCCGGTGTTTAACATGGGTGATTCACACTGAAGTTATGGAGGATAATCATGGATAATGAAATAGAAAACATCACATCAGAAGCAACACCGGAAAAATGGGTGAATCTTGAAGATATCGCTGAGCATCTGAGCGTTAGTGCTGATACGGTCAGAAACTGGATCAAGGATGGCAAGCTGCCGTTCTATCGAGCTGGCAAACGATATAAATTCAGGATTTCGGAAGTAGACGCGTGGTTGCGCAGCGGGAAGATTTCAAATTAAAATGTCATATGGTAATAATGTGGCAGAAGGAGAATATCTATGACAGAAAAGATGACGTCTTTAATTGAAAAGATAAAACTTGACGCTGCCACGTTTCACGGTGAGACAGTAGAGCCGACATATATCAATTTTTTCTTTGGCAAAAACGGTGCCGGCAAGACAACGATTGCTAATGCGTTCGGAAAGCCTGAGTGCCTTGAATGGCAGAAAGGTATCAATCCTGCTGATTACACAATTCTTGTTTATAATCAGGAATTCATAAATCGCAATTTAGCTAATTATGGAGATCTCAAGGGTGTATTTACCCTGAGCGAAAAAAATGCCAACATAAGGCAGCAGATTGATGATAAGGCCGAAGAGAGGAAGACCTTAATAACAGACGGCAAGCAGGCTGTCGAAGACCGCGACAAGAAAAGCGGTGAGCTCACGCCTTTAAAAGATACCTTTGAAACCGCTTGCTGGAATAATGCAGAAGATATCAGGAAAAGCTTTGAACAGACTCAAGGCGGCAAGAAAAAGAAATTACAGTTCACGGACGAAGTCTTGTCCGGAAAGTACACTGCTGTTGAACACAAGAAGGAAGATATTCAGAAACTATACGATATTGCTTACGATCCGAATGCGCAGAAATATCCGTTGTTTAAGACATCCGCTGATCTTGTGGGCAAATATGACCTTTCCGGAGCAAGCTATCTAGGAGAAGAAGTCACCAGCAGGAGCGAGACACAATTTGCAAAGTTCATGAGAGCACTCAATGCAACCGAGTGGGTGAAGCAAGGCCATGCTGATTACATAGGCCATTCCAAAGGGAAATGTCCATTCTGCCAAGGAGACCTGCCCGCCAACTTCGAGAAGGATATAGCAGAGGCTTTTGACGAGGGTTATCAGAAGGCATTGGACGCACTGGAGGTGTTCGAGACTGCTTATGCGGAGAAGATGCAGGCGCTGATCACACTCCTGAAAGATAATCTGAACGATGTGTTTCCCAAAGTGAAAACTGCAGAATACGAAAAGCTGATTGCACAGTTGAAGACTCTTGTTACAGAGAATGAGCAGCTGATCGCACAAAAACGGGCGACTCCGGGTCAGATTATCAGCCTTAAGGATACTGATGTCATTGTTACTGACATCGACGGTCTCATCGTTGATATCAACAAACAGATTCAGGAAAACAATGATATTGTCGCTACAAAACATGATAAGCAGCTTGAATGCTTCAATATGGTTTGGGAGGAGATCGCATTCCTTCTTAAGGACAATGTCGCAGCCTATCTGAAGAGTAAGGCAGATATTGAGTCTGAGATAAAGACTCTGGATAAAAAGGTAAAGAAACTACGGGAAAAATATAAGGCGCTCACTTCCGAGATTAACACGCTCAATGCGAAAGTTATAAACACGGCAGCGACTGTCGATAGCATAAATGCCCATTTGAAAGATTCCGGGTTCGAAGGATTCTGGCTCCGGGAGAAGGCTGGCACCAAAGGGACATATGAGGTTATCCGTGAAAACGGCAAAGTTGCCGATAAGTTGAGCGAGGGTGAACGCAACTTCATCGCGTTCCTGTACTTCTACCATTTGGTACGCGGAAGCCAGTCAGAAACGGATTCTGGCAAGGACAAGATCGTGGTAATCGATGATCCGGTTTCCAGCATGGACTCCAGCGCTCTCTTTATCGTTAGCGCTCTCGTGCGTGAGATGATCGGTGTCTGCAGCAATAACATCCGGTTGGAAGGTCATGAATATAAGGGTAAGTACATACAGCAACTGTTCATCCTGACGCATAACGCTTTCTTCCATAGAGAGATTACTTACAACCAGGTGAGCCATTATAGGTATGTGAACTTCTTCAAAGTAAATAAGAAAAACAACATATCTACCGTTGAAAAGTGCGTTATTGAAGCCACGAAGATATCTGAGAAGGATAGAAATTACAATCCGGTTCAAAATTCCTACGCGGCACTATGGCGTGAATATGAGAAACTGGACGTTCCAATTCCGCTTATGAACGTGATCCGGAGAATCCTCGAATACTACTTCCTACAACTTTGCGGATATGACAGCAAGACGCTTAGTACAACGGTACTTAGTGCCGTGAAAAAACAAATAACAAAAGAGGCTGAAGGCAGCGTACCGGATTATACGAAATACCATCTGGCGCAGGCGATGCTTTCCTATATTCAACGAGCAGATTCCTTCAACGACGGGCTCCACTTTGTGGATGAGAGCATAAGCTGTGAACAGTACAGAGAGGTGTTCCGCATCATTTTTGACGTGATGGGCCAGAGCCAGCACTACAAAATGATGATGAATGAAACCGAATAACGGAGACCAGAGTTGTAATGTGAGTGAGGTTCAATGTAAATGCAGAAAATGATTGATAAAATATTAAGGACACACTGATTTAATTGGTGTCTGCTGACTACACCCTGATAATATGGTAAAATAAATGTATCTTAAACAAAAGCCGGGATCAACAAATGAAGCAGCAGACATTGAGCAATTTTGAATATTCCAACCGAAAGAAGAAAACAAAGCAGGAAGAATTTCTTGAAATTATGGACGAAATCATCCCTTGGGATGAATGGGTAGCCCTTGTTGAGCCCTATTATCCGAAAGGTAAACGAGGCCGTCCACCGGTAGATCTTGAAACCATCTTGCGGATGTATTTGCTGGTTTAATCTGTCCGACGAAGGGGTGGAGGATGCCATCTATGACAGCTATGCCATGCGCAAGTTCATGGACATCAACTTTCTGGAAGAACAGGATCCAGATGCAACAACTCTGCTGCATTTTTGCCATCTAGTTGAGAAAAACGGAATCGGTAAACTGTACTTTGATGCAATCAAAAATGGGCTTGAAAAGTGCGGTAGAATCATACATGGCGGTACCATTGTGGATGCCACCATCATTGCGGCGCCTTTCTCAACCAAGAATGCTTCCCGCGAACGTGACCCGGAAATGCATCAGACCAAAAAGGGAAATCAGTGGCATTTCGGCATGAAAATGCATGCCGGCGTGGACGCGGGAACAGGATATATCCATACCATTACGGCAACCGCAGCCAATGTTCACGATGTTGATCAGGCAGCAGAGTTGATATGCTAGGTCCAGACCGCCCCGGCGTGATGCTGAGTTCTCACGCGCAGGAGATATAGCTGTCGAGGAGGTGATCGCCGACTTCTCCTCTGACGGCAAGATGAAGCCGCTAAAGCTTATCTGGGAGGACGGCAGAGGATTACGATATCGACCGCATAAATCCGTGTGGATCAGTGCGCCAGCCTTCGTGCAGGCGGCGCTGGAATCTGCTATGTCTGCGGATTTTGGGACAGCAGGTTGAGCTGTATTATGAGGAAAATGGCTTCTGGTTCGTGAATTGGAAGATTTCGGTGGCGTAGAAAACGGCAGGCGTTCAATCGCATATTTCTGAGTACTGTTCACCAGAAGATGATCATGTTATGCTGATGGCGAAGGCAACGAATAAAGAAGCTATAGGACACTCTTTTTGAGACTGCGAGCATAAAATCATTATGATAGAAGAACTGCTTTACGGAAGAACCAGAAGTTTTTTGATCGGCAGGAAAATCTTGATTAACACAGACTGGACGGGCTCGCTGCTGGTCTTCTTCGCGTGTCTGAAGGGCAGAAGAATCAACATTAAGAATATCCAGTATCTTCTGATCACCCATTACCATCCGGATCATATGGGGATAGCGGCAGATCTAATGGAGATGGGAGTTGCGCTTCTAATTATGGATGTGCAGAAGGATTTTGTGCATCAGTCGGATGCAGTTTTCAAGAAGGAAAGAAGGCACCGCTTCACGCCTGTGGATGAAAGAAAAGCGATTTTCCTGAACTGCTCAGACAGCAGGAATTTCCTGAGCCAGATCGGAATCAGTGGCGAAATCATCCCGACACCAGGACATTCCGATGATAGCGTGTCACTGATTTTAGATGAGGAACAGGCGGCATTCGTCGGCGATTTCTGTCCATTTGAGCAGGTGCCTTACTGCCAGAATCGTGTCCTTGAAGAAAGCGCAAGTAGGCTGAAAAGCATGGGCGTGAAGAAAATATATTACAGCCACTATCCATCGGAAGATATTTAATGCTGATCCGATGCAGAGAAAAAAAGCTATTGCTTGAATACAGATGTTTCTGCCCCGATGTCGGTACAGTCGCTGATCATCCGAGCTTCATTTTTACCTTGCAAAAGTTATGGCGCGGTGCAGTTACAGTCTGCTTTTGTTTTCAATTCTTTCCCGAATCCGAAGCTTCCTTTCCTCGTTTTTGCGCAACTGATAAGTGTCATGGCTCATGATTTTAATCAGGCAATCCTGCAGGGATCCGCCGTGCCCACGGGCGTGGTAATCCATCCCATAGTGATGGTTATGATAGATGATGCAGCTGATTTTTCCGGGCACGTATTCGAAGGGTACGATGTGCCAGTAGTGACCAGTGTTCCTGGATTGAACGGTGACGGAGAATACTGAAGATTGAAGCACGTTGAAGTAATTGCGGTCGATCAACATAAAATCTCTTGACGCGGACATGTAAGCTCCTCTTGATTTGAATGTGATCAGGAAAAGATGCCGGAATCGGCACAGTGATAGACAGAGAATGACAATCTCGAAAGTGAATTACTGCTTGAGAACAGTGTACCATACAGGGCATCGGTAGGACAGAAAAAATTTCCAGGCGCACGGTATTTTGATTCAAAACCATGCAGTATCACCATGTACTTTTAAATGTGTACAATCTGCAGGCTTATGCTCTTGAAACAATGGTAAACTGTACGTATCACATCGGATGAAGTCGCATCATAAGCGTTCGGTAAGAACGCGCAGCCAGCACCGTTTCCGGTGCTGATCAAGAGACTTGGGGCTTCCCAAATGAGCTTGCAAAAGCAGCATGTGGTTACACATGTATTGCTCGCACAGTAATATGCTATGTGAATTGATGATAAGATCTGAACTTCTTCTATGCGCTAGTGAAAATGCTTGGCGTGGGCAGAATCGAAATCGCTTTGTCACACATTAGATAGAAGATATTGAAAAATTCAAGAATATCTTGAAGGATGTTGCTGATTATGCTAAACTAAATATATGTATAGGCTACATTCATCTGAATCAAAGAGGAAATCGCAATGGCTATGAATTACGATAAATTATGGAAACTTCTTATTGACAAGAAAATGAACAGAACAGACCTGCACAAGCAGGCGCATATCTCAACAAATGCCATAGCTGCAATGGGAAAGGAAGAAGATGTATCCACGAGGGTTCTTGATAAAATCTGCAAGACTCTTGATTGCCAGCTTGAGGATATTGTCACCTGTATCCGTGATGAGGATGAATAAAATGCCAATGGATAGGTTAATGCAGTCATGAGGAGCGGATGACGTGTGGTGTAAGAATTGCAATATAGAGACAAATGAAAAAAACTGCCCCATCTGCGGAGAAGAGACAGTCGGAGATATACCAACAGAAGTTTATTGGTGTGAAAACTGCCATGTTCCGGTGATGCAGGAAGTCACTCAGGCAGACAAGGGAATCTGTCCTCAATGTGGTAAACCGATGAAATATATGACCGCGGATATCCGTCCTGTATTTCCGGAGGAAAGACTTATGATTGAGATTTTGCTGAAAAAGAAACCCTATCAGTGGGCGGGAGATTCTGTATGGGCAGCAAATAATAGATACTACATTAATGGTAAGGCGATAGCTTTGCCGAGCAAATTGTTTAAGGAGGCTAATGCCGATGGCTATATTAAACAACTTCAGAAGTACAAGGATGATAATCCTCACGAGTACTTTGAGAAGAACATTCAGGCCTTCACGGAAGCTAATAGGACGCGACTTGACTACCTAATTGACGAGGCACATCGATTTATAAAAAAGTCAGCAGAAATGTTCCCGGAAGAGAATATTGTATTGTCTTTTTCTGGAGGCAAAGATTCAACGGTAACTGCTGACCTCGCGATTAAAGCGTTAAGCGATCCGAGCCTAGTTCATATTTTTGGCAATACGACACTTGAGTTCCCGCTTACGATTAAGTATGCAGAGCGATACCGTAAGAACCATCCGCAGGCCATATTCAAAGTTGCGAAGAACAACGAACAGGTCTTCCAAGATGTATGTGAGGATATAGGGCCGCCTGCCCGCATGATGCGGTGGTGCTGCTCAATGTTTAAGACTGGCCCAATTACAAGGGTAATAAATGGACTCTATCGAAACCAGCAGATTTTGACTTTCTACGGAATCAGAAAATCCGAATCAGTTGCGAGAAGCAAGTATAACAGGATTGAAGATGATGCGGAATCTGTCAAAATCCAACAGCAGACAGTAGCTTCGCCGATTTTCTTTTGGAAGGATATGGATATATGGCTTTACATTCTGTCTGAGAAGATTGATTTTAATGATGCCTATCGTCTGGGGTATGATCGGGTAGGGTGCTGGTGCTGTCCAAATAATAACCAGAGAGCACAGTTCCTATCGAGGATATACATGCCGGAGAAATCAAAGAAATGGCGTGAATTTCTCATTAAGTTTGCCGAGAAAATTGGAAAACACGATGCAGAGGAATACGTCGATTCCGGATCCTGGAAAGCAAGGCAGGGCGGCAATGGCCTGGCTGCGGCAGGCGATGTAAAGATCCGTTTTACAAACTGCACAACTGAGGAGCATGCAAAGATATATCGTCTGGTTCGACCAATGGATGATGAGTTTTTGAATATGTTGACTCCGTTTGGACGAGTGGCACCGGAGCTGGGTCAGAAATTGCTGCATGAAGTACTTGTTCTTGATGTTAAATCTAATGTGGCAATTTTGTCGGTACAGCCATTTGAACAGGATGGATATGAGCATGCGGTGAAAGTCCGCACGATGAATGTGCAAAGTCATGATGGCTTACAGCATATGGTCAGCTATCAGGTCAGAAAATTCAATGCATGCAGGAAGTGCCTTAAATGTGAGTCTTTGTGTAAAGCCGGAGCAATTTCCATTTCGGAAGATGGTTATCACATTGATCCAAACAAATGTGTGCATTGCAAAATGTGCGTGACAGCCAAATATTTACGCGGCGGCTGCATGATGGACAAATACCTGCGAACGAAGGATTAGGAGGAAATTAGGACATGGCCACGAAGTTTCGAGCCCATGAAACATTTTTTATAAGAAAAGGGTGGCTTAGCAAAGGCATGCGTTATGTCTCGCAGAAGCCTGATGTTTTTGTAGACAAAAGAGAAAACCCTATGGATGTTCTTGGAATCGGAGCGAATATGGTCAAGTCACTGCGATACTGGCTTCAAGCGGTAGGATTAACTTATGAGCCACCTAAGGGAAGACGAGTGCAGACACTTACAGACTTTGGAACTCTGGTTTTTGAACATGATCCTTATACGGAAGAACTTGGTACGCTCTATCTTTTACAATACAAGTTGGTGACAGAAGCGGACATGGCACCTTCGTGGTATTACTTTTTCAATAGATTTACCATACAGGATTTCGGCAAGGAGGATTTTCTAGAACAAATTCAAAATGACCTCAAGATGAAGGGGGAAAAAGGTGTGGCTATACGATCGCTTACGGACGATTTCACATGCCTTATAAACACCTATGTCCCGAAATACAAATCCAATCCGGCTAAAGATTCACCAGAGAATAACATTACCTGCCCATTTGGTGAGCTTGGGCTCATAGATATCATAAGCAAAGAGCGTGGCAACTTTATCTACAGAAAAACTATACCAGCAGCCAGAAGTTTTAATCCTTGGGTGATTATGGCTGTGATATCTGATCGTGCAAAGGGTAGGAAAGAAATAGGGCTTAATGAGCTACTGACGGCAGAATGCAATATCGGTAAGGTATTTAACTTGGACTCAATTTGTATGCTTGAAGTCCTCCATGAAGTTGAAAAACTTGGTGAAATCAAAATTATCCGTACTGCGGGGTTGGATGTAATACGAATCAATTCTGAGCGAACATTTGAAGAATGCGTGGAAAATTACTATGCCGATATTGAGAGGGTAAATTCATGAGCAAGATGATACGAGTCAAGTCAGGATTCCAATATTCTGTGAATATTGGTTATGACTTGAATCACGACGATAAACTGAAGAATTTTATACCCACAAAATCGTCCCTGCAACTACTTAAGGATATTCTTCTGAGCATGAAACCTGATTCCACAGAGCGTGCAAGGGTTCTTGTCGGTGCCTATGGAAAGGGTAAGTCGCATATCGTCCTTACGATTCTATCGATATTGATGCAACGCAACAGGAATTTGTTTGTGCATCTGATACCTAAAATTGATTCCGATCCTGAACTGAAGCAGTTGGTTGATAATTATTATTCAGACCCGAAGAATAGAATTCTTCCTGTCATTATCAATGGTACCAGTACTAGCCTTCCGCAGGCATTTCTTCTCGCTTTGCAGAGGACTTTGAATGATAATGATTTGGCCCTCATGCCTGAAACTAATTATAAAGCAGCGGTAAAAGCAATTCAGAAATGGAAGGAGAACTATCCGGAAGTATACGAGAAATTCAAGAAAAAAATCAGCCTTCCGATAGAAGCCTTCATTTCCGAACTTGAAGACTACAATGTAGAGATCTATGAGGAATTTGAGCGCATTTATCCTTCATTGACAGCAGGAAGTCTCTTTAATCCTTTCGTAGGTTTTGATGTAGTTGATTTGTACGAAAGTGTAGCAAAGAGCTTAAAAAAATGGGGATACTTGGGCTTATATGTGGTTTACGATGAGTTCAGTAAATTTCTGGAAGCTAATATCACAGCAGCATCTGTAAGTGATACTAAGATGCTTCAGGACTTTGCAGAAAAATGCAATCGAAGCGGCAATGCGCAGATGCATCTGCTGCTGATCTCCCATAAAGAAATATCGAATTATATCGATCAGCTGCCCAAGCAGAAGGTTGATGGATGGCGAGGAGTTTCTGACCGTTTCAAACATATACATTTGAACAATAATTTTGCTCAGACATATGAGATTATTTCTACCGTAATTATTAAAGATCCGGATGAGTGGAAGGACTTTTGTGACAACCCGAAGAACAAGAGTAAATTTGACGAACTGATAAGTCGCTACAAAGAGCATGCTTTATTTAGTGACTCAGCAGAAAACGAACTTGAAACTACAATTTATGGGTGTTATCCATTGCACCCTGTGTCGACTTTTATACTCCCAAGACTGTCTGAGAGAATTGCCCAGAATGAACGTACTCTCTTCACGTTCTTATCTGCAGAAGGCCCGTCAACCCTTTCGTCATTTCTTAAACGACCAGGAAGGCCCGGATTTAAACTGCTCACACCAGATCTGATATTTGATTACTTTAACCCGGTGTTCCAGAAGGAGCCAATCACTGGCGAGATGCATAAGAATTATATTCTTACGATGATGATTCTGGAGCAGATCAAAGACAATGAACTTGAAAGTAAGATTGTGAAAACGATCTCATTGATCTACATGCTTGAGCAATTCGACAAGCTAAAGCCAATTAAGGAAGAGTTGGTAGGCATCTTTGGTATGGAATATCCTACAGATGAAATCGATGCTGCCATCGAACATCTTATCAAGGATGAATATGTCATATATCTCAAGCAGAGCAACGGCTATTTGAAACTGAAACAATCATCCGGAGTTGATGTTGAACAGAAGATTGCTGACACGGTTGCTTCTCTGGAATCAAGCTTTTCCATGAAAGAAGCTTTGAATGCTTCAAACGTTGATAATTACCTGTATCCTTCCAAATACAATGATGAAAAGGAAATGATTCGCTACTTTGAGTTCGAATTCGTGGAAGAGCAGGAACTTGAAGGAGATATTGACTGGGAAAAGAAATCTGAAACATTACGAGCAGATGGTGTAGTTTATGCTATTGTTCCGGAAAACGATGAATCATTGAAGTCGGTTAGAGAAAAAATACTTACATCCAGCAAGGGTGTAGAAAGATGTATTTTTATCATTCCCAAACGTGTCGCAAAAATCCGGCAGACTCTGAAAGAATTTGAAGCGGTCAAAATCCTTCGAGATGATTCGAAAGAAAATTCTGTTTTATTTGAAGAGTATGAGGTTGTCTACGAGGATCTGCGAGAAGTAATCAACAGCTTTATCAGCGGGTACACTCACCCGGAAAGATATAAGTCTCTCTATATATATGGCGGGAAAGAGCGGAATATTCTGAGAAAGACGGCACTTACTGGCTTGGCCTCTGAGATTTGCGATAAAGTTTTTTCAGATACACCCATTATTAATAATGAAGCAATTAACAAGAATGAGATCACTTCTGTGGCGAACACCAGCCGGAGCAAAATTATTGCTGGGTTGCTTCGAAATAAACTTGAACCGAATCTTGGACTTACAGGAACAGGACAGGAAGTTTCAATCATGCGTAGCACTTTGCTTCGAAAGGAAGTGCTGATTGATGACGAATTGGGAACTAGGGTAAACCTGTCACCTTCAGACGATAAGATGAAGAATGTACTTGATGTTATCGTTACTTTTGTTATGAATGCAAAAAAGAGTGGTCAGGTTTCATTCACACAGTTGTATGAGAAATTGGTATCTCCCAAATATCATATCGGGCTTCGTAATGGAGTGATACCAATCTATATCGCTGCTGTCTTCAATAAATTTCATGAAGACATCATTCTTCAGAATGAGTTCGGACAGGTGCCAATAACGGCAGATACCCTTCAGGCAATCAATTCTGCTCCATCAGAATATAAGCTTGAGTTTCTTGATTGGAATCCGGAAAAGCAGCGATTTGTAAATGCAATTGCTAAGATGTTCAGCCGATATGTTATAGAAGCGGAGCAAAATCTTAGCGCGTATGAGTATGTTGCCTTGGCAATGAAGAGATGGTATTTGGCGCTGCCGAAGTTCTCGAAAGAGACAAGAGGGTTCGAGGGAAAACGGGTTGACGCTAGATATCAAAAAATGATAAAGCTTTTGAAGCAAAATCTCAGCGGCCAGGAACTGCTTTTTGAGAAACTTCCTGAAGCGTTTGGGTATAAGGAATTTAATGAAGGGCTTACAGAGAATATTCAGAAGGCGAAAGAGTTCTACGACTTGGCTGTTTCGAACTTAAAAGAACGGTTGATTGGAGAAACGAAGAATATTTTTTCCATCGCATCAAACAGAGCAAATCTGGAAAGAATGTCACTGGCATCGGTAATCAAAGATTGGTGTGAAACACTTGATGAGCATGCTTTTGAACAGCTGTTTGAAGATGGTACTGATAAATGTCTGGGACTTTTTAAGAATGTAACGAATGATGAAAGCACATTCATTTCACGATTGGTAAAAGTCGCCACAGATCTTCGTGTAGAAGATTGGGATGATGATACAGAAAACAGGTTTGTCGAGAATCTGAATATGTATCGGAAGACGGCTGAGGCATTTCACAGTGGGGAAACTACTAGCGATTCTAGAAGTACCACCAGCGCATATGAGATTCATTTTCGGTCGGATGATGGATCATCAGAGATAAAACGCTTTGATAGGGTTGAGCCGAGTAAAAAGGGAAAGTTGCTTTATAACTCCATTATGTCTGAAATTGATTCTATGGGGTATTCAATTCCGGAACAGGAGAAGCGGCAGATCCTTATGGATATTTTAAGAAAGATGTGTTGAGGGAGGCGAATGCATGGCGTATTTTGACAATGCGGCCACTACATATCCTAAGCCGGAATGCGTATACAAGAAAATGGATGAGTTTTATCGTTCTTCCGGAGCAAATGCTGGCAGAGGAAATTATAAACTGGCCCAGAGCGCCGGTGCCTTGATAGGCGAGACAAGGATATTAATACAGGAACTTCTTCATTGTCCAGCAAAACAGGTGGTGTTTGAGCCGACTGCGACCATTGCATTGAATTTGATCATTCAGGGTATTATTAAAAACGGCGCTGCGAATATTTATATCAGTCCGTTTGAACATAATGCCGTAACGCGTACGCTTCATTATTTTGAGAAGGAAGGCAGAATTAAGGTAAAGCAACTGACGGTTTCGGAAGGAATGGAATACGATCTGGAACGCACTCGGTACCAGTTTGATGCGGTGAAGCCTGACTTTGTCATTATCAGCCACGCAAGCAATGTATTTGGCTTGGTTGCACCAGTAGAAGAGATATTTGCACTTGCGAAGAAGTATAATGCCATAACCCTTGTAGATATGGCGCAGACAGCGGGGCTGGTAGATCTGAATGTTGGCCTGTCAACTATAGATTTTGCTGTTTTTTCCGGACACAAGACCTTGTATGGACCAACAGGAATTTCTGGATTTGTTATGGATCCATCTGTGAAATTTCCTTCGATACTCTTCGGAGGAACGGGTTATGAGTCCGCAAATCAGGATATGCCGGAAAGCCTTCCTCAGAAATATGAGATGGGTACATTAAATATTTCTGGAATTGCCGGATTGAACGCTGCGTTGAAATGGGAAAGGGGAAAAACCATAGAAGTAATGTGGGAGAAGGAGCAGGAACATCGGGAAAGGTTGATCAATCTGCTTGAGAGGTATTCCTTTATTAAAATCGTTGGAAGCAGACCTGGATGCAAATATGTAGGAATCGTTTCTGCTCTAATAGATGGAATCAGCAGTGATAGTGCTGGACCGATTTTTGATCGGTGCCATATTGCTGTGCGGACAGGGTTGCAATGTGCTCCTCTTGCACATCAGTTCATGGGAACATATCCGGCAGGTACAATTCGGTTCAGCGTGAACTATTTTACTGCAGAAAAAGATTTTACAGAATTGAAGCAGGCCTTGGATTATATCGAGATGGAATTATAGGAGGTGCGTAATGAGTTTAAAAAATCAGTACATAAAAAGCGAATACCGCTCACTGATAGACAATGTAATTCAGGACTTCTACCTTCCACTCTTACACGAGGCAACATCCTATCGCCGCGCAGTGGGCTTCTTTTCATCGTCCTCACTGGTTGAAATCTCCAAAGGAATAGGAGATATGGCCAGAAACGGAGGGAAAATCGAAATAATTGCTTCCCCATATCTCTCTGAAGAAGATATTGGTGCAATCAAGACCGGGTATGAGAATCGAAATAAGGTCATTGAGGTAGCACTTTTGAGACAGCTTTCTGATGAGCACACAGATTATTTTTCCATGGAAAGATTGAATCTGTTGGCAAATCTGATTGCTGATGGAGTCATGGATATCCGAATTGCGTATACAGATAATAATCATGATCTCGGAATGTACCATGAGAAAATGGGAATTATTGAAGACAAAGATGGAAATCGCGTTGCTTTTTCTGGATCTATGAATGAGTCGATGACCGCCATGGCAATTAATTACGAAACGATAGATGTCTTTTGTGATTGGAGGGGAGAGGAAACAGATCGAGTAAAGCTAAAAGAAAATGCATTTTATTCTATGTGGAATAACGTAGAGCCAAGTCTGCAAGTATTGGAATTTCCGAAAATTTCGGAAGCAATGATTGAAAAATATCGTCGGAAAGAACCGGATTTTGATATTGATAATGAACAGTTTTATAGAAGAATGAATGGATACATAAATGCTTTCAGAGGAAGCAGAAAACAGCCGGATCCGAAGCCTGTCGGTGCCAGAATCCCGGATGATGTAACTCTTCACGATTACCAGAAAGAAGCTATTTCAGTTTGGGTAGGAGAAAATTGCAGAGGAATTTTTGATATGGCTACAGGTACGGGAAAAACTTATACCGGCCTTGGGGCCATCTCCAAACTGTCTGAGGATCTTGACGATGAGCTCGCGGTGATTATAGTCGCACCATATCAGCATCTAGTAGAACAGTGGGTGAAGGATATTAAGCGATTTAATATGAATCCTATTGTTGCCTATGGGGACCCGGCACATAAGGATTGGAGAAAACGTCTTTCAAAGGCAGTGCTTGATCAGAAAATCCGCAGTGATAAAAGATTCTTTTGCTTGATTTGCACGAATGCGACATTTACGGACAAGTTCCTTCAAGAGCAGACTAGTAAAATAAAAACTCCGATACTGCTTGTTGTTGATGAAGCCCATAATTTTGGCGCGAGGTCTTATGCACGGCTGCTTGACGATAGATTTACTTATCGCCTGGCTCTTTCCGCAACACTCAATCGTCATCGCGATGAAGAGGGCACGGCTCTTTTATATAACTTCTTCGGGAAAAAGTGTATAGAGTACACGTTGGAACGGGCCATCGATGAAGACAAGCTTACGCCGTATAAATATTATCCTGTACTGGTTTATCTAAGCGATATTGAACTGGAATCATATGAGCAGTTGTCCTATGAGATGTCCAAATGCTTGATTAAGGGAAAAGACGGAAAATATAAGCTAAATAAGTACGGAGAAATTTTTGCTCTGAAACGGTCTAGGGTAGTGGCCGGCGCGGTGCAGAAATTGGACGCCTTGAGAGAAGTGATTAAGCCATATAAGAACGACCATAATATTCTGGTTTATTGCGGAGCAACTCGAATTGTTGATGAGTCTGACAATACTCCGGATGATGAAAGCGATATCAGACAGATTGAAGCTGTTACAAAAATCCTCGGGAATGAACTCGGAATGAGTGTAGCTCGATTTACATCCGAAGAAAATATGGAACAACGTGCACTCATCAAAGAACATTTTCAGCGAGGAGATGATTTACAGGCGATAGTTGCCATCAAGTGTCTTGATGAAGGTGTGAATATTCCTGGAATACGGACGGCATTCATCTTGGCTAGCACAACGAATCCAAAGGAATATATTCAACGCCGAGGAAGGGTTTTGAGAAAAGCTCCGAATAAACCGTTTGCTGAAATATATGATTTCGTAACTCTTCCAAGACCGTTGGATGCTGTTTCAGGGTTGACGGTCGAGCAGGCCAATAGAGATAAAACGCTAGTTAAAAATGAACTTGCCCGAATCAAGGAATTTGGCAGGCTGGCAATGAATTCGATGGAAGCGAACAATTTAATCTGGGAAATAGAAGAAGTTTACCATTTGAATGATGCAGACACAGAACAGGAGGGTGAGGATTATGAGTGATATCGGCGAGATTCATGTGGATGATAAAGCGGTAGAACGCTTAAAACGCGCCATCATCATCAAAGAGAACATGAATCTGAAGACAAGAACCATGAGTGATACGCAGATGGTCACGTGGATTAAGAAGAAGATCGAGGAGGAAGTGCAATGCTGCTTAAATCAATAAAGCTCGAAAACTTCCGCCAGTTCCGAAATGAATCCATAGATTTTGCCCAAGGTGAAAATGGGAAAAATGTTACTATTATCATCGGTGAAAATGGAACCGGTAAAACGACATTTGCTCAGGCGTTTTTCTGGTGCATGTATGGAGAGACCGAATTTTCAGATAAGATAATCCTCAATAAGATTGTTGCATCGGAGATGACTCCAGGTAGGAAAGAAAAAGTCCGGGTAACACTGAGCCTCCATCACGGAGATGTAGATTATAAGCTTATCCGGGAGCAGACTTATCATAAAGATTATGCCAACAATATCAAAGGTGATAACACGGTCTTTGATATTGAAATGAAAGATGCCGGTGGCAATACTTCTTTTATCAAAAAATTGCAGTGCGAGCTCGAAATAAAAAAGATTTTACCGAAAGAATTGTCACGGTATTTCTTCTTCGATGGAGAGCGCATCGAAAAGATGAGTAAGGATATATCTACGGGGAAGAAGGCCACTGATTTTGCCGAAGCTGTAAAAGGGCTGCTCGGTTTAAATGCGATGATAAGTGCTATCAATCACTTTAATCCGCGTAGCAGTCTCAGTGTAATAGGAAGCTATGAGAAATCATTTAATAGCAAAAGCAATAAAAAGATTGAGGAATATACTGCAGTCATAGAAAAAAGTAAGGCCAGGCTTGAAGAGATCGATGCCCGGCTTGAAGAATTGGATTCTCAGATCGCAGCTGCGCAGACCAGAAGGTCAGAAAAGACAACGGAGATTAAACAGTATTCAGAGGGAGAAAAACTTCAGGAGGAAAGAGAAAAGCTACAGCAAGAGATACGCGGCATTGTTAATATGCGGGCAAATGTCTACAAGGCAATTTGCAAGGATTTTAATTCTTCAATGAGCTCTTTCATCTCACTTTCACTTATGAAAAGAGCCTTGGAATTATTGGCCGAACACGATTTTGTAGGCAAAGATATTCCATATATGCATCAAAAGACCATAGAGTATCTTCTGCGCCGTAAAGTCTGCATCTGCGGGACACATCTTGACGAGGGATCTGTACCATACAATAAGGTAAAAGAACTCATTAATTATCTTCCTCCGCAGTCAATTAGCACGACTGTCGCTGATTTCAAAAAGGAAGCAAAGACTAGGGCTGGTAAGCTTACAGACCTTCCTACGCAGATACAGGAAAATCTGGCCACTATCAGCATGCAGACAGATGATATTACTGATAAAACAGATGAACTGCATGCTATTGAGGCAAAACTCAGTGGCGGAGATGTCAGGGAGAAGGTTCGAGCCATCAACAATGAAATTCAGATTTGCAATGATACCATTACCAAGAGTAATGCAGAGCGCGACCGCTTGAATCGAGAGCGTGGTGGCGTTGAAAAAGAAATGGACCATGCAGATTCTGAACGTCAAAATCTGACTCTTCTTGATGAATCTAATAAAAAGACTCAGATGTATCTGACTTATGCTAAACGGATCTATGATGAACTTAAAAATGTCTATCAGGCAAGTGAGACAAAGATTAGAGAGAGGCTGCAGAATACAATTAATGATATATTCAAGCAGATCTATGAAGGCGATCTGTCACTGACTATTGATTCGAAGTACCATATCACGGTTCAGGCTAACGATTACGAAGGCGATGTTGAAACTTCGACGGCTCAAAGCATTTCTGTAATCTTTGCATTCATCACGGCTATCATCAAAATGGCTAGAGAAAACCGGAATGCAACGGATGAAGATGCAAAACTGCTCTCTTCAGAACCTTATCCGCTGGTAATGGATGCACCACTTTCTGCATTTGACAAAAGGAGAATCAAGACAGTTTGTGAGGCACTTCCGGAAACTGCGGAGCAGGTCATAATTTTTATTAAAGATACTGACGGTGAACTAGCTGAAGAATACATGGGAGATCGAATTGGAAGCCGACACCAGTTTGATAAAAAGAATGAGTTTGAAACAGTACTGATTTAAGGAGGAGCGCAATGTTTGATAAACAATACAGGTTTAAGGGTAGGCATGCTCTTCGAGTGGATCAGTTGACAGGAGTGTTTGATGAGATTAGCAAAGCGAAGCTGTTTGACCGTAATGTTGATGTTTATGCGAATGCTCCGCTGATTGGATTCCTTTATGGGAGAATTGCTGACGTAGATGACTCCAAGAATCCGGAAACGGGTCAGGTCTATAGCCAGAACGTCATGGGTGATAGGGTGATTTATTCCAGTGAGGAGCTTTTATTCAATTTCCGCCTTATCATGTTGCTTGATGCCAATTATGAACCAGATGAAGAAAAGCGAATCAATAAGGCTTTCAGAAACATGGGAGAAGACCCTACAGATGAGAAACGCTTTGACAGTTATGTCAGAGGTGGCGTGGATGTCCTTTATGAAAAACTGATTGAAGGGTCGAATGATCTAGACTCATTTGTAAATCGCCTATTTGAATTTATCAAGGAATTTCAGGATCGGTTCAACAGCAAAATCAATAGCGATGATATCTTGCGGTTGTGTATGAAGAAGTAAGTAGGTGAGGATTTGATGGAAGGTGACAATCGAGAACAGGCTTATCAGCACCTGGTTAATTTGTCAGAGCAGCAAGGATATGTACTCTTCGACGATATCATGAATAGTGCTGATAAGTGGTCACTTCCCATTCAGGATGTTGATTGGCTTTCTAATATGATTACTACTCGTGGGATATTAGTTTATGATTCAGCGCCGGCTACAGCGCGAGACAATGACGATGATGGCATCGATGATTATGCGCAGTGTGACTATGATGCTGTGTTTGATCGGGTTATTGAGATTGATCCGCTACTTGAACCTTTTATTTCTGAAATAAGAAATATCAAACCTCCGCAAACCCATGAAATGGATCAACTGAAATATCAGGTTCAGGAAAGAAATCTGTATGCCCGGCAGCGGGTTATTGAAATGCATTTGCGTTTTGCTGTTAGAATCGCCCTGCAGAGGGTGGAGCAATTTGATTGTGAAATGGCAGATACGCTGCAGGAAGCGTGCTTAGGTTTGATTTATGCTGTAGATAAATATGATCCTGATTCAAGTGGACCATTTGGATCTTACGCTTCCCTGTGGATTTTTCAGAACATATCAAGAACGCAGCCTTCGCAACGCGCAACAATATATTATTCTGTTCATAAAAAAGAGCAATACTTTACAATGTATCCGATATTAAAAGCTCTCGGTTATTTAGATTGGGACGATCTGATGCAATCAAAAGAGGCACGAGTTCTAATTCAGACAAAGCTTGGCTGTACTAAAGAGCAAGCGGAGGATGTGATCAATCAATGCCTGCCGATGGAATCTCTGGATGAGACATATTCAATGTTTTTGAAAAACACTGATGCCTGTGAAAAACATGAGGAGTATTCCATCGAAAGAGAATGGGATTGCTTTTATAAGGAGGATCCTTTCGATGAAATGGAGGGGAGTTTCCTTCGGGATGAAATCGAGGAAGTGATTGCGGGGTTAAAACCTCGAGAGCAACAGGTTATATGTGAGAGATATGGTTTTACTGATGAAAAAGAGAAAACATTAGAAGAAGTTGGTGGTATGCTCGGTGTTACAAGAGAGCGGAGCAGGCAAATAGAATCAAAAGCACTCAAGAAATTAAAGCTCCGGCTAACTGCCAAAGGAGTTACGATGTAACAAATATGATTACAATAAAAGCGATACACACTTTTGCAACGCGAAGGAGAAGTTATGACGGAACGTGAAATTGTGTATAAGGTATTGATGGTAATTGCTTCTCGACAAGGATTCATTTATAGCAGGGATGTAGTTGTATAGTGAACTTGTAACGGTCCTGCCTAATGGATTACAATATCTATTAGAAAAGGAGTACGCCATGCAAACAATAACTGAGGAAACCAAGAAGAAAGTTGTAAAGCTACATATTTAGGACGGCCGCACAATTGCCAGTCTTGCTGCCAAATATGGAATCTGTTACGCCACTGTTTCAAACTGGATTCGCGCTTACCGTGAAGAATGCCAAACAAATGATGCCGCAAAGACCGAAAATGAATTAATGCAGGAAGTTCGACAACTTCGTTAGAAACTTGCAGAAGCTGAAAAGGAAAATGACTTTTTAAAAAAAAGCAGCGGCATTCTTTGCGAAGGAAATCGATTAGTGGCATATCGATTTATCGAGAAACATCAAAGAAAATTCGGAATTCATTGGTTATTAAAACGAATGGGAATATTTCCGAACGCATACTACAATTATCTGAAGCAAGCCAAAGCCATCTATTATGCCAGAAAAAACGAGATTTGCCGTAAAATCAAGGATACCTATCATGAATTTGGTGGAATCCTTGGCTATAGGAGCATGCGTATTTTCCTTGCAAGAGAACACATATTTCTGAGCAAAACTACGGTTCACAAATATATGAACAAAGAGCTTCATCTGCAGTATGTTTGTCGCCGTAAGCACCCTGGGTCCAAAAAAGGACACGCCCACAAAATTTTCCCAAACTTGTTAAACCGCAGCTTTGTGGCAGACAAAGCCAATAAAGTCTGGTGTACAGACTTTACATATGTTTTTCTTACGAACGGTTCCCTGCGTTACAACTGTACCATGATTGATTTATATGACCGCAGCGTGATTGCAAGTGAAACCGGCAAATGGATTACGAGTGATTTAGCAATCAGGACTCTTGAAAAAGCCCTTCATTCCCAAAAGAAGAAACCCCGGAATTTGATATTACATTCCGATCAGGGAAGCCAGTTCACTTCCATTCAATTCATCAGTTATTGCCAGAAACACGGCATCACGCAGAGCATGAGCGCCGCAGGATGTCCTTATGACAATGCTCCGATGGAGCGCTATTACAATACTTTTAAGGCAGAATTGATTCATCGCTTTAATTTCCGAACCGATGAAGAATTGACATATGCTGTTTCAGAGTACGCCTATGTTTGGTACAACCAGATTCGCCCTCATTCGTACAACGATTATCGGACGCCTTATGAGACAAAGTATGGATTGAGTCAATTTAGACAGCAGTGTTACAAAAACGCTTGACCATTACATATTGTGGCCGGAAGATCTACTAATTGATGGAAATTTTGGGCGACGGCTGAAGGCGCCCCTATTAATGATTTAAGAGCAGTCATTTCTACGGACGTATAATGGTTCTATGTCAAGATTTAGCACAAATTAAAATGAGGTTTCCCGGTGCTCAACTGGCCATTTTATGCTCTTTGCTGATTTTACGTTGATAGCATTTTTCATATTCGTCCGGCGGCATCCAGTCACTATAATGGTTCGATTGTCAAGACAAAAATTTGGCAGAAAATTCGTGAGCCAGATATTTCTAAGCTATTTTGTTACGCTACCTGTGCAAAACATGAGTACAGCAGACGAGATAATGAAATTCAAGAAGCTTCTGGATGATGGAATTATTACAAAAGAAGAATTCGAAGAGCAGAAACGAAAGTTGCTAAAATAAACTTCTTATTTTGTCTTATGCCTTGTAAATTACATTTGGAGAGGGAAATTTCAGCATCTTGTCATGTAAACGAGACTCAGACACAGCGCCTTCTGCAGGCAAGTTATAGGGTTGAGACGATGGAAATCTGGACTTATTTCCGAAAGCCGCACTCTTGAGACGATTGCGGAATAGCTGTAGATGCTATAATAGGTACTGGAAGTCCCTTAGACTTGTTCTCTCGAACGGACGAGGTGTGAATTTCGCCTTTTTGGAGCCATTTTTACCCTTGGATAAATTCCCGCGAACAAACAGCAGTCTCCGGTGGATATGCGACATCAATTAGAAGCAGTCGAGCCACGTGGA